>JAGTVA010000066.1 GCA_018224445.1 Saprospiraceae bacterium
ATGCGGGCAGTCTGTCCGCTGAAGTTTACCGGGAGTGTATAATTTATACCACTTTATCGCCCTGTTCTATGTGTTCGGGTACCATCATACTTTATGGAATACCCAAAGTCGTAATAGGAGAGAATGTGAATTTCAAGGGAGAAGAAGAATGGCTTAAATCCCGGGGCGTGGAGGTGGTGGTATTGAATAACGATGAGTGTATTGCCCTAATGGATACCTTTATTAAAAACAAGCCGGAACTTTGGAATGAGGATATAGGGGTTTGATAGAGATGAGAGATGAGTTTTTTGTTTGCGCTAAGAGTGAAAAATTTGTCGAAGTCAGGAAAAAGAAAGGATAAACGAGGCCACTATAAAGGGCGATAAAAGTAAAACAGAAAAAGCCTTAACTCATTCGAATTAAGGCTTTTTCTGTTTGTATAACTTGCGGGCAAGGGCAACTTATTACTTCACCTGTGCCACAATTTTTTGAAAATCTTCGGGGTGGTTCATGGCTAAGTCGGCTAGAACCTTTCTGTTCAACTGAACGTCTTTTTGTTTCAGCTGATGCATAAAAGTGCTGTAATTGATTCCCTCTTCTCTAACGGCCGCATTGATACGAGTTATCCAGAGGTTACGGAAATTGCGCTTTTTATTTTTCCTGTCCCTGTAGGCATAGAGCAATGCTTTTTCGACGGCGTTTTTAGCTACCGTGTATACATTTTTCCGGGCACCGAAGTAACCTTTCGCCTGTTTGAGGATTTTCTTTCTTTTTCTTCGAGATGCAACAGAGTTTACTGACCGAGGCATTTTTTTAGATTTTGATAATTAAACAATTCTATTAACCTATGGCTAATAATCTTTTTACGCGCTTGATTTCAGACTTATGTACCAATACACTGTCTCTAAGTCTGAGTTTGCGCTTTTTCGTCTTTTTTCTTCCAAGGTGACCGGTATTGGCCTGGAATCGTTTTACCTTTCCGGTTCCCGTAACCTTAAATCTTTTCTTGGCAGAAGAATGTGTTTTAAGCTTTGGCATAATAATAGTTGTTTTTCAATTGCGGCTGCAAAGATAGTAAAATAGTTAGTTATACACCTCTATTGGAGGAAATATTTATTTTTTTGAGGGCGCGATCATTACGATCATTCTCTTGCCTTCCATTTTTGGCAGGTTTTCAGCAGTTCCATATTCCTCTAACTCCTTGATAAACCTAAGCAGAAGGAGTTCGCCCCTGTCTTTAAAGACGATGGTACGGCCCTTAAAATGGACAAAGACTTTCACCTTCGCTCCGTCTTTTAAAAACCCAATGGCGTGATTTAATTTGAAATTAAAATCGTGGTCGTCGGTATTGGGACCGAACCTAATTTCCTTAACCACGGTCTTGGCCGACTTGTTCTTCATCTCTTTTTGCTTTTTCTTTTGCAAATAGAGAAATTTATTGTAATCGGTAATTTTACAGACAGGGGGTTTGGCTTTTTCAGAAATCATAATGAGGTCTAATCCCATTTCTTCAGCCCATTGTCGGGCAGCTTTGGTGGGGTATATTCCCGATAAAATAGTGGTTCCAATGACTTCGCTGATTTCCTCCAAATTATCGCCAACCAATCGGATCTCAGGCACCTTTATAAGGTGGTTAATAGGGGTGGTGTCTTTCTTTTGTCTTCGCGGGATACTTCTTCTTCTAGCCAAATTTTATTTTTTATTAACAAATGTATAACAATAATTGCAGATTAAATAATTTTCACGACTTATTCTGCATCAGTATTTATATTTTCAGTTTGATGTATGACGGTATTGTCTTTCTCTTCATTTAAATTGACCTCAAAGCTAGAGCCTTCTTTGGGGTTGTGATTCAGGATATATTCTGCCAACGGATCTTCAATGTATTTTTGAATAGCCCTGTGCAAGGGACGGGCCCCGTACTGGGGATCAAATCCCTTGGTGGAGATAAACTCCTTGGCCTCGTCTGTTAGGCTAAGGGTAAAGTTCAGGTTTTTTAAGCGGTCGTACAAATCTCCCAAAGCTATATTGATGATTTGGAAAATTTCTTCTTTGCCCAAATTATTGAAAATTACCACATCGTCTATTCTATTGAGAAATTCGGGCGAGAATGTTTTCTTCAGGGCATTGGTAATCACTGATTTGCTGTGCTCCTCACTAGATTCTACCCTGGCTTGGGTAGCAAAACCGACCCCCTGTCCAAAATCTTTCAATTGTCTTACTCCTATATTGGAAGTCATGATAATCAGGGTATTTTTAAAATTGACCTTTCGCCCCAACCCATCGGTCAGGATACCATCGTCCAATACCTGAAGCAGTATATTGTACACATCGGGGTGTGCCTTTTCTATTTCGTCCAGCAGGATTACCGAATAGGGCCTTCTCCTTACTTTTTCAGTCAATTGGCCGCCCTCTTCATAACCCACATATCCGGGAGGGGCACCAATTAGTCGACTCAGAGAGAATTTTTCCATGTATTCGCTCATATCGAGGCGAATTAAGGCATCATCCGAATCGAATATATACCTGGCAAGGGCTTTTGCTAATTCCGTTTTACCCACGCCGGTGGGTCCGAGGAAAATGAAAGTACCAATAGGTTTTTTCGGGTCCTTGAGTCCCACTCTGTTTCTCTGAATAGCTTTAGCTATTTTTCCAATGGCCTCGTCCTGCCCGATGATAACTTTTTTGAGGTCGTCTTTCATGCCGACCAACTTTTTGCTTTCGCTCTGAGCTACGCGGCTTACCGGGATGCCGGTTATCATAGCTACTATTTCAGCTATGGTTTCCTCATCCACGGGATATTTGTGTGATTTCGATTCCTCTTCCCATTCGTCTTTGGCGATATCCAACTGGCGAATGAGTTTGGTTTCCTTATCTCTGAGGTCGGCAGCTTTCTCGTATTGCTGTCCTTTCACCGCTTTGTTCTTTAAGGTTTTTACTTCTTCTATTTCCTTTTCCAATTCTTCAATGTGCTTGGGTACGTGTATGTTTTTCAAATGCACGCGCGCGCCCACCTCATCCATGATGTCGATGGCTTTGTCCGGTAAAAAACGGTCGGTAATGTATCTCTCGCTCAATTTGACACAAGCCTTTATGGCGTCGTCTGAATAAGACACGTTGTGAAACTCCTCGTATTTGGGTTTGAGGTTATTGAGAATGGTGATGGCCTCGTCGGGACTGGGTGGATTGACCAATACTTTTTGAAAACGCCTGTCGAGTGCACCGTCTTTTTCAATGTACTGCCGATACTCGTCTAGAGTAGAGGCACCGATGCATTGCAATTCCCCTCTGGCGAGAGCTGGTTTTATAATATTGGAGGCATCCAGTGATCCGGTAGCTCCTCCGGCTCCGACAATGGTGTGAATTTCATCGATGAAGAGAATGACATCTCTGGATTTCTCCAATTCATTCATGATGGCTTTCATTCTCTCTTCAAATTGCCCTCTGTACTTCGTTCCGGCTACAAGCGCAGCTAAATCGAGCATTACAATCCGTTTATTGAACAGGGTTCTGGAGACCTTTTTTTCGTGAATGGCAATGGCCAGTCCCTCGGCAATAGCAGTTTTACCCACGCCGGGTTCTCCGATTAATATGGGATTGTTTTTCTTTCTTCTGGATAGAATCTGGGAAACTCTTTCTATTTCTTTTTCCCTCCCTGTGATGGGATCCAGATTATCTTCTTCAGCGAGTTTGGTAATGTCCCGCCCAAAATTATCCAGAACCGGTGTCCTGGATTTGGTAGTGGATTTCCTTCCGTATCTGCCTGTGGCACTTCCTTCCTCCTCCATAGGCATTTCCGGGTTGGAAGGGGACTGGCTACTCAATCCCGAACTCAGAAAATTTTGCTCGTGACTCACGTATTCCAACTCGGACCTAAATCCCTCATAATCAATTTCAAATTCCTCCAGCGCTTTGGAAGCCGGGTTTTCCCTGTGCTTCAGGACAGACAATAAAAGGTGCTCGGGACTGATCTCTTCGTGACCGAATTCCTTGGCTTCGAGAAAAGTTACTTTTAAAACCCGCTCAGCGTGTTTGTTGAGTGGCAGGTTGCCAATATTTACACGGGTGTTGTCCGTACTTCTGGATAGTGCCAATTGCTCAACCCGTTCCTTTAAATCGTCAAAGTCCACATTCATCGATTTCAAAACATCCATTGCAAGGTTTTCCTTGTCTCGTATTAAACCCAATAACAGATGCTCAGTTCCGATATACTCGGAACCCAGTCGCAGTGCTTCTTCCCTGCTTTGACTGATGATTTTTTTAACTTTATTTGAGAATTTCCTATTCATAGTGTTTTTATACCTAATGATTTAGCCCTATTAGTTGCTTATATTAATGATTAATCGAAAAAATCGTACCAAATTGCTATTTCAGCTATAATGGCATGAATTTTTTCCTTAGAAAGATATTTCCAAAAAAAACTGCCATTAAATCCGATTTTAACGCTTTCGTGACAACTTGTCATCACCTGTTTCCTATAACAATTGAATCCAATTCAGGTTTTGCCCGAGGATTCATATGTATTATTTTTTACAAATAAAACCAAAAAAAACGGTAACTACAAAATCATTGAATATTTATTTAAAATCTCGGACACAGGTCGTGTTCATTGTAATAGTCGCCCATGATCGAAAGCGAAATTTCAAATATTCCCTGCCTTTGACTGTAGTGTTTGATGTCGTCCATCGACAAGTCGTAACTCAAACCCAGGCTAATTCCCTCAATTTCAAATGCTACCAGAAAAGACAGGTCTCTGAATTTATAGTCGTCCAACCTGTTGTTCACTCTTGTAAAGATACCAAAATGCAGGAAACTGTTGTATGATTCATTGAGTAAAAGTTTTGATCCCGTGCCGGCATAAATTTGGGTATGTGGTCCCTGAAAGGAGGTGATTACTCTGGGTGATAGCCAAATTTCAGGTGAAATAGCGGTTTCTGCGCTGAGGTGTCCTATAAAATTTCTGTGAATTTTATTCTCGGTCTCCCCAAAATATTGCGGTTCCTGTGAGTTTTGGTAGAAGGAGACATTGGGTGCGAGCAAATGCAGTATAGACCCACCTACATTGAGGCGGAGGCCACTGCTGCTCCTATAGCTGTAATTTAACCCAATACTGACGTCGGCATAGGAAAAGTTGTTTTGTGGCAGGGGTTCATCTGTGGGCAAATTGTAGGAGTTGGTTCCATCGAATTGGTCGTGAAACCGGATGTTTTCGTAATTGATGTTCTGTTGATTCATGCCCAGAGAAAATCCGACGGATAGAAACTGCGTGTTTTGCTGGCTGAGATTTTTGTGAAAAGCTCCTACAAGCGAGATGGAAGTTTTACTGAAGTCCAATTTTCCGACCCGGTCGCTGAGGAAGTTTGCCCCCAGCGAAAAGGCATCCCTTTTGTTTCGGTCTCTCCCTATTTCGAGGCGGGCATCTCCCGATAGGGCATAGGTTTTAAAAGGGTTGTCCAAAACGGCATTCCACTGGTTGCGGTGTTGAACCGAAATTCGATAAAGCGCATCGTAAGCACCTGCCAAAGCCGGATTGAAAAAGGAGGGGCTTGCGTAAGCCTGGGAAAAAAGCATGTCCTGTGCTGTCGATTTTCCGGGGAGTAAAAAAAACAAGATAAGTATTGCTGCGGCAGCAGTATTTCCCAGTGTTCCGATTCGTAGAAATCGTTTGGGCAGTTTGTTTAGAAAACCAATCATTGAGTTTGTCGTCTGTTAGTTAAATACAACCTAAAAATGGGTATTAAAATTATTAATTAACATCTGGTGTTTAGGTTAGCATACATTAGCCGCCCCAGGTAGTTTGTCAGTTTTCCAAAAAGTTATTGTCCTTCATCCATTGGTCATTGAATACCTTTTTTACGTACCTGCTTCCGTGATCGTGCAGTATTACTACCACCACATCGCCTTTTTTGAGCTGATCTTTCATTTGCAGTAAACCGGCCACTGCCGAGCCGCATGAATACCCGCCAAAAATTCCCTCTTCAGACGCCAATCTCCTGGTCATTACTGCACCGTCCTTATCAGTCACCTTTTCAAAGTGATCGATAACCGAAAAATTGACATTCTTCGGAATGATATCTTCCCCAATCCCCTCTGTGATGTAGGGGTATATCTCCTCGGGATCCAATTTTCCCGTTTCGTGGTATTTCTTCAGGGCAGAACCATAAGTGTCAATACCCCAAATTTTGATATTGGGATTTTTTTCCTTTAAAAACCTCCCTACTCCGGAAATGGTGCCGCCGGTGCCTACCCCCACCACCAAATGAGTAATTTTTCCCTGAGTTTGCCTCCATAATTCAGGACCAGTAGACTCGTAATGAGCCTGGGTATTGGAGAGATTGTCGTATTGGTTAAACCAAATGCTGTTGGGAGTTTCCTCACTGATTCGGCGAGCTACACTATAATAGGATTCGGGATCATCGGCAGCCACAGCGGTGGGACAAACCACCACCTCTGCTCCAAATGCTCGCAACATGTCAATTTTCTCCTGAGATTGCTTGTCGGAGGTGGTAAAAATGCAGCGATACCCTTTTACAGATGCGGCAATGGCCAGTCCCATTCCGGTATTTCCTGAGGTGCATTCGATCAGGGTGCCGCCTGGTTTGATCTTTCCTTCCTTTTCGGCATCTTCCAGCATTTTTAATGCCATCCGGTCCTTGATAGAATGTCCCGGGTTAAAGCTCTCTACTTTCGCGAGCACTAAAGCTTCAGTATCTCCCATTAATTTATTAATTTTAATGAGAGGAGTGTTGCCGATGGCAGCGAGTATATTTTCAAAGTATTCCATAAATCGAGTAAAGTATTTTTTAATTGGGTTGCAAATATCTAACTTTTACAAAGAATCTCGGATCAATTACCCCTAAATGTCGAGCCAGGCCGTCAGAAACTATTAAAATAACGTCTGAGGAGTACAAACTCGCCGGTATTCTCCCCGATACTTTTCCAAAGGCGCGGCGGTTAAACATGGGGTTTTCAATTTCAATGATGGAATTGATGGGAGCAGAACGGTGTAAAACATAAAATCCGCTGGTTGATTTCCACTCCTCATTCCAAACGGCGACCCCTCTGTCGTGATGGAAAGTCAACTCAACTTCTTTTTTGTCCTCTTTATTATCCAGCGGTAGTATTTCCCTGTGTTTTTCTTCAATTTGATTGGATGGCTTTTTTTCTAAAGCAACTTCAGTTTCGATACCTGAGCGTGTATTTTGCGCTGCAAAGGAATAATAACCCAATTGAATGGCCCGCCCTAGAGACAGCTCAGTACCCTCGAGGTCGTTTAAATTTTGTATCTCATCTATGGACAACCCACTGGCCTGGCTGATCGCAAACAGAGTTTGACCGGGTATAATCTCCAAATTCAGTCCGGCATAATCTCCGGATGGCTTTGTCGGACTGATCTTTTGGTCGGACAGGGGAATATTTAGCTGTGATCCCACCCGCAACGCACTGAAATCTATGGAGGAATTGGCCTCGGATAATTCCTCGACACTGAGGTTGTAATTCCTTGAAATCGAGTATAGTGTTTCTCCACTCTGAATGGTGTGAGTGGTAATGATCGTTTGATCGCTGTTGATAAACACCACCCATTCTGTCTGTCCGGTTAAAGTTAAAGGGCCAAAGGTGATCCAAAAACAAAAGATTAGTTTTAACTTCGTCATCTTAAAAAGTGTTGTTGAAGACACAAATATATTATAATTTTTTTTAATATAATAGATTTATGTGGAAAAAAAACGCAGAGGTTGTTGCCATTATTCCATCGAGATTTGGCTCAACGAGACTTCCCGGTAAGCCTTTGATCAATATAGGCTCCAAATGTCTCCTTCAGCGGGTGTATGAAAATGTAATGAACAGTAAACTTTTCGATCGTGTAATTATTGCCACAGACCACACCTCGATACAGGTGATGGCGGAATCTATAGGGGCTGAGGTAGTACTGACTTCAGAGCACCACAAGAGCGGTACCGACAGATGTGCTGAAGTGGCCAGGGGATTGCCAGGAAATGATTTGTTGGTCAATGTTCAGGGAGATGAGATAATAATGAATTGGGAGGGAATGAAAGAGCTGATAGATTTGATGGGGGAGGGGATATACGAGGTGGGAACACTTGCCAGCCCCATCATTACCAATGAAGAACTGCACTCTCCCCATTCGGTAAAAGTGGTATTTGATCGACTGGGGCGCGCAATGTATTTTAGTAGGTCGGCCATTCCTTTTGTAAGGGGGGAAGATCCTGTAAATTGGGTAAACAACAATGCCTTTTACCGGCACATAGGGGTTTATGCTTACTACAATTCCATTTTACAGGACTTGGCCAGTCTCGAATACGGTGGACTTGAATCCGCTGAACATTTGGAACAACTCCGGTGGATGGAGTACGGTTATGAAGTCGGTATCATTGAAAGCGGGCTGTGGGAAAGTGTAGGCATTGATACGGAGGAGGACCTGGAGCAGGCCGGTATGTATTTTAAGGATTAAAAGGGGCCCTTTTAAAGCTGTTCGGCATCAAAGGCAAAGGGCATCATATCTCCACCGGAATCAAAAACAAGTACACGGGTGTTTGGGTTTCCGATAATCAATCGGATGGGTTTTTGTTGTTTTCTCTCCATTTCAACTAAAACCTGAAGACAAAATCCACATGGAAATACGGGGTCCAGGAGGTCGTTGGTTTGATTTTTAGCAGATATGGCCAGGGCGATAATTTTTTTTCCCGGATGGGTACCCGCTGCGCTAAAAAGAGCTACCCGCTCTGCGCACAAGCCGGCCGGATAGGATGCATTTTCCTGATTGGAACCGGAAATGGTTGTGCCGTCTTCCAGCGATAAGCAGGCCCCTACTTTAAAATGAGAATACGGGGCATAGGCATTTTGTGTTTGATTCCACGCTCTGGTCAAAAGGTCAATATCCTCCCGGGACAATTGATCCGCAGAAGGGTATTCGGTGTATTTTATGGTTTTTTCTCTCGACAATGGGTTTTTACACATCTGCTCTTCGGTATGAGTGAGTAATATAAACTATGGAAAGAAAATACATTCAAAAATCAAGCCACTTTTATTGGTCCCCTTGAGTTAAGTGATGTCTTTGAATAATGGCCTCGAATATCAATTGAGCTGCTGCGGGATTGGTAGCGAGCGGTATGTTGTGCACATCACAGATTCTCATCAGCATTTGGACATCCGGTTCATGAGGGTGCTTGTCCAGCGGATCCCTAAAAAAAACAATCAGGTCCAGCTTATTTTCAGCGGCCATAGCGGCAATTTGGGCATCTCCTCCTTCGGGTCCGGACAACACTTTTGTCACCTCGAGCCCTGCTTTTTCCACCAGTCCTCCGGTGGTTTTCGTGGCTACCAATTCAATTTGATCCAAAATGTGTTTAAAGTTCAGCAAAAAGGAGACCATATCCGCCTTTTTACCGTTGTGGGCTATTATGGCAATTCGCATAATTTAAATGTTTTTCCAAAGTTATTAAAAACATTGAATTTAATGATTGTTTGCTACCAAATTTGATGGTATATTTAAATATAGTGGAGTTGTATTGGATGATAAAAAAAAATTTGCATGCCTAATAATTTAATTTTGATGATTATCTTCTGTGTTTTGGGAATGGGTTGGCCCGGCCAGTCCTGGACACAGGAGAAATTTTCTTTTGAGTACGATCATACGGAGAGAGAATTTATAGTTTACCATCCGCAAAAAGAGGCACCTACTTCCGGGCATCCTGTGGTTTTGGTGCTGCACGGACTCACTCAATCTATGCAGAGAGCCATGCGCATGAGCAACTTCAATGAATTGGCAGAGAAAGAGAACTTTATCGCCGTTTTTCCGGCGGGGTTAAATGCAGCGTGGAATGTCAGTGGAAGACAGGGAGGAGCCGACGATGTGGGGTTCCTCAATGCAGTCCTGGACAGCTTGGGTAAATGGTATGCTGTAGATGAAAGCAGAATGTACTCCTGTGGCTTCTCCAACGGCGGATTCATGAGTTACAAATTGGCTTGTGAACTCTCCCACAGAATTGCAGCAGTGGCTTCTGTAACCGGCTCCATGTGGAAAGGCCAAATGTCCACCTGCCATCCGGAACATCTGATTCCGGTTATGCAGATTCACGGTACCGATGATTTAATTGTCGATTACAGGGGAAACCAAAATTTCTCCGCTGCGGAAGAAGTGGTGGAGTATTGGAGGTTGAAAAACGGTTGTACCAAAATTCCGGAATATGAGGTAATGGTGTTTGAGGAGGATTCTGATCGGCCATTGGTTGTGAAGAAAAGCTATAAACCCTGTATGGATCGGGCTGAAGTAGTTCTGTTGACCTTGCATGGAGGGGGTCATATCTGGCCGGGATCGACCGTGAAGAGCTTTTTCAGTAAGTCTTTTGACGAATTGGATGCCAGTTCAGTGATATGGGAGTTTTTTACTGGGTTTTCCAAAGATATCAAGAAATAGGGATTATGAGGATATAGGCAATGTAAATATTTAGGTTTTGTTATTCAACCTCATGAGAGAAAATGGATCATTGGAGTGGTTTTACTTTTGTAAAGAAGATTAAAGTTTCAGGGTAAATATTTTTTTGTTAAGGAAATTGTAACTAATTTAGTGGCTGTAAGTTATATCACTCATTATAAGTAGCTTAAGTTGCTCCGACTACCTTATTTTTTTACCTAACCTCAATCTAATTAACATGCATTTCCACACCATCTTACCTCAACACATTTTTAATTTACCCACTGTTTCGAAAAGGGCTATCTTATTGTTGCCCCTTCTTTTCTGTACTTTATTTCTCTTCGGAAGCCCGTTTCACTTATCGGATATGAAGGCGGAGAATTCTTATGAAAAGAAGATGGTTAATCCCAGAGGAACACCTGAAAACGACTTGTGTGAGAATAGTCTGCAAATGGGTATAGTGACGAGCGATGCCAATGAAATCATTTGTTTTGAGATGACTAATTTATCCGCTACTCAGGCACTTTTTGATCCTGCCAATATTGAAAATCCGTCTAATGCCGAAATACAATGTGAGGAAGAGCCCTTGATGGCGGACATGGCAGGAGTTTGGTTTGAATTTTCCACTGATGCAGATGCGGGAAGATTGGACGTCACACTGGACCACGAGAACCTGGTGTACATTGGATTTGTAATGTATGAAATAACCGGTGATTGCGATGAGGAGATGATCATCAGAATTTGCGAGAGAGATGAGGATGAGTGGGGTTTCATCGAATTTGAAGATTACGGTGTGGACCCGGGGACCACCTACAGGATATTTCTATATACCGATAAAGAAGATGCCGGGGAATACGAACTCTGCATTAATGTAAAACCACCGATTGAATGCCAGGAAGGTGCTCCTTATTTCTACAATCACGCGGATCTGTTCTGTTCAGAAGAGGATCTACTTGATTATTGCTTTTATATGGGGGACCATTTTATGAATGTTTCATGGATGGGCTGTTTGTATAACACCTGGCGCAATCCCAACTGGATTGTTTTTAAAGGGGGTACTGACTCAATCTTATCCATTGACCTGTTTATTTCCGAATGCCAAAATAATCAAGGAGTTCAATTGGAGCTTTACGCCTTAGATAAGGAAACTCATTTTGATCCCTCCATGCAAAGTGCAGGTTTGATTCCCATGGGAGATAGTCTTATTTCTGATTGTAGCCTGGTAGCTTCGCCTCAGAACGGGACTTTATTATTGGAAGTTCCGACAGAGCCGGGAAGACTACACGGTTTGGTTATTTATGGTTGGGCCAGTGATCAGTGCAAAATTGAGTTTTTATCCGCTACAAATATAACTTTCACTGACAGCCTTAAAATTCCGATGGATAATACAATAGTCCATGGTTTTAATGGGGATACTATTTGCCTGGGCGGACAGGGCATTGAATTTTATTTGGAAGAGGAGGTCAGCTTAGCCGCCGGATATAAGTGGTGGCTTAATGGCGAACTGGTGGATTCCAACAGTTTTCCAATGATTGCATTGGATTTTGATCAGGAAGGGGTAAATGAAATATGTGTGTCCGCCTTTAATATTTGCACAGAAAGTGAGCAGAAATGTATAGAAGTTTACGTCAGCCCGCTGGATTCTACCGGCTCATTTCTTACCATGGATACCACATGTGTAGGAAATTACTACAATTGGATTGGACCCGCTGGAGAAGTCCTTGTATTTTTCCCAATTCAGACCGATCCCGGCGACTTATACGTGGAGACCTATTCCATTGATTCAGATGGATGTCCGAGTACCCATGCGGAGCTTTTTTTACATGTAAAAGGAGAGATTTCGGCCTGGGTAGAAACCGAGGATGTAATTTGTCACGGTGAAGCAAATGG
>JAGTVA010000067.1 GCA_018224445.1 Saprospiraceae bacterium
GTGGGAGTACAGGGAATTTGCTCAGGTATCCGCGAGCCTGGAAAAAATGAACAAAGTACTTATGCTTCGGCTCAACAACACCAAAAGAACCATTGCCATACCCATTGAATACAGCGAGATAGAAACATTTAAAATAAGTGAACTTGCGGACAAGGAGAGCAAACGAATGGAATTGGACCTGGTCATTCGATGGAAGGGTGGTCCCGATCTGATACTGGAAAACAGAGGTTGGAACAATCGCTCCGTGGTCGATTATTTTTCCGGAGATCCGCTGGAGAAGTTTGTAGAATGGGGTCCCGGATTGAAAAAATAACCCTCCCACAGGAAAGCATTGCTGCCGCCTGATAATTCCCCCGGTATTTTTCGGCTTAAAAAATCTTTTGCTGTATCTTTGTTATTTCAGAATCAAAGGGGTCCATTATTTGATCCGATCCCGGACTTCAAACCAATTAACCAACAGCAGTATGCCTGAATTTGTACACCTCCACAACCATTCTCAATTTTCACTTTTAGACGGTGCTACGACCATAGAGGATATGGTTAAAAAGGCGGCCGACGATGGCCAGAAGGGGGTGGCACTCACCGATCACGGTAATATGTTTGGTGCTTTTAAATTGGTTGCAGAAGCGAAAAAAGCGGGGATCAAACCCATAATCGGTTGTGAATTTTACCTGGTAGAGGACCGGTTCAAAAAGTCTTTTTCGCGCAAGGAAGGAATGCGGGACAAGCGCTATCACCAGCTGCTTTTGGCTAAAAATCAGACCGGTTACGTCAATCTGATCAAAATGTGCTCTAAGGGATTCGTAGACGGCTTGTACAGCGGTTTTCCCAGAATTGACAGAGAGGTGTTGATGCAGCACAGTGAGGGCGTCATCGCTACCTCCTGCTGCATAGCCGCAGAAGTCCCTCAAACCATACTGAAAGGGAAAATAGCGGAGGCTGAAGAAAAACTGAAATGGTGGTTGGATATTTTCGGGGAGGACTATTATATCGAGTTGCAGAGGCACAAAGGCCTGGAAAATATCGACGGCAGTGGATACAGCCAGGAGGACATCAATCAGGTGTTATTGGGTTTTGCCAAAAAGTACGACGTCAAAGTAATTGCCACCAACGACAGTCATTATCTGGAAAAGGAAGACGCCTTTCCCCACGACATTTTACTCTGTATCAATACCGGAAAAAAACTCACCGATCAGAAGCGATTTAAGTTTGCAAGTGACGATTTTTTCTTCAAGACGCAGGATGAAATGAACAAGTTGTTTGCAGATGTACCTCAGGCAATTGATAATACTCAGGACATTTATTCCAAAGTAGAGCAGTTGGAACTGGCCCGGGACATACTCCTGCCGGCTTACCCCCTGCCTCCGGGTTTCGATACCCAGGAGCAGTATCTACATCACCTCGCCTTTGAAGGTGCCAAAAAGAGATACGGCGAATTGAGTCAGGAGGTTGTCGATCGTTTGGAGTTTGAACTCAAAGTGATCAACGACTCCGGGTATCCCGGCTATTTTTTAATTGTACAGGATTTTACCAATGTGGCCAGAGAAATGGGGGTGTCGGTAGGACCCGGAAGGGGATCCGCCGCCGGGTCAGCCGTGGCATATTGTACGGGCATTACCAATGTAGATCCGATCAAATACAAACTCCTGTTCGAGCGGTTCCTCAATCCGGACCGGGTATCCATGCCCGATATTGATATCGATTTTGACGACGAGGGGCGGTCCAGAATTATCGATTACGTCATTGACAAATACGGACGCAATCAGGTCGCTCAAATCATCACCTACGGAACCATGGCCGCTAAATCCTCCATCCGCGATGTGGGGAGGGTAATGGATATGGAACTCAAGGAAGTGGACAGAATTACCAAAATGTACCCCACTTCGCCCAATGCTTCCCTGAAAAGAGTGCTTGCAGTCAAGGGCCTCGACCCCAAACTCAAAGAAAGCATGAGGTCCGATGATGTGGAAAAGGCCATGAAAATAAGAGAATTGGCGAGTGGAGAAACCCTGATTTCAAAAACACTTGAAAGTGCCAGAAGGCTGGAGGGCTCGGTTCGAAATACCGGAATACACGCCTGTGCCCTGGTCATCACCCCTACAGATGTTACGGACTACGTGCCCGTAGCGCTGGGAAAGGGATCCGATCTGCTGCTTTCTCAATTCGATAACAATGTGGCGGAAGCTGCCGGGTTGCTGAAAATGGACTTCCTCGGTTTGAAGACCTTGAGTATTATTAAAGATGCTGTAAAATTGGTCAGGGCAAACCGAAAGGTAGATCTCGATCCCGACCTGGTTCCATTGGACGATCAGAAGACCTACGAATTGTTTCAGAGAGGGGAAACCATAGGGATTTTTCAATACGAGTCCGAGGGTATGCAAAAGGCATTGAAGGAATTGAAACCCACCAAATTCGAAGACCTCATAGCTATGAATGCCCTGTATCGTCCGGGACCCATGGAATACATCCCCAGTTTTGTCGCCAGAAAACACGGCCGGGAGGAAATCTCATACGATCTGCCCGAGATGGAGGAGATTTTAGAGGAAACCTATGGGATTACAGTTTACCAGGAGCAGGTGATGCTGCTCTCACAAAAACTGGCTGATTTCTCCAAAGGTGAAGCGGACGCCCTGAGAAAAGGGATGGGGAAAAAGAAAAAGGAGATCATAGACGAACTCTACCCTAAATTTTTAGAGGGATGTCTGTCTAAAGGGTATGCCAAAGATACCATTTTGAAAATATGGAGAGATTGGGAGAAATTTGCACAGTACGCTTTCAATAAATCCCACTCTACCTGCTATGCCTTTATCGGGTTCCAGACCGCTTATCTCAAAGCCAACTATCCCGAAGAATTCATGGCGTCGGTGCTCACCCATAACAAGAGCGACATATCCAAGATCAACTTTTTTCTTAGGGAGGCCAAACGCATGGATATAGAGGTATTGGGTCCGGATGTCAATGAAAGTGAATCGGATTTTACCGTCAAAAAAGAGGGGGAGATCAGGATTGGACTCACAGCCATCAAAGGAGTGGGACAGGGTACGGTGGAGGCACTCGTTGAAGATCGCATTAAAAATGGAATTTACGAGAGTTCCCTCGATCTGGTGAAGAGATTAAACCTGCGACAATTCAACAAAAAAGTATTCGACAGTCTGGTATTGTCCGGTGCACTGGATTCGCTCGGACTTCACCGCTCAGTCTATTTCGAGGAATCAGGGAAATACGACACTTATATCGAACACCTCCTGCGTTTTGGCCAACTCTATCAGGAGCAAAAAGCCAAAAACATGAATTCACTCTTCGGCGATTCGCTGGAGGATATGATAGAGGAACCCGAGCCACCTAAGGTAAAACCGTGGGACAAATTGATCCGTCTGGAGAAGGAAAAAGACGTAGTGGGTATATATCTCACCGGTCATCCCCTGGACATTTACGAAATCGAACTCAAAAACTTTACCGATTGCGAATTGAGGCAGTTGGATCAGGTGAAAAAAGACGGTGCCAAGGGCAGAGTAGCGGGCAAGGTGTCCGCGGCCCGGCACGGAATAAATAAAAAGGGAAACGGATATTGTTTCTTTACCCTTGAAGACTTTCACGGGTCTTATAATTTTAGTCTTTTTTCAGAAGAGTACCAGCGCTTTGGGTCTCTGGTATCCGAGGGGCAGGTTCTCCACATTACCGGCTTTTTCAAAAAACGATACTACAGCGAGGAAATAGAATTCAAGGTGCAGAGTGTAAAGCTGCTCAGCACGGTGGGTGAGCAATCCATTAAATCCCTGACCATTAACCTCGCACTGAATCAACTGTCCGAAGAAGTGGTTGGAAAAATCAGGGACCTGGCTGAAGACCACCCGGGTAAACACGATCTGTTCATCAGGGTTATCGAACCCCGGCGGGAAATCGACCTGGAATTTAAGTCCGATGATTTGAAGGTGGCCGTGGACAACGACCTGGTGAAGGAACTGGAGAAAATGAAGATCAAGTGTTCATTGAATTAGAGGACCCTCTTTGTAAGTGACAAAAAGCCAAGAGAGAGAGCCAACAGCCATAAGCCAAGGGCAATCACATCACTCATCTCGTTAAGCCACTCCACTCTGTTCCGTCCCTTCCCGAGACCAGATCGAATCATTCCGCTCCGCTTCATGATTCTCCTGGTATCTCATAATTCATATCTCATCACTCATATCTCGATTAAAGCTGTACCCCAAATAGTTGTGAGGACTGATACTTTTGAGTTTGGTCTTTAATTCTCCGGATATGGACAAACCGTCGATAAAAGCAGCCAGGTCTTTTTCGGTAACCGTGGCTTTGCCGCGAGTCAGTTCCTTGAGTTTTTCGTAGGGAGCCTCCACCCCTTCTCTTCGCAGGATATTTTGAATAGCCTCCGCGACCACCATGTAATTGGCCTGCAGATCCGATTCTAGTTGGGGTTTATTGAGCAGTAATTTTCCGAGACCTTTCTCCATGGATTGCAATGCGATGGAGAGGTGTGCATAAGGCAAACCGATGTTCCTCAACACGGTACTGTCGGTGAGGTCTCTTTGCAGTCTGGATATGGGGAGCTTGGCAGCCAGGTGTCCAAATAGGGCATTGGCGAGGCCGAGATTCCCTTCGGCATTTTCAAAATCAATGGGATTGACCTTGTGTGGCATGGCTGAAGACCCCACTTCATTGGCAATGGTTTTTTGCTTAAAATAATCCATAGAAATATAGGTCCAGAGGTCTCTGCAGAGATCAGTCAGAATATTTCCAATGCGAATGAAACTGTGAAAAATAGCGGCCATGTGGTCGTAGTGTTCAATCTGGGTGGTGGTTTGCTGTCGCTCCAATCCTAAATAATCGCTGAGGAATCCATCGGAAAAGTCCCGCCAGTCCACTTCCGGAAAACTCACCAAATGGGCGTTGAAATTTCCTGTGGCTCCGCCGAATTTTCCGCTGTGAGGAATTTTTTTCAACATTTGAAGTTGAGTGTTCAGCCGTTCACAGAAGACATAGATTTCTTTTCCGAGTCGGGTAGGGGAGGCCGGCTGCCCGTGGGTGCGCGCGAGCATGGGGACGTCTTCCCAATCCCGGGAGAGTTTGGTCAGGTGGTTGACCAACTGGTTAAGGGCGGGAAGAATTTCCCCTTCCAAAGCCTCTTTGTGGCTCAGGGGGACAGCGGTGTTGTTGATGTCCTGTGAGGTGAGTCCAAAGTGAATAAACTCCTTGAAAGGTCCGAGACCGAGTCGGTCAAACTCCTCCTTCAGATAGTATTCCACAGCCTTTACATCGTGATTGGTAATACCTTCTATTTCTTTGATCCGACGCGCTGCGGTGAGGTCGAAGTTTTCGATTATTCCATCGAGTTTAGCCAAAATCTCTTTTGGAGGCTTTAATTCATTGAGGTCAAGAGCTGCCAGGGCCTTGAAGTATTGCACTTCGACTGTGACTCTGTACTTGATCAGTGCGTATTCCGAAAAATATCCACTTAGATTGCGGGTTTTGGCAGCGTATCTGCCGTCTGCTGGTGATATATTTAATAAAAAGTCGTCGGTTGTTTCCATAGGGCAAATTTAAGTACTTTTTCTGGCTTCTCTTTAAATGGGGCTTGAAAAATGAACCGGAGATGAGATTGTAAAACAGTTTTTTATATGAATTGTAGAAAAAACATACCCCTTTACCAGCAATCTTCAAAAAAAGGTCGTATATTAGTCTTAGATATACCACAACCATAATTTTCCGGTGTTTCAGCGGACGCTCGGTCAACCAAAAGGGTCTGTGATTTGAATATTTCAGTATAATGAAAAAAACATCACCTCTCGCTTCTTTTTTTAAAATTCATAAGATCAATAAATTTTATTGGAAGATCAGCCTCGTACTTCTCGTTCCCCTTTTATTTTTTTCCTGTGAAAAAGAGATGGTAGTAATAGATGGTAATCAACCGGTATCTACTTTCAATATTTCCAAGATAAAAATCGAAAATTACGTTCAACGCATTTTTATCGACATCATCGGTAGAGAACCTTTGGAAGAGGAGATGATTGCCCATGTGGCACTTTTGCAAGCCGACAGTTTGAAAAGGGACACCCGCATGGACATTATTCAGACCCTAATGAACGACACCAGTTTCAGAGCCGGTGAGGGATCGTACAAAGCGGCCTATATTCTCAACTTATACAACCTCGCCAAAATTAGGTGTGTGGAAGGGGCTCCGGACGGGGAATTCAATCGGCGAATTGGACTTGCGTTGAACGGGGCCTTCAGGGATTCACTGGAAGGCAATTGGGATGGGTATTATGAAAAACACGAGGCTGTCAGAAAGTTTAGAGCTGTGCTAAAAACTAAAGATCAGTTGTACGAGGGTAAGATTGGATTTCATCAGATGTTCGGGGCCATGATCAACAACGGGGTGTACGATGTGATCAACATGAACACTTTTAATTTTGTGCGGGCAGCATTTGATGAATTGCTATGGAGATTGCCCACCGAGGGGGAGTTTCAGGCTTCTTTTACCATGATAGAGCACGAGGAACCGGCAGTACTGTTTGGGAAAGCGGGATCCAATAAAGAGGAGTTTGTCGACATATTGATTCATTCGCCTGCCATGTACGAGGGTTTGGTCATTTGGGCATTTCAGATTTATTTAAAACGCCCGCCGACCCCGACAGAGGTGGTTACCTTTTTGCCGGAATTTGTGGTGACAAAAGACATAAATTTTATTATTTCAGAAATAATGGTTACCGATGAATACGCAAATTTTAGGTAAAACGACGGCAGTTATTATGTGCTGTATCATACTTCTGGCCGGCCAGTCCTGTCAACAGGAAGACTATGTGGTCTTTGAAATTGAGGAACAAACTATACTACCGATAAATTCGGAAAAAAACAAGGACAAGTCCAATGTGCAGTACATCTCCATTCTGTACACCAATATGTTCAGAAAGGCCATGAGCCCCAACGACATGTTGGATGCACTCCACGCTATCGAATCGATTGGAGATAAGCAGGTTGCTTTCGATATTTTAGTGAGTAAATACATGAATAGCGATGAAGTGGTCATTCCCTCGGATGAAGAAATGAGATCCGACCCGGAGAAATTTATTCGGGATACCTATAAGCGATTTTTTGTGAGACAACCGACCCAGGCGGAATTGACCTGGATGATCAATTACATCAACAGCAGACAGGATGTGAGTGCGGAATTGATGTACTTTGCCTTTGCTACCAGTAACGAACATTTTCACTACTAAAGAATTTCACCATGGACCGAAGGAAATTTATTAAAAGATCAGCACTGGCAGCGGGGGGTGTAATTGGTATGCCTTATATCCTTCCCTCCGGGCTATTGAATGCCCAGACCAGTCCGGCCATGTCCGAACACGTGGTTTTTGTCCTGTTTGCAGGTGGGGTGAGGCAACAGGAAGCGGTGTTGAAGCGCTATTTGGCGGGTAGCCAAAACGAAAATATAGAGGGCAATATCATGTACAATATGTTGGAAGGAGAACCACCCGAGGATAAAATTGCCTATGGGCGAGACGATATCCAAAACAACATCATAGGAGCCCATCCCATCGATCGCATTCAGGAAACCACACTGGAAAAACAGGGAGTTCTTTTCCCAGAGGTGAGGTTTTCAAGAGGAGGAGCCGGGCACTTTAACGGTTTGGCTACCGGAGTATCTGGCAGTTACTATATTACTCAGGGATTGAGAAACAGGCCGGCCCACCCCACAATTTTTGAATACCTGAGGCGACACGCGGGCTTCAAAGCGACGGATTGTTGGTTTGTAGGTGTGGGTATAGGCGGTTCAAGGCCACTGCTCAATTTTTCCGATCACCCGGACTACGGCCGTCGGTACGGAGGTAATTTTATCGCCCCGTTGACCACCTTCGGTTCGCCGGGAGAGAAACATTTCATGGATTTTAAAAACTATCACCCCGAAACCGATTGGGAGATTATCCGGGAAATCCGAACATTCCTCAACAACAATTACGTGGCAGAGGGACTGGAAATTCCTCATCTATACAACGCTCCTGAGGAGGAAAATGAAATCAGGGAATTCGTGCGGATCATGTTTGAGAAAAAGAAGCAAAACAATGTAATATTGCCACCGGTGAACGACAACAGAGATTTGAAAACCCTCGGGTATGCGGTAGAAGTCCTCCGGTATTTCAAACCCAAAATGTTGGTGGTGGACTTGAGCGACATAGATGTCTGCCACGGTGACTTTACGGCCTATTTAAAAAATCTTCACCGGGCGGATCACGGAGTGGGATTCCTCTGGAGGGAAATCCAGCGAATTACCGGCATGCAGGACAACACGACCATGATCGTCATGCCGGAACACGGAAGGGATATGGATCCCAATCCCATTCAGGATTTGAACGACTGGTACGCCTATGACCATTCCGCGGGAAATGTGAATACCCGCAGAATTTTTACGATGATGGTAGGGCCGGGCATCGATAGCGACCTCAAAGTTGGAGGGCCCGACAATCCCATAGGCGATGCATCGGATATTACGCCGACTATAGCGGATATTTTTGGCATCAAACAACAGGTGATGTCTACCGGATTATTGGATGTGAATGCCCGGTCTCTTTTTGATCGGATTTAATAAAAAGACAATCAAAATGGCTTGTAGCTTAATGATTCAAAAAGGTTATCGGGAGGGACTTCGAACTTTTAATTGAAAAATATTTATGGAAAAAAAAATGGTGGCCAGGGGTTGGCATATTGAGATGAAAAAGTTTCGAATTCCACTGACGCTGATGTGGGTCTGTGCAATTTTTGCCATCCAGGCCTGTGATTCCGACGACGAAATAGTCAATCCATTCGAAGATGTGGTTTCAACTCAGGATACTGTGCGATTTGAATTGTCTGACCCGGAACCCAACAGCATTGCGGGGATATTTGTAAATATCTTTCACCCTACCTGTGGCAATGTGGGTTGCCACGACGGAACCTTTGAGCCCGATTTCAGAACCCTGGAGAGTTCCTACAATTCACTGGTTTATCAAATACCAATAAAAAACGATGGAAATTACACCTACCGGGTTCACCCGGGGAATGTCGAAAAATCCATTATTATGGCCAGATTACACGGAACAGTGGATCCGCCCATGCCCATCCAAATAGAACCCGATTCGGATTGGGCAGAAAAAAGATTGGAATACATCGAAAATATACGCCATTGGATAGCTTCCGGAGCCAGAGATGTGATGGGCAATACCCCACCAGAGGTGCCGCACTCCAAACCGCAATTAACAGGTGTTTTTGCTACCCAGGGAGGAGAGATGTTGAAGAGAAAGGGAAACAATGGTGCCCTGATGGCCAAAAACGACACCATACCAATTGAGTTGCATCTGGCATTCAAACACGACGATATATCTGTGTTGGATTTTGAATACCAAACCATCAGCTTTTCAGGTGTTTTTAATGAATTTGACGATGCGGAAGAAATCGAACTCAATGTGATGGGTTCAGCTGTATTCGAAAGGGGAATGTTTGGGGAGTTGGTTCCGTATTATCACAGTATCACAGTGGATCTGGAGGAAATTGCCGGCGGAAATCCCCAATTGTTTTTCAGGACGTATGTAAAAGATATTAATAACCCCATAACTGAGATACCTACGGATGAAGGAATTTATGCCATTAAAGAGTATATGTCGATTGAATTTTAGAGTTTGCCTTTTCGCGCTTTTGCTGCTGGTTTTCACTGCCTGTGGCGATGACGATGATTTGGAATTCAGCAATGTACCTGAAATCAGCCTGGTTGGTATTTCTTCAGATACCATAGTAGAGTTTCAGGATGTGCTGTCCATCACAATAGAGTACCGCGATGGCGATGGAAATATCGGTTATGAAGATCCCGATATCAATTCCATTTTTGTTAGAGATGCGAGGTTGGAGGATTACGATGGGTTTTACATCGGGCCTATTGCACCGCCCAATGAGGAGGTTCCCATCACCGGACAACTCAGTATAGAGTTTCCCTCTCTTTTCCTCTTTGGAACCGAACAGGCGGAAAATACTTTTTTTTACGTGTATATCGCGGACCGGGATGGCAATGAAAGCAATGAAGTAACGACTCCCAGGGTAACTATTGTGAGGGATTAACCAGATGGAAAATGGGTGACGCAGGCTTTTATTGTCTGACCAATGAAAGTACCGACAGTCCTCAGCGGGAGTTAAAAATAAAATGATGAGTAGAAATTTACCGAAAAACAATACAGCATCTTGGGTTTGCATTCTGAAAAAAAGCACACACTTTTTTGCAAAGTGTTTCGGGTTGTTGATTTTTCTCACCCTCTTCGGAGTACTCAGTGCACAAGCACAACCGGAGTACAATATGCAAAACTTACTGGTTACCGATTGTGAAGGTGTTTTTCTGGACAGCGACGAAGGGGCTGAAGAGGGGCAATACGCCCACAATGAAGATTTTGTGTTTACCGTATGTATAGATGGAGCTACTGAAATTGTAGTGGCCTTTTCCTTTTTTGCCACTGAAGCCAA
>JAGTVA010000068.1 GCA_018224445.1 Saprospiraceae bacterium
CTCCCTCACAAAAGGAGGTAGGACCGTTAGCGACTATTGTTGGAGCTATAGGGTCCAATCCGATGGTAACCATATTTTCATGTAACTCCACAGCCCCTACAGTGGCGAGGGCTCTACCGGTAAGAGATGCTCCACTCAATAAGGTTATGGCACCATGTGCAATAGCATTCCCCAGAAAGTCCGAGTTTTCTCCCAAGGTAAATGCGCCATTCACCTGCCACCAAACGTTGCACAAGGATGCTCCATTAATCAGCGTTACACTGGACAGGGTGCTCGTGGATAGTGCTCCATCTATTTGAAAAATAAAAACGGCATCGGGATCATTATTAGCATCCAGAATTAAATCTCCATTTAATGTGGCGGCAGCGCCTATACAGTATACATCCGGTGTCAGGATTTGTCCATTGCCTAAAGTGCTTCCAATGGCCTGCCCACAAGTTGTATTGACCAAAGTGTTATATGCTGCGGTAGTAGCGGTTGCTGCCGCTGCGGATTCAGCATTTTGGACCTGGATTTCACCAATTACAACCCCTGGAGGAAATCCGGTAAACGCACCCAGATCGGTACCAATATCACCAATAATACTAGTGGCTCCATTGTTAGTGAATGCACCATTTCCAGTGAATACGGCGAAGGAGGAGGCAGCACCCAAGTCGGGTGCCTGTGCGTTAGTGGGAGTGGATGCAAAAAAAAATGGAAAACAAACGGAAAAAATCAGTAAAATTAGTTTCATTATTTAGGGTTTACTATCGCGAATAATCTCGCGAGGACAAATATTACCCCTTTTAGTACATATAGAGTTACACTTTAAGAGATTGTTGTTATAAAATTCTAATAGTTTAATTGATTAGCACATTTTGAAAGTGAGGGTATCGGTTGTTTTTTTTGAATTCAACTATTAGGGGGGGCAAAAAAATAGATAAACTACCTATAAATTTTAAGTGGTAAGAAGTTAGGTGCCAATCGAGCTGTTTAGAGAATGAGGTTGCTATTGGATTTTTTTGCATTAGGTGAATAAGGACAATGGAGAAATTATGCAGAAGTAAAAACCCATGAATTTTGAGTAGCAATTTATCGGCACTGTTGTTATCCTAATGTATGGAACTTAGGCAAAGGCGTCTTACAAGGAAAGAGATTGAGACCTCATACTATATATTATAGAAGATTTTGCCCGTGGTTACTTTTAGGAATTCCAGGAATTTTTAATATAAATATTACCTTTGCAGCTGTGCAAATTGATTCCCATTGGGTAGGGTAGTGTTAGGTTGAATTCAGTGGAGCCCTGGCAGGTTAAGTTATCATCAATGGACCGGTCTGAATTTTGATAATGGAAATTTCTTTAGGTGAACATAGGCATTGGGTTTTTAAGTATATCTAAAGAGTGGGAATTAAACCTAATGTATCCATGTTAATTAATGGAGCAATGCAATAATCCGGAATAATATACTTGCCTGATAATCTTGTAATTTAAGCTAAAATTTATTGTATATTTACCATTCTGGTAAATTGCCAAATGAATTTGTATATTGGTTTATAAAATGAAATGGAGTTGAGCATTACGAAATATTTATTGAATTCAATCTATTTACTGGCCATAGGGATGCTGTTGATGGGATGCGGTTCTGATAAAGCCTATGAAGGGCAGTTTGAGCACATTGAATTAGAAGGCGTCTGGGAGATCGTAAATGCTTCCAGAAATGGAAACCCCACCACCACGCTGGATGGAGGTGAATTTGTTTTTACCGGAGATCAATTTACGTCCAATGTTCCGGGCCTGGGTGATAATATTCAAGGTGAATATACCGTTTCGGGTGACAGTATATACACTGGAATACCAAGACCTGAATACTTTTTGATACGAATTTTTTTCGAAGATAGGATGGAATTGTTTACAGTAGTTCAGGGGCATCATTTTGTCTTTGAAGTAGAGAGAATGAATTCAAATGAATAAAATTGTAGTTTTCATATTGAGTCTTTTGGTGATTTTTTTTCCGACATCACTAGAGAGCATAGAAGTCGATGTTACTGTATATTCTTTTAATACAGAAGACGGTTCGTATGCTGAAATTAATATATATATTGAAGGGAATTCACTGACCAGGGTTGGTGTGGACTCCATTAATTCCCAATCCACTGCAGAGATATTTTTACTTGTAACCGATGAAAGCGACAGCAGCGTAATTTACGGTGATCGCTTTTTGCTTCGAGGTCCTGCTTCTTCTATACCTGAGGATTTTTTAGAACTCAAAAGGTTTGGCATTTCTGATGGGAATTACCGGGTGCATTACAATATTTTAGACAGTAATGACAGTTTGAATTTTACTAGCGGCCAGGTGAATTTTTCAGTGATTTTTAATCAAAAGAGCATCGCTTTCTCGGATATTCAATTATTGGTCAGTGCGGAACCCGATACCAATCGCGATTCCAGATTTGTGAAAAGTGGTTACAGGATGGAGATGGCGCCTTATTCTTTTTTTGCTCCTGATGTAAATCAGATGGCTGTTTATTTCGAGATATACGGTTTGCGTGATTTGTTTCCAGCAGATGATTTTTACGCGCTTGGTTACCAAGTGTATCGAAGAGGTCATAAAGAGCCTGAAATTCAGGCATTCCGCCGCCGAAATGTGGTGGAACGGGATTTGTTGCTTCTGAGATTAAACCTTGAAGAGCTGGGATCGGGCGAATACTTTTTTAAGGTTGGAGTTTACAACCGAAATCAGGAATTACTGGCCTATGAGCAAACTCCATTTTACAGGTACAACCCCCAAATTGATATTCAAGTGGTGGAAGAAAAGGTCAGGACGATTGACAACAGTTTTGTGCAGGACCTGAACAAAGAGGAGTTGATTTATTCGCTGAAAGCGATTGCCCCACTGGTTGATGCACGCGACATCTCCAGATTAAATAATATTCTCGATAAGGCTGTGGATAGCGAGATGAGACATTTCTTGTATGAAAAGTGGTGTAATATTGAGCCCTATCAACCCGAAATGGCCTATTCGAATTACATGGAAGTGGCTAGAGCGGTTGATCGGATGTTTTACTCCGGTTTTGGACACGGGTTTGAAACCGACAAAGGCCGGGTGTATTTGAAATATGGCAGGCCCGACAACATGGAGAGTGTAATGGTTGAAAATGACGCTCCACCTTACACTATTTGGAGTTACAATCGCCTTCACAATACCGGACAAACGGATGTGAAGTTTGTTTTCTACAATCCGTCCCTTGCCGGAAATATGTATGAATTATTGCACACCAATGCAAGGGGTGAACTGAACAATCCGAGATGGATGTTGGATCTTTACAGCAACGATCCAAATATTTACGACGGACCCAACCCCCAGGAGTCCCGAAACATTAAAGATGGATTCAACAGGCGTGCTATGGATTTTTTCAGAGACCAATAATCCCATTTAGATGACCAGGATATATTTTGTATTTATATTTTCAGCCTTCTTTGTATTCTCTAATCTCTGTTCCAATTTAGTACTGGGACAGGTCGATACTACCAATAAGCAACAATTGGAAGACTACCAATGGAGGATAAGCCAGAGTAATCTACACGGAGTCTATATCCCGTCGGATATAGAGGACGCAATTGAGGAGCTAAAAGGAATTTCAAGCCGGGAAGCATTAGATAAATTCAAAAGAGCGCCGGAAGAGGAGATAGCCAAAAAGTTGTTTTTTGGAGTGGGAAAGTGGATCACCTCCAACTGGCAATTCTACGAGGGATCTCGATTCTCTCATTATCTTCGGGATGCGGGTATAAGTCATCCGGATGACATGACCATCTTCGTCCTGGAATCGCTTCATCGACACCTCAATGATAAAGATCTCAATATGGAAGAGAGAGTTGAATTATTGAGAAAAGAGCGTATGAAAAAAGTACAAAGTCAGATGAGAAGAGATACCATCAGAAGGGATACTATTTTTCACGGCCAATAATTTTATTACTTTTAAAAACCTAAAATATACATGAGGAAAATTTGGATTGGAATTAAAGCGCTTTTCTTGTTGGGGGTAATTCTGGTCAGGATTTTGGATTTGTGGGAAATCAATCAGCTCTTTGAAGACAATAAATTAATTGCTGCTATTTTCATGGGGTTGGTTTATTTGATATCTGTGGAGTTGATAAAGAATATCATTTTGTTTTTATACCGCAAAAAGAAAGCTTTACCTCTCAATAAAATCGATAATTTCACCTTGGGAATACGAAACGTTTTCATGCTCCTTTATATAGTGGGTTTTATTTTTATCCTGCTGAGCATTACGGGAATCCAGTTGAGCTCTTTTGTTTTTTCTATGAGTATAGTGGCTGCGGCTGTAGCTATTGTTTCTAAAGAACACTTTAACGACATCATCAGTAGTATGTTGGTTACTTTTAGCAGCGAAATTGAAGTCGGAGACCGAATCAAAATTGGTGAATTTAAGGGGATTATCCAGAGTATGACGCTCAGTAAGACCACTATCCTAACTGAGGATGACGATTTGATCTATATCCCGAACGGAAAATTATTTACCAGTGAGGTTGTCAATTATACCAAGCGTGCGATTAAAAAAACCAGTATCACTTTTGAATTATCCCATGGGTTAGTAAAGGATTTGCCGGAACTAGAAGAGAGATTGAAAAAAAGTGTGGTCGACTTTGAAAAGTATTTTGTCAAGGGAACATTTAATTTGTGGATTGTAGATTTAAAAAAGGATTACACCAGCTTTAAAGTGCAATATGTGCTGAAAAAAGTGGATATCCAAATGGAGCGAGACATTCGAAGAGCGGTCATACGAAGCATATACGGGTTAACTACTCAGGCTGTTCCTCACCAGTTAGTGTTAGAAAAAGAAAAGTAAATGGGAGGGGTCAGACTGTATTAGAAATACAAAAGAACAAGAATTTCACCCAATTTATTTTTTCAATAAATAAGTTCGCGTAAATACTAAAAAAGAACTATCTTTGCGCCGCTAAAAGCTTACTGGTCACGTGATGGCTGAGGTAAGTTATTTTATAATTTAAAATTTATTAAAAATGGCAGTAAAGCTTAGACTGCAGAGAAAAGGAAGGAAAAAACGTCCATTTTACCACATTGTAGTGGCAGATACCCGGGCACCGCGCGACGGTCGGTACATCGAACGAATTGGATCTTACAACCCCATGACTTCCCCGGCAACTATTGAACTCGACAGGGACACTGCATTGGAGTGGCTCGATAAAGGTGCCCAACCCACCCACACGGTAAGGGCTATGTTGAAGATGCAGGGAGTACTGTACCGGAAACATCTCAACCTGGGAGTGGCGAAAGGGGCCATGTCTCAGGAAGAAGCAGACGCTAAATACAATGAATTCATATCTGCTAAGGACGAGAGAATCCGGAAGAGATTTGAAGAGCAGCGCAAAAAACAACTGGAGCACAACCTGAAGATGGCCGGACTGGATTCATCTACCCTGGCCTCGATTGCAGTGGCTAAAGAAAAGGCGAATAAAGAAGAGGAAGAATAACAGTTTTCCCAGGCCTTTTTTGTTGGGTATTGAGATTGAATTGTTCGTAGAAGATATTTGTGAGGACCTGATGGAAAATTTCCATTAGGTCTTCGCTAATTTATTTAATTTACCTGTTAAGTTTAATATTATGGAAAAAATAGCCAAAAAATATCAAGATAGACTGGATGCACTTGCTGAGGAGGTACAATCCTCAGAACATCTCGAAGCCTTTTTGAACACAGAAGAGGAAGAGGAGGAATATGCGCATTATAGTCAATTGCAACAGGTTTATGAAAATAAGATTCACGAGCTGTACATGGAGATTGCAGATGACCATCCACTGCAGTTAATCGATTTGGAGATTAAATTGCTGGACGAAAAGTTAGAGGGCCTTTATCTCCCGCGAATTCTCGCCTATGCAGTACTGAGGGGAGTGGTCGATAGTAATTTTAAGTACGTCAAACCACAGGATCACCTCAGGTTGGTATTTCTCGCCCTTTCCCACTCTTCAAATTTTGAATTACTCACCAAGAGAATTGGTCAGAGTATGCAGGTCGGATTTGGCTTGAGTAGTGAAATATGGGTTACCAATTTGATCAATGAAATAGGGAATAAAAGAGTTAGAAATTTTTACACAGCACAAAGAATTCTCAAATACCGAGATTCCTCTGAAAGGGAAAAGGGATTAAAGAGTATGAGGAGACAATTTCACGGCGTTAATTTTTACACTGCGGAGTTTCCGGAAACGGAGGTGGAATTGAAAACCCTTTACCCGGAGCTGAAGGAGTTTTTATTGCAGCGGATAATCCTGCTAAAAGATAATAAAAGCCTGTATAAACCCATCACTGAATTTGCTAAAAATAAGGCCTTTTGGAGCCACATCGAATTTATATATATCTTTGGGTTGGTGATTAATTATTTTGATCTCGATAAAAAAACACACGACACCCTGGCCGGTGTATTGAACGATTGCAGAAAGGAGGTAGATGGTTTTGTAGACCAGTATTTTGAATTTCTGAAGGAATTGCTTGACAGTAAGAGACTGACCATTAAAACGGATTGCGATCAAAGAGTTTCTGAGCTCATCGACCGGAAGATAGACGATCAATTTAAGGCCTATTACAATCTGATGGACACCATCCGGAGTAACGGGTACGACTCGGAAGATACCCTGGCTGCGGTTCAGAAGTTTTATTTTATGAACGAGGGACTTTCAACTATAAATGAATGCCTGAGGCTTACCCTTTTTGCCTATTTTGATAAAGTTATTACCAGCCTGGAAGCTGAGGAATATCCTCAGTATATGGAATTGTGCAAGGTGATATCTCAGTACATCAACGTATTCAATAATCAGGAGTTTAATCAAAGAGTTGGAGATGCCTGCCTTTTGTATTTGAAAAAACTAATCAAACACTATACAGACAAGAGATCAAAAGACTATCAGGACATCAAAAAGTTTACCACCGCCAATTTCCTGGATTGGAAATACATGAGAGAAAAGGATATTGCCAATCTCTTTAAATCCCGCAGGAAAAAGAAAGTAAAGGCAGAGAAGTGATTTTTCGGTGAGTTATTTATAAATGAGTCCACTCGAAAAACCCATTTCTATTCCGAATGGCTGCAAAATCCAATATCTTCGTTATCGGATAAAATCTTTCCTCAAAGTAACTATGGCTACGCCTGCGCCTGCGGAATATTTCACCCTATGCCTCGATCTTTAATGTGCAAGCCCACCCGCTTTTAGGCTCACCCGCCCTCTTTGAGGTTCGCTCATTTGCAGATCCACTGGATCTGCACCCTCCGGGTTCATTCCCTCACTCACTTGGAGGTCCCCCGGACCTCCACCTGCTTTCGCAGGATCGTTTGCTCATTCTCATGACGAAAGGGTTTTTGGAGTGGACTCATAAATGGATGGTCTTCTTCTGCAAATCCAGACCTCAATCCCAGGGACCTATCCTGGGTGGTTCAAACAAATGCAGGTAGTATTTATCAGCCCAACTCCAGTAGAATAATCGAAATCAGGTTATAAGTGTCTTTCGGCGTGGTATGAAGATCTTACCAGGGGGCCGCTTTCTACAAAATCAAACCCTTTTTCCAGCCCGACCTCTCTGTACATCTCAAAAACATCGGGATGCACGTA
>JAGTVA010000069.1 GCA_018224445.1 Saprospiraceae bacterium
GGAGATGAGTTTGTTGAAGAGTGTATTTCTGAGGACTGCGACCTCCCCTCTACCACCATTGTCATTCAGGGTCAGTATCCACTCTGCCTTGGAGAAGAACTGATTCTCCGGGCCGAAGCCGATGGAGTGCAATACACCTGGTTTAAAGACGGCCAGCCCATCATCGGTGAAACTGAACAAGTGCTGGTCGCGACCGAAACGGGTTTCTATTCGGTAATCTACACAGACAGCGACCATTGCGAGAGTGAAGAGAGCGATGCCAAAGAGATTCATTTTTTAGACGGGGACGACCCACCTGTCCTTCTCAACGGAGAGGACGCTGTCCTTCGCTCCACTGTGCCCAACTGCCGGGGGTTTGCGTTCTGGGAAGCCGAAATAGAAGCCTGCGGCGACCTGAGTGAAATAGCAAAGCGCTCTCTATGGCGACTGGATATCCACAATACCGGGGAGTTTGACATCCTGAGCAGCCAGCCCCGACCCGACGGCAGCCTGCGAAACAACCTGCGCATAGAAGAAGAACTGCCCTTCGGCACCCACCGGGTACAGTGGGAAATCAGGGACGAGCACGGCAATGTGGTGATAGAAGAGCAGCTCCTCACCCTGGTAGATAGGAACCCACCCAATCCGGTCTGTATGCACGGTCTATCGACCAACCTCAGTCCGAATACGGGCAAGGTCACCATTCCCGCCCGCGCCTTTGATGTAGCCAGTTGGGACGACTGCACCGCCGACGATGACCTCCACTTTACCTTCAGCAGCGACCTAACCCACACCCACCATACCTGGAACTGCGACAACCTGGACGGAGAAAAGGAAATTACCTTTACCGTGGAGATATGGGTGACCAACAAATTCGGCCATCAGAATCACTGTACCACCTACCTGAAGGTACAGGACAATCGCAATACCTGCCCATTCAGCGGCATTTTGGGACCCGTTGTGAATAGAGACCGACCGACTTCCGGGGGTCAGACGGCTCTGCTCAGCTCCGGTTTTTCCGAGTGGGAAGAGGAGCAATTGGAATACAGCAGCTTTGAAATAGAGCCCAACCGCCCCAATCCGTTTTCAGATTACACGACGATCGGATTCGAATTGCCCAATCCCGGTTCTGTCGAGCTGATGATTTACGATTCCTTCGGTCAGTCCATCTATCGACAAAAAAGGAAATACCCCTCCGGCAGTCACGACTGGGAACTGAATGGCGGTGAATTCCCGTCCACGGGCATGTACCTGTACCGCCTGGGTTTTGAGGGAGAGTATCATCTGGGGAAGATGATGAGGGTGGAATAACGCGAGGTTGCATTCAATGACATAATCAGTAGAGTCACACAGCCGTGTGACTCTTTAAAAGGTTTGCGCCGGGGAATAAAGCGAAAAAAGCAGCGGAATCCAAAAATCAAATAAATCAGCGGTTCAGACAATGGGCGTATGATGATGGAGAATTTATGGTTATTGTTGTTTTTTGTCATTTTCGATGGAGCTGATGGAATATCAATTAAAAATGAGGTAAAGTTTAAATGGGGTACAAGTGACCCAATATTATATCGTCCTTACAGGACTCTAATTTTGGGGGCATTTACCCCTCAGGCAAAGCCTGAGGGTGCTTTAATTATGCCCTTTCAGGGCAGCCATACTCCTTGCCTGACCATACCCACCCATTGGACCAGCATTTTGAGAATTTTTGATTGAGTGAACTGTTAAAGGGTCGGATTAACCTGTCCGCTGGACCTTCAAGGAATTGCCACCAAATAAATAAGCGAAATCCATAAATCAAATAAATCAGCGGTTCAGACAATGGGCGGGCTGCGCGGGTGTGCTACTTATGCGCCTTCGCGCCTTTGCGCGAAATCAAAATGGCAGGCTATGAATTTTTCCAATTGTTCAATTTTGGTGCACACTAACTAAGATGTCGCCCCTCTGGGGCTTCTAAGGATGTTGGCATCTCTTTGCTACAAAGGTGTCGCCTTTATGAGGCTTTCCCCGTTCAATTTTTTAGACCCTCCTTAACTGACCACGCCAAACCCTGGGATTGACCTTTTTAGAATTTTCTAATGAGAGAACCGAAAAGCGGGTGGGTGAGCCAACTCCGAAGAGCTTGTCCCACTCTGCGGGAGGTGACAATGAAATATGCTATGGAAAAATGGATTTAGAAATACCCACATCCGTCAACCGAAGCCTTCTAAAAAGAATATCAGAGAAATCCATAAATCAAATCAATCAGCAGTTCAGACAGTGGGGCAGCCCTGACAGAAGCATTTTCAAGCCTCCCTCTCTCTAGTCCTTATCGTAGTGCTTGAGCAACTCCAGTTCAATTTGTCTGCGGCCCAAATCGGTACCCAGCAATTTAACCCTGATTTTATCGCCCATTTTGATGATTCGTCCGGTTTTCTGACCGCGGGCGGCCAATCGGTGACCGGTCATCTCGTAGTAGTCGTCCATGGCATCAAATGCGATGAGACCCTCGCAGAGGACGTTTTCCAGTTCGACGAATATGCCTCGTTCAATCATTCCGGTTACATAGCCATCGTATTCCTCTCCGACGCGCTTTTGCAAAAACTCTACCTGCTTGTATTTGATGGATTCGCGCTCGGCGTCCATGGCGTGTCTCTCCATTTCAGAGATGTATTTGCATCTTTTCTCGAGGACTTCTTTGTCCATTCGGTATACGGATTTGAGGTTTTTTTCCAGTATTCGGTGAGCCAGCACGTCGCTGTACCTTCTGATGGGAGAAGTGAAGTGACTGTAGTAGTCAAATCCCAAACCGTAATGGCCGATGTTGTTGGCGGTATAAACCGCTTTAGACATAGATCGTATTGCGAGGGGCTGGAGCACTTCCAATGCGCTGTTGGTTCGGCTGGCTTCCGTCAATCGGTTGAAGGACCGCGCAATTTTCTGGGGGGTACTGAGGTCAAAATTAAAACCCAGTTCCTTGGCAAAAAGGGCAAAGTCCGCAATCTTCATGGGGTCGGGAAGGTCGTGAACCCGGTAGATAAAAGGAATTTCCGGACCGTCCTTTTTTTCTGCTATAAATGCCCCCACTTCGCGATTGGCCAGGAGCATAAAATCCTCCACCAGCATATGCACCGGTTTTCTCTCTTTGACGAAAATTTCAATGGGATATCCCTCTTCATCCAGTTTAAACCGCACTTCGTCGGTCTCAAAATTGATCGACCCCTCTTTGAATCTCTTCTCCCGGAGCTTTTCAGCAATTTCATTCAGGGGGAGCAGGGAGTCTGCAAAATCGCCCTTTCTGTTGTCCATTACCTCCTGGGCTTCCTCGTAAGTAAACCTTCTTTTTGAATGAATGATGGCTTTGCCAAACCAGCGTTTGACCACTTTGTTGTTTTTGTCTAATTCAAAAAGTGCCGAGAAAGTCAATCGATCTACATTCGGTCTAAGTGAGCATAGGTTATTGGAGAGCTTCTCGGGCAACATGGGCAGCACCCGGTCTACCAGGTACACTGAAGTGGATCGTTCCATGGCCTCTTTGTCCATCGCCATTCCCTCTTTGATATAGTGAGTGACATCAGCGATGTGTACGCCCACTTCCACATTGCCGTTGTCGAGCTTGCGGAAGGAAAGAGCATCGTCAAAGTCTTTGGCGTCGGCGGGATCTATGGTAAAAGTATCTAATTCCCTTAGATCTGCCCGCCCGGATGTATCTTCATTACTGATGTCCTCAGGGATAGTCGAGAGTTCTTTTTCGACTTCATCCGGAAAATTTAAGTGGAAACCATTTTTGAGGAGTATGGCTTTCATTTCGATGTCGTCACTGCCCTCTTTGCCCAGTTTTTCCACTACTTTTCCCCTCGGAAAATGATTGGGCCGCTCGGCCCATTCGGTAACCTCGACTATGACTTTGTCGCCGTTTTCAACCGGGGGGCCGGCTTCGGTATGCAGCCAGATGTCGTAGGGATTTCCGTAGTTGTCAGAACCCACCAGGGTGCGATTGTCCGAGGTGTAAACGGTACCGATAAATTCTTTGGTGTGTCTTTTGGTGACCTTTATTATTTCCCCCGAGGGATTGGTTTTTCTCCCCCCGGTAAAAATGCGGACTTCCACCGTATCTCCGTTCAGTGCGCCTCCGACCTTTCTGGAGGAGACGTAGACGTCTTTTTCGAGGTCTTCACAGACTACGTAGGCCGATCCGGAACGGGTCATGTCTACTTTTCCCTTAAAAACCTGGCCTTCAGGATTGCTGCTGCTACTGCTGCTTTCTTTTTTGTAAAAGCGATCCAGGCGGAATTTTCCCTCTGCCACCTGATAGGCTTTCCCGTCTTTTTCTAGTTGACTTAAATAGGAGGCCACCTCAGAGATCATCTGAGGGACTTTTAGTTTTTTAGCTACCTGCTTGGCAGAGTAGGCTTTATTGGATTTAGATTCTAAGAGAGACAGGACTTTTGCCTTCAAGCTGCCTTTACTTTTTTTATGTGGTTTGTTTGATTTTTTAGTCAATGTATGATAATTTTAAATTTAATAAATTCGGAAAAAGGAAGGATATCCTGTGATTTCCTATTAAACGGTAGTTTTTACTATTGGTTTTGCAATATGCTTCCATCAGGCATTAACTCAATAACGGCGGAAAAGGTTTCCCTGTGGTCGAGATCCACCAACTCGCCTTCTGAAACTCCGGACACCGTATAGATCATCCAATCCTCGTCCAGCCTGGCTGCGGTGCGCAAAATTTTATTCCCCACCAGCACCGTACCTCCAATAATTTTAGAATGCAGGCCCTTTCCATCGTTGTTGAGGGTAATCAGGTAAAATTGCTTTTTGGTGAGCTCGGCCACCCAGAGAATCAGCGCGTGAAACCCCTTGGTGTCCTTAAGCCTGAAACAGGGAATAAATTCCGTAAATTCATCCAGGTGGGATTTTGGAAAAAAACCGCCGAAAAATTTCTCCACCAAAGGCATGGGAAGGGGAGGGTGCCTGATGGAAAACTCCCGCTCAGAATCCTCCGTGAGTGTGACCGGAAGATCGATTTCCGGAAAGCGACTGATCAGATTTTTTAAAGTGATGGTTGATTTTACTCTCATTGTGGGCAAAGGTACTAAATTTCATTTGACCCTATGCAATTGCAAGGACATCAATTGATTGGCAATAGAAAAGGTTAACAATCTTTTGTGAGCGACCGGTAAAGTCCTTAAAATTACAAACAACCACCGGCCCGGTTTTGTTGAAAAAGAGAAACGGTCCATGAGCGAACGATCCTGCTGAAAGCAGGGGGAGGTCCAGTGGAGCTTTAAGTGAGTGAACCGCGAAGCGGGTGGGTTGGCAAATTTCTCGTCGGCAGCTTTAGGTACAATAAAAATTTTAAACAGATGAAAGGCCAATTATGAAAGAGGATAACACGCAATACACGAATGCCCTTATTAACGAAAACAGCCCCTATCTGTTGCAGCACGCACACAATCCCGTGGAGTGGTATCCCTGGGGAGCAGAGGCGCTCGAAAAAGCTGCGAGGGAGAACAAACCCCTATTGATCAGTATAGGCTATTCTGCTTGTCACTGGTGTCATGTCATGGAACGCGAGAGCTTTACCGATGAGGGTATTGCCGCTTTTATGAATAAAAATTTTGTCAACATCAAAGTGGATCGCGAGGAGCGCCCGGATATCGATCAGATTTACATGAATGCCGTTCAATTGATTACCAGGTCGGGGGGATGGCCTTTGAATGCTTTTGCCCTTCCCGACGGTCGCCCTTTCTATGCGGGTACGTATTTCCCGCCCTCCAAATGGAGAAATGTCCTGGCCCAGCTTTCTAAAATATACGTCAATGAATACGACAAAGTACTGGAGAGTGCCGAAAGTGTAACCGAGGGTATTCGAAAGTCCGAGTGGGTGGAATGGAATCCGGAGGAAACCCAATTTTCTGCGAAGGAATACGCCTCTTTTTTTGAGGGATATGAACGCGACCTGGATTTTGATCAGGGCGGGTTCGGAGGAGCTCCCAAGTTTCCGTTACCCGCTGGGCTTTCCGCTCTGTTGAAAAACAGCTACTACACGGGAAACGAGAGGGCATTAAATTTTGTGGAATTAACACTGAAAAAAATGGCTTTTGGGGGAATTTACGACCAGTTGGGCGGCGGATTTTCACGCTATGCAGTTGACGAGGCCTGGATTATTCCCCATTTTGAAAAAATGCTCTACGACAACGCTCAGTTGTTGACTGTTTACAGTGAGGCGTACCTACTTCGCCCGGACCCGATTTTCAAGGAGGTGATAGCGGGTGTAGTCCGGTTTTTAAAAAGTGAAATAAGGCACGGATCGGGAGGCTTTTACTCCGCATTAGATGCAGACAGCGAGGGCGTGGAGGGGAAGTACTACGTATTTACCGATCGCGAGTTGAGCGGGCTGTTGACCGTGGAAGAGTACCAGTTGGCGAGGGACTACTACAACCTGACTTCCGGAGGCAATTGGGAGAAGGGATTCAATATCTTGCACCGCAAGCTCAGTGAGGATGGAGTGGGGGAGAGGCTGGGAATGAGTGAGGATGAAGTGCGAGCCGGTATTGAAGAGGTAAAGAAAAAGTTACTCGGCTTGAGATCGCAGCGGATTCGCCCCGGACTGGACGATAAAATACTGAGTGCCTGGAACGGTATGGCCATAGTGGGATTGGTAGATGCCTATCGGAGCGTAGGGGAGGATTCCTACCTGTCTATCGCTTCTGATACGGCCGCTTTTTTGACGGAAAAAATGATGGATTCAGTGGGAGTGCTGTACCGGAATTTTAAAAACGGAGAGCGGAGCATACCGGGATTTTTAGACGACTACGCTTTTGCGATCAAGGGATTAAGCCATCTCTATCAGGCCACCGGAGTGGAAAAATGGTTGTCGGCTGCCGGGCGCTTGATGGAGTATGCGATCGGGAACTTCAAAGACCCCGAGAGTGGGATGTTTTTTTATACCTCCTCTGAATCTGAACCCCTGATAGCGAGAAAAATGGAATTGATGGACAATGTTATACCCTCTTCCAATTCGCTTATGGGCCAAAATTTATTTGTGTTGGGCAAAATTTTAGACCGACCCGAGTGGGTGAAATTTGCAGAGCAAATGGTATCCAATATGGCAGAAAAGATTAAATCCGGTGGACCGTACACTGCTGTTTGGGGGGACTTGTACGCGCGATTTGCCTTTCCGCAATCCGAGGTGGTGGTGACCGGCCCTGAGGCGGTGGAAAAAGTGAGGGAATTGGCTGGGAATTTTCTCCCCAATGCCGTATTTTTGCCCGCCGAGGAGGAGAGCGAACTCGAGTTGGTAAAAGGGAGGTTTGATAAAAGCCGCACTCGTATTTTTGTATGTGTGGAAAAAAGTTGTAAATTACCTGTGGAAGCGGCCGATGAGGCGCTGAAGCAATTGAAAATAGACCCGAAATAGAAAGTATTCGATTCACCATTAAAATAAATTTTTACTATGAAAAACTTACTCACCATTTTTGGAACCCTTTTTCTCACATTAAACTTGTCTGCACAAGACCTGTGCAATACCTATTTTCCCTTTGAGCACTTTCAATCTATGACCTATGAGGATTACGATCGTAGGGATCGCCTGCAAGCTACGCAGACCTGGAAAGTCACTGACTTATCGACGGTAAACGGAGCCCGGGTGGCTGCGATTCATCAGGTAATTAAGGATGAAGATGGCGAGGTGGTTGTGGAGACCGATTTTACTGCCCGCTGTGAAAACGAAACCTATTACATCAGCCTGGAGGCCTTTCACTTAAATGAATTTGCGGAGAGCATGGGTGGAGATATTGAAATTGAAGCCACCGGAAACGCAATGAGTTTGCCGGATAAATTAGAAGTGGGTATGGAGCTCCCCGATGCGAACCTGAATATGGAAATTGTGGGCGGAATAATCCCCATGAATATTGAGGTAAATATCACCGACCGGAAGGTGGAGTCAAAGGAAGAGGTCACGGTTCCCGCGGGAACTTTTGAAGCCTATAAAATTACTCAGGAAACGGCAGTGCGTGCGGGAATAAGGGTGACCACTACATCTCACGAATACATCGTACCGGAATACGGCATGGTGAAATCAGAAAATTTTAACAGGAGAGGGCGTTCTCAAGGGTATACTCAATTGGTAGAGGTGGTTAGGTGGTAGCCCCAGGGGTGCAATTGCATGGTCTGGCGTATCTGCCATCTCTACTGCTTTTGCCCTGTATACTTTAAGTCCATAAAAAAAACTGATGCCGGATGCTTGAATTGGCACAGGGCGATATCTTTTTGACACTCCTTGCAGTGGTTCTTATAGAGCTTGTGCTGGGCATGGATAATCTGATTATCCTGTTCGGGGTCCTGAAAAAGAAGGGGGCCAAAAATCGTCTACTCATTATATCCCTCGGATTTTCTTTTTCCATTGTTTTGCGGGCATTGGTCCTGGGAACCGCACTGATTATTTTCGGAAATACGCTGTTTTTATTCGCCCTGAACTGGGGATGGTTCTCAGTCGAGGTGGGAACCCGTGGACTTTTGTATTTGATTGCAGGCACCTTTCTTTTTTTTCACGCTTTAGAAGAGATAAAAGCCCATTTTCGGACGGAGGATGTCCTCGGAGGTGAGGAGGTGGTGCTGATAAACATGTCCTGGCACCACATGATCATTTGGGTAGCCGTCATCGACCTTGTTTTTTCATACGACTCCCTCTTGGGCGTATTGGCAGTCTCTAAAAATTGGTATTTATTGATGGTGGGTCTCGTCATATCGAGGGTGATCATGATTTTTTTTCTCAGTAAAATACACAAATTTATGCACCATCATCCGGAGTTGATGGTGGTCATGTTTATCTTTTTGGCCATGGTGGGACTCGGCTTGTTTCTGGACGGCCTGGAGGATATGAAAACTCAAATTGGGGGACTTGAACTCCGAGGTTTTCCCGTTAGTTGGTTATATAGTATCTTCGCCATTGGAATTTTCTACAGCTGGTGGCACACCAGACAAAAATTAAAACGAAAAAATGAAAAATCCCCCTGAGTTTTCTGTCTTTCACACTCTGTCCCTATTCGTTTTAGGATTGGGGGTGTTGTTTTGCTTTTCAGCATGTGAATCGGATCAGACTGAAATTCCATTTAAAACCTTTCAAGGGCCTACAATGGGTACGAACTACCGCATTGTATACCAGTCCGACATGGACGCCCAAACATTGAAAAAATCGGTCGACAGTTTATTGATCGAACTCAATGAGGAGTTGAGTACCTATATTGAGGAGTCCACTATTTCTGCATTTAATCAGAGTGGCCGCGGAATAGAATTGCGGGACGGGGAGGCGGATTACTTTATGGACAACCTACGGATCAGCGGAGAGTTGTATCGGCTCACAAACGGTTTATTTGACCCTACGGTAATGCCCCTTGTGAATTACTGGGGATTTGGTTTTGCGGGAAGGGAGGCACCTACTGCCATCGACTCGATGGCGATAGACAGTTTACTGAATTTTGTGAGTTGGGAAAAAATACAACTCGATACGGAAGGAGAGGATTTTTTTATCGGTAAAAAGGAACCGGCCGTTATGCTTGATTTCAGTGCAGTGGCAAAGGGCTATGCAGTGGATGTACTATGTGACTTTTTTAATTCATTGGGCCTGGATAACTACCTGATCGATATCGGGGGGGAACTGTGTGCTGAGGGGCCCGGACGACTTGAAGAGGGCTGGGTGATAGGCGTGAGCTCTCCGGACCCCACTTCAGAGGGGAGCCAACTTACCGAGCGATTTATTCTAAAAAAAGGTGGTGTAGCTACTTCGGGTAATTATCGGAATTTCAGAGAAGTAGAGGGTGTAATAATTGGCCATACCCTCAACCCCCGGACCGGATTTCCGGAAATGAACAATTTGCTGAGCGTGACCATTTGGCATTCGGAAGCCGCTTTTGCCGACGCCCTGGCTACGGCAACAATGGTTGCCGGGTATCCCAATGCCTATACTATGGTAGTGGAGCTTTCGGAGGTCGAGGGGTATTTTATTTTTGTCAATGAAGAGGGAGAAGTGGAGCATAGTTGGACGGAGGGGTTTGAAGCTTTTTTCTTAAAAAATGATTAAATGCAACAATCGCCGAGTATTTCCTGTAGCGGAACCACGACTTCAGGCGGTAATTTTTTATAAAAAAAACAAATATATCAATGGATTTTAATTTAGAGAAAGACCTGGTTTTTTTGGATTTGGAGGCGACGGGTTTGCATGTAATCAGAGATCGAATTGTCCAGGTGGGCATGGTCAAGTACCCTGCTGATGGAGGGGCCACTACCGAACTCAACCTGATGGTCAATCCCGGAATTCCCATCAGTAAGGAGGCGTCTCAAGTGCATGGATTCAGCAATGAAGATGTGGCCAATGAGCCCCTGTTTTCTGAGATTGCGGGAAGGGTCATGGAATTTATCGGGAATTCGGATCTGGCGGGATACAACCTGTTGAGTTACGATATTCCCATGTTGCTGGAGGAACTCTACAGGGCGGGCATTGAATTGGAAATGGAAAACCGCAGGGTGGTGGATGTGCAGCGTATTTTTTATAAAATGGAACCGAGAAATCTGGCAGCTGCCTACAGGTACTACTGCCAAAAAGAGATGGACAACGCCCACGATGCCCTGGCTGATGTGCGGGCTACGGCAGAAATCCTCAAAGGCCAATTAAAAATGTACAGCGGGAAGGATTTGAAAAAGGACGATGGAGAAGTCATTGAGGAACCCGTTAAAAACGACGTGGAGGCGCTTCATAAATTTACCAACGACTACAATCTGATAGACGCTACCCGGCGTTTAAAATACGACCACAAGGGAAGAGTGGTTTTTAATTTTGGGAAATACGCCGGAAAGGAAGTGGGCCCGCTGCTCGCAAAAGACAAACAATACCTAAATTGGATACTCAATAAAGATTTTTCCTATCAGGTGAAATACCTGGTGCAAAAGCTGGCAAAAGCGCATGAAGAACAACAATCTAAATAGGCCATTTTTTTTTCTACTTTTTATAGTTTTTGCACTGGGGTTGCACTCCTGCTATGAGCGCCTGGACGCCTGTACCGATGTCAATGCAGCCAACTTCAATCCCACGGCAGATGACCACTGTTGTTGCACCTATCCGCTGCTGAGGTTTCAATTGGAACACCGCTTTGGCGAGGACAGTATTCGATTCCTATTGGACTCGCTTTACGTTTTGGAGAGCGGCCTTTCTTTCAGGTTGCTCAGTCTCGATTTGCTGGCGGGCAAATTTTATTTATTCAATGAGACCGGCGATAGTGTTTTCGTGGAGAACCTTTTGGATTTTGATGGAGATTTAGGGGTGAACTGTCCTTGCAGAGACGATGTTTTTGTTTTGAATCCCGCCAGCTTTTCAGCCTCTCCGGGTGAGATAGCTTCTCCTGGAGAGTACAATGGCCTTGGCTTTTCTACCGGAGTCGGATCGGAATGGGATGGATTTGAACCCGCTGACTTTCCGGCCAATCACCCCCTGGCTGGAGTGGAGCGATACGATACTCTAAGCCAAAGGTATTTCGACCTGAGAGCTAGTTTTGTATTTCCGCAAATGGGGAGCGACACGCTGAGGTTGAGATCAACCCATTTTGAGGAAGAAGTGTCGTTTTTTACAGCATTTAATTTACCCCGTGGAGAAAACAAAGACCTTAGATTGCGAATCGACTATAAAAGATGGTTTGAGGGACTGGATTCCGCCATTCCCGATCCTACGCAAATGCGGGAAGTCTTAAAATCCAATTTCCAGTCTGCCCTTTTGTTGGCGGAATAGTGACCTTCACCGCTGATGTCGGATATTTGTTTGCCCCGAATCAATTAAACTCCCTTTTTACAAACCAATTGGCTCGTTTTCTGCGTTTACTTTGTATGCTGGGAGTGTGAAAAAACTTCATGTTTTCAAAAAATCCTTATTAATTGAATAAACACTAATTTAAATACTTATGAAAAATTTATTTCTGTATTCCCTATTGCTTTTATCCTCCCTTTTTCTGATCTCCTGTGGAGACGACGACGACAATGGAGCCGATGCGGTGGGTACGCTGGAGATTTTCTTCGAGCCCGTGTACGGTGATTCCGGAGACCTGATTAATCGCACGAGTAACTTCGACTATCCGGATGGCCACGAGATACGCATAGTGGTATCCGAATTGTTTTTGGGAGACTTGAAAGTCGGTACGGGAAGTGAGGAGTTTATCCTCAGCGATATCGAGTATATCGATCTCAGCGATCCCGTATTGGATCAATCCTCCGGACTGACCGATAAATTTATCGCCTTTGACAATGTGCCCGCAGGTGCATACAATTTTCTTGAATTCGGGATAGGAGTTCCCCCGGCTCTCAATGCCATGAATCCTTCGGACTTCGGTTCGACCAATCCATTGAGTCAGTCCAGTTTGTACTGGGATGCCTGGGACAGTTACATATTCAGTAAATTGGAAGGCCGCATGGACTTGGCCGGAGACGGCAGTTTCAGCCATCTCTTTGCATACCATTCCGGAGGAGATGAAGTTTATAGAATTCTCCAGGCCCAAAATTTTCCGGTGGAGATTCGATCCGGGGAGACCACGAGAATCAAGCTCACCATAGATCACAATAAACTTTTGGTCAGGGGAGCTGACGATTACATGGATATTGAAAACAAACCGGCGGCTCATTCCACCGGGCATTTGGATATCATGAATTACCTTGCAGATAATTACGGAAGTGCCTTTACCCTCCAATTATTAACAGACTGATTTTTCCGCTATGAATTGGAAATTTACAGGGGTAATCCTGGCAGTGCTCTCCATTTTTATATTTGCCTGCAAGGACGACTCCAAACCCGACGAAGGCGATTTGACATTTATTTCCTTCGATCCGGTTCCCTACAATCCAGACATTCCAGCCGGTTGGCCGCAATTGGAACAACCGGCTGACAACCCCATGACTCAAGAGGGGGTTCAGTTGGGAAGAAGGCTGTTTTTCGATCCTATTTTGTCGCTGGACAGCACCATTTCCTGCTCGACCTGTCACATCCCAGAGAAGGGATTTTCTGACGACAACCCCCTTGCGGTTGGAATAGGCGGTGCCATAGGAGACCGCAGGACGATGAGTTTGGTCAATGTGGGTTTTGTTAATTCCGGACTGTTTTGGGACGGGAGAGCGAAAACACTGGAGGAACAAGCATTGCACCCCATAGAGGATCCCAGAGAGATGAACCTGAGCTTGTCAGAAGCAGTGGAGAGATTGCAAAATCACGGCGATTACAGCACGCGGTTCAGAAAGGCTTTTGGAATCAACCATATAAGGGAAATTAATGCCGACCTATTGGGCAAAGCCCTGGCTCAATTTCAGCGGATCATAATTGTCGGAGGCGAATCTAAATTTGAAAGGGCCATGCGTGGAGAACTCGCGTTCTCAGATGAGGAGTTGGAGGGGAGGGATATGTTTTTTGACGCCAATCTACTGTCCCTTGATGCCGAGTGCGCTCATTGCCACAACCGTCCTTTATTTACCACCAATGAATTTTTAAATAACGGAATTACGGAAGTCGAGCGATTGTTGGACCACCCCGATCCTGGTTTGGGAGAAGTTACGGGAAAGGAATTGGACTTCGGTAAATTTCGCGTACCCACTTTGATAAATTGGGAGCTCAGAGATCACTTTATGCACGACGGCAGGTTTGTGAGCATGGAAGATGTTTTGGACCATTATAACAGCGGGGGCCATCGGCCTTCAGATCCGGATGAGGACAATGTCGATCTTTTAATTTATCCCCTCAATATGAATCAGATTGAATTTGATAATCTGATGGCTTTTCTCAGGACCCTTAGCGACACTACTTTTTTGGAAAATCCCGATTTGCAGGATCCGTTTGCAGGTAGGTGAATGGGGTTTAATTTCGACTATTCCCCTGAAGAGTCTGGTTGATGATTCTGCTGTCGATTACCCCAACAATTTGTTGACCTGAAATCACAGGTATCAAATCCACTTTATGTTGGATCATTTTATAAAAGGAATCGTTGAGCGAGGCTTCCGGAAAGGTATACACGATCTCTTTTTTAACAAGTTCTCCTACGAGTCTCTGACTCTCTCCCTGCTGATAAGCATGGGCAAGATCCGAAGCGTTGAGCACACCGCTATAGACGTATCCGTTTTCCTCAAAAACCAAAAAGCTCACTTCTATACCTGTCATAAACACGGCGGCCAATTCCCCCAGTTGCTGATTCTCCCGAACCCTTGTAAAAGTGGTGCGCATAACCTCTGAGGCGCTTTTGGACCGCAGCGCGTGATCCATTTTGGCCGAACGCCATTCGGCCGTAGCCATAAAAAACACAAAGACTCCGATCAACCCCAGAATTAATTCTCCGAGGTAAAGTGCCAAAAGTAAAAACATCAATCCGAATACCTGTCCTATGACCACTGCAATCCGTGTGGCCAGCAGTCGATTCATACTCATAGCTAACAAAGAGCGAAGCACTCTGCCTCCGTCCATTGGAAAAGCGGGAATCATATTGAAAACAACTAGGGTAATATTGGTGTAAAAGAGGAGGGGCATCAGGTTGGCAGGTTTGGTAAATAAGACATCCGCCGTATCTGTAATTTGAAAGGTCATCGAGCTTGAAAACCAGATAATGGGAAACAGTAAAATAGCAATTCCTACATTGGTGGCCGGACCTGCCAGCGCAATGAGAAACTCGTGAATGGGTTTTTCGGGTAATCGAGTTAGTCGGGCCAGTCCCCCCAGCGGAGACAAGATGATGTCCTTAGTATCTACACCGAATTTTCTCGCCGTCAGTGCATGTCCGAATTCGTGAACGACCACACAGGCAAAAAGCAGTAGGGCAAAAGCAAAAAACCAAAGAATACCTATGGCATTCATCCCCTCGGCAAATCCCACATAACCCAGCCAGACAAACAACAATCCGAAGGTCCAGTGCAGAAGCACGGGAATTCCCTGAATGGTAGCCAATTTAAGAGAACCGCCCATAGAGTTATATAATTTTGTGATTTGGGTAAACGAAAGGTGCGGGAATGGTAAATATCATTTTGGTCACCTCTGTAAAAGCCCGGATTTTAAAATTAAACTTACCACTGAGTCGATACACCTATTCGACCCGGTTGAAAATAAAACATCGAGTTACCCTAATGACTATAACCACATCAAAATAGTATCGGTTCGTACAGATTGTCTTTCAGTATATTTCTCGAAATGACCATTTGTTGAATTTCGGAAGTCCCCTCGTAGATTTGCGTAATTTTAGCATCTCTCATCAATCGCTCCACGTGATATTCTTTCACGTAACCGTATCCGCCGTGAATTTGTACCGCTTCTACCGCAGCTTTCATGGCGGTTTCTGCTGCGTAGAATTTGGCCATGCTACTGGCTACGGTGTAATCCAATCCTTTGTCTTTCATTTGAGCAGCCCGGTATACCAACATTCTGGCCGCTTCGATCTGGGTTTCCATATCGGCCAATTTGAAACCCACTGCCTGGTGCTTGTAAATAGGTTTCCCAAAAGTCTCGCGTTCCTGGGCGTATTTGGTGGCCAACTCGAGCGATCCCGCTGCAATTCCCAGTGCCTGTGCTGCGATACCTATTCTTCCTCCGGAAAGGGTTTTCATAGCGAATTTAAAGCCAAACCCCTCTTTGCCCAGTCTGTTTTCCTTGGGAACTTTGACATCGTTGTACATAATGGTGTGGGTGTCGGAAGCGCGAATTCCCAATTTGTCTTCTTTTGCTCCTATAGTTACGCCCTCCCAGGAGGTGTCCACGATTAAGGCATTCACCCCCCTGTGGCCCTTTTCCTGATCACTCTGTGCCATGACCAAATGAACCTGAGAGGTACCCCCGTTGGTAATCCAGTTTTTGGTACCGTTGAGTAAATAGTGGTCTCCCTTGTCAATGGCTGTGGTTTTTTGGCTGGTGGCATCCGATCCGGCTCCGGGTTCAGAGAGGCAGAATGCACCTATATATTCACCGGTAGCCAGTTTGGTGAGGTATTTTTCTTTTTGCTCCTCAGTTCCATATTCTTCAAGGCCCCAACAGACCAGGGAATTGTTAACGGACATAATAACAGAGACCGAACTGTCAACTTTGGATATTTCTTCCATAGCCACTACATAGGAAAGCGTATCCATTCCTCCGCCTCCGTATTTGGGGTTTACCATCATTCCCAAAAAACCCAATTCCCCCATTGTTCGAACTTGTTCTTTGGGATAAATCATATCCCGGTCTCTTTCGATAACCCCGGGCAAGAGTTCTTTTTGCGTAAATTCTCTTGCCGCTTCCTGCACTACAAGTTGTTCTTCAGTAAGACTGTAATTCATTCTTTTTAATTTTTGTGCTAATATAACAAAATTACCATCGGAAAGGATTAGCTTTCCACCCAATCCCGGACAGATTTAATTCAAACTCCAGCTGATCCCCCCTGAAAACCATCTTCCCGGCATGCGCACTGCGAGAATATCCGAGTATTCTGTATCCGTAATGTTGTGTACCTCCAGGTGAAGACCCAGTTTATTATCCATCAGTTTTCGGTTTACCTTACCATTGATCACCGTGTAGGAGGAGCTCAACTCAGCGTCCAGGTCGGAGGTAAAGTCGGTATTTCTGTTTTTGTACATCGCGAAAAGCGATAAATGCCAGGGTCCGTTGGAAAAGTGTAAAGTGCTGTTGGCCAGGTGACGCGCCTGACCGGTGATGTACTTGGCATTTACCGGTTGATCGGTAGTGATGTCGTTAAAAGAGTAGGAAGCTTCGCCGCGGATGATGGTGGAACCCCAATGAAGGTTTCTAAAGAGAATGCGCACTTCAAAACCCTTCGTTTCAACACCTGCAATGTTTTGGGTGTAAAGGTACGTGCCGTCCGGTTCCAGGTTGCTGTTGTTTGGTATTTCCGAAGCATCTGTCAATACGTAATCGATGATATTTTTTCCATTTCTGTAAAACAGTCCGGATTGGAGGTTTACGGTCGGAGACAATTCAATACTCGCCCCTAAATCTACTTGTGTAGCCCGCTCTGCCTGCAGTTTGGGATTTCCCAGGTTTCGGCCGGTAGTCAGCGGTCCTGGAAGAGCAGTGGAGATAAACCTCTCTGTATAATCGGCAGCGCGAATGCTTTGACCGGCAGAGGCTCTCAGGGTAACTTTTCCCATGTTAAGAGCATAGCTCAACTGTGGGTTAGCCTCCCAGCCGAAGTTTTTGTCCCGATCGATACTCAATCCCAAATTAAGATGCGATCTGTTGCTCAATTGATACCGATATCCTCCGTAAAGCGCGACGGTATAATCGCTGTGATTTCCCCGGTCGTTACTCTCTATATCCCGAAGATTTCCTCTTACTCCTAAATTGAGATCACTCTTTGAAGAGAGGGCCCGCCAATTGTTGAGTTGAACACCGCTTAGGGTAGTGATGTGATTGTTGGTAGAGGGAAAATTGGGGTTGAAGACAAATCGATCGCTGTTTCTCTTGTGGTATACATCTATTTCAGTGCGGCTGCGGGTATTGTTTTGACTGATTCGAAGGTGATTCCAAAATGCTTTGGTCAATTCCTCGGCTTCGTCAAAGGGGCTGGCTGTATAAAAGTATTTGGCCGAAAAATCCCTGTAATCATATCCCACCCTGTAAAAGGCATTCCAACGATCGGAAAACTGGTGATTTACCCCGAGGGTGGCGTGGTGGAGATTGAACCAGTAAGGACCGTCGTCAATATCAGGATGTCCGGAGGCATTGTGACTTCCAGCCGACACAGAAACGGTGGTTTTCTCCGTGGGTTTGAGGTGGAAGTGCACATTTCCCGAAAACAGCCCGTACTCCCCTCCCGTTACAGATCCATTCAAAGACCACGAGTCTTCGTAAGAGGCTGTCTGGGTACGGGTAATGATGTTGATCACTCCCCCCATGGCATCACTTCCGTATAACGCACTGCTAGGGCCTTTCAAGACTTCAATCCTGTCAATTTCTTGTAGGGGAATAGGTATATTGCTGTTGAAATGCCCGGTCAGAGGATCGTTCCACCTCACCCCATCAATAAGTACGAGCACCTGTGAAAAGGTAGACCCTCTCAGAGAAAAATCCGCTTGCACCCCTGCAGGCCCTCTGCTCTGAACCTCCAGCCCCGGAATAAACCTGAGCACTTCGTCTACAGATCTGGCCGGAGAATTTTGGATATTTTCTGCATTTATTACGTAGAGGTCCCGCCCCGTTTCATAAAGTTTTAACGGAATCTTATAGGAGACCACCTCAATGGTGTCGAAATTCAGTACCAGCGAGTCCAATTCAGAAGCCGCCGGCTTGTGCATAAAGAGTATAAGGCCGCTGATCAAAACACAAATTATTCGCATAATTATATTGAATTTAAAAAAAGCAAAGATAGAAAAAAACCTAAAAGAGATTTGGATGTAAAAGGGGCTCATTTCAGTGACATTTAAGTTGATATAGGTGAAATAAAAAGAATAAAGTCTCAATCCTGTGTTTTTTATTGGCACTCAAATGTGTATTTCTTAGGAGCATATCTTATATTTATGCAAAAAAATGCAGAATTTCAGAACCGAATTTATAGAATTCTATCAAAACCTGGTTAGTTTTTTACCTTCCTTGAGCTTTGCAGTCCTCGTTTTCCTCATTTGGGTTTCTATTGGTTATTTTGTTTCCCGGTTTCTCGAACGAAGAATCAGGAAGCGAAAATACGAGCCTATTTTTAGAATTTTTTTGGTCAATGTACTGCGCTGGACCCTATACCTGGTAGGCACACTTTTTGCTCTGGATATAATGGGGTTGAGTGGAGTCCTCGGTGGAGTCATAGCAGGTGCTTCCATTACTGCAATTGTATTGGGTTTTGCCTTTAAAGATATTGTGGAGAATTTTTTAGCGGGTATATTACTGGCCTTCAGCAGTCCCTTTAAAACCGGTGACACCATTGAAGTAGACCGCTTCAGAGGTAGGGTGCGCGGGATGCAAATGAGGACAACCCACATCAGGAATATAGAGGGACGAGACATTTATATTCCCAACTCCATGCTGATGAAAAATCCCCTGATCAATTATACGAAGGATGGTCTTCAACGCCATTCCTTTACCTTTGGAGTTGATACCCCCACGAATATCCATCGGGTTCGTGAAATTATTTTGGAGTATCTCAAAACAGATAAAGCGGTGTTGAAAAACCCAGAACCCATGGTTAGTATTGTCGAGCTTGCAGAATACACCGTGGATATGCGGGTAGCTTTCTGGGTGAATATTTTCAGGACTACAGCAGCTGATAAAGGCGAATTGGGAGAACCCGTGCTCAGCCGGGTAATTGGAGAGGTCAAGGAGTTGCTATTAAAGAACGAAATCAACATGCCCAGTCAGATAATCGAACTGAAGGGATACGATCGGGAGAGTCCGGTTTATTTGAAGAGTGATGAGAGATGAGTTTTAAGTTTTTAGTTTGCGTGAATGATATCGTGAGCAAGATCATAAATAGGGAATATAAAGGTTTTAAAAAGTCCTGCTAAGGTATTGGATTCTCAGCAGAAAGTCTGTTAAGAGGGGCTAAAAAACAGCAAACGAATCCGGGCCAGGTATTGATCGAACAACAGTTTTTATTTTTTTAGTAAAAAACAGTATAAGTTATTGATTTACAAATAAATAAAATGGATTTTAGAATAATTACCTAAAGGTATAATCAACTTATTTTCGATTAGGTAAAAGGTGAGATACATGAGTTATTTTTTTATCTTTGGGGTATTAAAATAAGTTTTTATGAAATTGGAAAAAGAGATAAGAGAGCGTGTGAATGAGTGGCTTGAAGGACCCTATGACGCGGAAACCAAAGCGGCACTCGAGCAATTGATCGCGGAGGAAAAAAGTGAGGAGATCTCAGACGCTTTTTACAAATCCCTTGAATTTGGAACCGGTGGGCTTCGCGGAGTGATGGGGGTGGGTACCAACCGGATCAACAAATACACCTTAGGTGCAGCAACCCAGGGATTGAGCAATTACCTGCAGCAGCAATATCCCGGTGAAAATATTAAGGTGGTAATTGCCCACGACAATCGGAACAATGCCGAAAAGTTTGCACAGATCGTCGCCGATGTTTTTTCAGCCAATGGAATAAAAGTATATTTTTTTGAGGGATTAAGACCCACTCCCGAGCTTTCTTTTGCCATCCGATATCTCAAGGCTCACAGCGGAGTAATGCTCACCGCTTCTCACAATCCAAAAGAGTACAGTGGGTATAAAGCGTATTGGACAGATGGCGGACAGGTGGTGGCACCTCACGATAAAAACATCATCGAACAAGTCAATCTGATCACTGATGTGGAAAAAATAAAGTTCAAGAGGAATGACGAACTGGTAGAATATATTGGAGAGGAAGTAGATTCGGCATTTATAGAGAGCGTGTTGAAGGCTTCGGTTTACCCCAATGCCATCACTGAAAACCGGGATTTGTGTATGGTTTTTTCTCCCATACACGGCGCAGCAGTAGAGATGGTTCCCAGGGCATTAAAAACTGCCGGTTTTACTAACCTTCACCTCGTGGAAGAACAGTGTATTCCCGACGGAAACTTTCCCACGGTAATCTACCCCAATCCCGAAGAGGAGGAGGCCATGTCCATGACTATTAAAAAAGCGATGCTGGTCGATGCCGAATTGGCTATGGCTTCCGATCCCGATGGTGACAGGGTAGGGGTGGCGGTTAAAAAACCGGAAGGGGATTATGTGTTGCTCAACGGCAATCAGACCTGTACGCTGCTTTTTCACTATGTAATGCAGGGATGGAAAAATCTGGGAAAATTAAAGGGAAGAGAATATATAGTAAAAACCATCGTGACCACTTATCTCATCGATAAAATTGCAGATTCCTTTGGAATCACCTGCCACAACACCCTTACCGGATTTAAATTCATCGGAGCCACAATGACCCAATTGGAAGACAGTAGTCAATTTATTACAGGTGGAGAAGAGAGTTACGGGTACCTGGTAGGCGATCACGTCAGAGATAAAGACGCGGTAGTCTCTTGTCTGTTGATTGCTGAAATGGCAGCCTGGTATCGCTCCCGGGGAAAAAGCCTTTACGAAGCACTTCAGGATATATACCTGGAATACGGTTTGTACAGGGAAAAGTTAATATCCTTTACCAAAGCCGGAAAAGAGGGGGCCGAAAAAATTAGCAGAATGATGAGAGAACTCAGAGCCAACCCTCCAGCGACTATAAATGGAGAGGAAGTTGAGCTGGTGCGGGACTATCTCAGCGGAGAGGAGCATCATATTCCCTCAGGTAAAAAGAAAAAATTGAATTTTCCTTCCAGTAATGTACTGCAATTTATTACTCCTTCCGGGCAAAGAGTCTCTGCGAGGCCTTCGGGAACGGAGCCCAAAATCAAGTTTTACATCAGTGTAAATGCACCGTTGAATTTAAGAGGGGAATACGAGGCCATGTGTGCTGCTCTGGATCGGGATATCGAGTCCATTGCAGGGGAGTTGGGAATGGGAGGCTAATAAATATCTTTTCATCATGGGAACGCGCAGCGGATTGTGATAGATTCTCGGGAGTATTATATTTTATAATAAAAAAAACCTGCCCGATAAATTTCCATATATTCACCTTTAAGTATTTGTATTACCTAGTAATTCAGCCGGTAAAAAAGGGCATTTTTCCTAATGTGTATGGCAGCCGGGATGTATATATTAGGCTTTTTTGCTATGGCATCCTTTTTGTCTTTAGAATAGTAAATTCTTCGGAATTACAAAATACCTAAAGAATGATGGAAGAAGAAACGACGGAATTGACTCGCGACAAAAGATTCTGGGTTGCCATGATTTTCATACTGATATTTTTAGCTTATTTGTTAATAAACTATCCGTAATGATTACGTGAGAACTCATGCTGTTACTCCACCTTTAAACTGAGGTCCAGGCTCCCCGCACTATGAGTAAGGGCACCCACGGAAATAAAATCCACCCCTGTAAGAGCAAAATCCCTTACATTTTTAAGTAAAATACCTCCGGAGGCTTCGGTTTCAAACTTCCCGCCTACCGTGGCTACGGCTTCTCTTAGAATGGGAATTTCAAAATTGTCTAACATGATGCGGTGTACCCCCCCTGTGTCGAGCACTTCGTGAAGCTCTACCAAATTTCGGACTTCCACGGTAATGGCCAGATCGAGGTCTTTTTCTTCCATATAGCGGTGAGCACTGTAAATGGCCATTTGGATACCGCCACAAGAATCGATGTGGTTGTCTTTGATCATAATCCTGTCGTAAAGCCCACTTCTGTAGTTGTGACAACCTCCGATTTTCACGGCCCATTTTTCCAAAAACCGAAGTAGGGGAGTAGTTTTTCGCGTGTCTAAAATCTTTACAGGCAGGTCTTCAACTTCTACCGCATAACGACTACTTAGGGTAGCTATGCCACTCATGCGTTGCATCAAATTGAGAACCAGCCGTTCTCCCATTAAAAACTTTCGCGTATTGCAATTGATTTTAAAGGCGATATCTCCATTTTTAACATCCGTACCGTCCGGAATAAGTCTTTGAAAAGTGGCATCCGGGTCGAGAATCGTAAAAATTTTATTGGCCAGGTCGACCCCTGCAATCACTCCTATGTCCTTTACCAAAAGATGGGCGTCGTTTCTCTTATCGTGAGGAATGCAGGCATTGGAAGTGTGGTCGCCTTCACCTACATCTTCTTCGAGGGCCCGGCGGATGAAATCGTTGAGATTATCAAATTCCATTCAATTGATATTGATACAGTGATTTAAAACATAACGCCCAACTGAAATACAATGGCGTGTACCCGGGCAATGGAATTGTCTTTGCTGCCATCAGTTCTAGTCCCACCACCTTTAAGGATGTCTCCGAAGTTACTCTGGTAACCCATTCCTCCAACCAGATAGGTGTCGCTGCCAATCTGATATTCAGCTCCTATGCTCACTCCCCATTTGAAGCGAAAAAAAGGTACTTCATCCTTGATGTTTTCGTTTTCCGAATCTATGGTATAGGTACTTTGTGTACCCCCGGAGAGGTTGGCTTTGGCTCCCGTGCGGAAGGCGAAGGAAAATTCCGGAAAGTGGGCATAAAACCGCGCATTTCCTATTTGATTGGTCCGCATTTTAAATCCAAAGGGGATTTCGAGAAATTGAATTTTATACCGGATATCTACATTGTCGGGCAGTGCTTCATTGTATTGATCTTCACTTAAATTGCTGTTGGGGAGCAGTCTGCCTCCTTGTTCGTAAAGCACCTGCCCTCCCTGGTTAAAGGAAAAAAGGATGCCGGACGTCAGACTGTAATTCTCCGACAAAATAAACTCCCCTCTGGTACCAATCCGAAGACCGAGATTCGGTCCGTTGCTGTTGATTCGGTTGTCGTCGGTATTGATCCAACTGATGGCAGGAGCCGCTTCAAACCCGAAGACAAAGTCCGAGATTTCAGTCTGGCTGTTACCCCAGTGAATAAAAGTGAAAAAGAGCAGGCAAAAACCAAGTATTCTCATTTTTTTTAGTTTGTTTTGAAGAAATTTTATGCAAAAATAAATAATCTATTCTATATAAGTCGTTTCTATAACAA
>JAGTVA010000070.1 GCA_018224445.1 Saprospiraceae bacterium
ATATTTAATAATAAAACAACCTTAAGGATACACCCGAAAAGGTGGTAAATCATTCAATATTCATTGAGATTCTTCCCTCAGTTCTCCCTCTTCCAGTTTGACAATTCGCGAGGGGAATTTATCCAGTATCCGATAGTCGTGGGTCGCCAACAACACAGCCGTTCCCCTTTCCTTATTCAATCTGCTGAAGAGGTACATAATTTCATCGGTCATATAGGGATCAAGGTTCCCGGTGGGCTCATCTGCTATGATAAGATCGGGATCATTGAGAATTGCCCTGGCAACAGAAAGACGCTGTTGTTCACCACCTGAAAGCATTAAGGGATATGCCTTGTGCTTGTGTTCGAGACCTACCCACTGCATGACTTCATTGATTTTAGCCTGCCTTTCTGATTTGGGATACCTGGTGGCCTTCAAAACAAAGTTTAAGTTTTGGGCCGCTGTCAAATCCGGTAGTAATTTAAAATCCTGAAAGACCATACCGATCTTTCTCCTATACAAATGCAATTTGCTGGGTTTTAGACGACTCAGATCAACTCCGGTGACCCAAGCCTTTCCTCTTTTCAGAGGTTGGGCTCCATAAAGGCATTTTAGAAAAGTAGACTTTCCACTTCCGGTAAACCCTACCAGATAGACAAATTCCGATTTTCTCAATTTGAAATTGATATCTGTCAAAACGGGTATGTTTCCATAATACAAATCCATTCCGTGGATATCAATAACATAGGAGCTATCTATTTCTTCCATTATTCTAATTTTTCGCTTCTCTACGGCCTTGTTACCAAAGAGTTTTTTTAAAACTCAATTTTCGGGTTACCACAACCGGGATTAAAACTTGATACTACTCGCCTATTGAATTGTCTCCTTTGGACAAAATTTTGCAGCCCTGTAGTCGTTCTCCATCTGAAAATCAATACGCAAATTATTATCCGATATTTCCCCTTTTATTTAACTAATTCAATCTGCTGACGTAATTTTGTATAAAGGTAAGGATATATTATTAAAAAATAAATAAATAAGTCCATTCTCGAATGGCAAAGAAATGTGGGTCAAAATGAGATAAGTGCAAGCCGCTCCATTACAACTATACATCCAAATTTGTTCAACTCACCATTTTACCGAGGCGGTTAAACAATCTGTGAGTAAAAGAATTAATGTTACTAAAATAATGGATGCCAAAGTTTTCAGAACCTTCAGTTCCTTATCCGAAAAAAAATAAATAAAAATGAACCAGCCCTAAAATGCTGGAATAAGTGGCGGCAATAAAAAAATTCATTAATTTTCTCTCGTGCAGTCATTATTATAAAAAAATTTAAAATGAAAAAAATACACATTTTTGCGGGATTGCTTCTGATCGGAGCCGCGGTTCTGTTAGTTCTGTCCAGTAGTGATTTGGGTACCTACTACACCTTTAGCGAGGCTGAGCTTTTAGAGGAAGGCAGAAACGTCAAGGTAATCGGGCTGCTTTCCAAGGATAAAGAAATGGTTTACAACCCGGAAATTGACCCCAATAGATTCTCATTTTTCATGACCGATGAGGAAGGTGAAGAGCGAAAAGTGGTCCTGCTAAGTGAAAAACCCCAGGATTTTGAAATGTCTGAACAGCTGGTACTGACAGGTCGTTTTCAGGACGGGGAATTCGTAGCCCGGGAAATGCTGATGAAATGTCCCTCCAAATATCAGGATGAGGAAGTTTTTGTCCGTTCTGAATCGTAATTTCTGTCCTTTTCCATCAAAGTATTCTTTGAGTAATGCTGCTGCGGCAGGGAATTAAAATTTCATGTACGCCCATAAAACTTAATATAATTCAACAATAGTTACCCCGGGGCAGACGCGAAAATATAAATTTACACGGGATATTATACAAGCCATAATTTATGAATGAAATACAGTACATTGGTGAAACACTATGGCCGGGACAATTGGGACACCTATTCATTATTATTGGGTTTATTGCTTCAATTTTAGCTGTAATTTCCTATTTTTTTGCAGAAAAAAACCGAACCAATAAAGAGGGTAAGCCCTGGCTGAAAACCGGCAATTGGGCTTATGGAGTACATGGAATAAGCATTATTGGGCTTATGGGAATTGTTTTTTACGTGATGCTCAACCGTATGTACGAATACGCCTACGCATTCAATCACGTGTCGGATGACCTTCCCTTTAAATATATGTTTTCTGCTTTCTGGGAAGGACAAGAGGGAAGTTTTATGCTGTGGATGTTTTGGCACATCGTATTGGGGGGCGTACTCATCTGGAAGGCGGGCACCTGGAAAGCACCTGTAATGGCTGTCCTGTCTCTTATTCAGGTATTCCTAAACTCAATGATACTCGGATTATATTTACCCTTTGGCGATGGCACATCTAAAATAGGCATCAATCCCATTGTACTTCTAAGGGATGTCCAGGATGCACCCATTTTTGCCAATGCTGAATACCTGGAGTTAATTTCCGGAAGCGGGCTCAACATTTTGCTTCAAAACTATTGGATGACCATACATCCACCCACTACCTTCCTCGGGTTTGCAGCTTGTGCTATTCCCTTTTGTTACGTAGTCGCAGCGCTCTGGAGAAAGGATTATAAAAGTTGGTTAAAACCGGGGTTGAAATGGGGTCTGTTTGCTGGGTTTACCCTTGGTACCGGAATTTTAATGGGCTCGGCCTGGGCTTATGAGGCCCTCACCTTTGGAGGATACTGGGCATGGGATCCTGTAGAAAATATGTCGTTGGTACCCTGGCTAATTGTCATTGCGGGCATACACACCAATCTCATCGCAAAAAGTACCGGGCACTCCATCCGGGCTACAATGGTTTTTTATATTCTCTCTTTTTGTCTATTGGTCTACTCCACCTATCTTGTGCGCAGTGGGATTTTAGAAGACACCTCTGTTCACGCTTTCACCGAAATGGGCCTGGAAAACCAATTGGTTCTTTTTATCCTTTTCTTCCTCGGCCTCGGATTCTTTATGTTCTTCAAAAGGTACAACCAAATTCCAACCAACCAAAGTGAAGAAGATTGGAATTCGCGCGAATTCTGGATGTTTATCGGTGCCATGGTCATTGTGATCGGTTCGTCTTTGATTACTTTTTCCACTTCACTTCCTGTCTTCAATGCGATCATTCAGTATTTCGATCCACTCTATCCGTCCAAAGTAGTGGAGGACCCCATCTCTCACTACAATCAACATCAACTGTGGGTAGCTTTATTGATGACCGTACTCGCCGCAATCTCTGTCTATATGCGCTACCGCGGGACAAACTGGAAAAATTACAGACAGAAGTTTTGGATTCAAACAGGTACCGCTGCTGTCCTTTCGGTCGGCTTAACCTACCTGGCACTGCTGTGGATAAATGCAGTAGCATGGCAATACATTTTACTGCTTTACGCCTCCATTTTCGCCTTTTTAGTCAATATGGATTACTTGATATTCAGGGTAAAGGGGAATATCAAAGCCTCCTCTTCCGCTATTGCTCATATTGGATTTGCAATGATGATTTTCGGAATTTTAGCTTCGGGCATCAACAAAAGCTATATTTCTTCCAATGTGTTTGCTCAGAGCGGTTTACTCAATGGTATGGACGACGAGGACCTGTTGAGCAATATTGTATTGATCAAGGGAGAACCCATGTTCATGAGAGGGTATATTGCCACCTACACTGGCGACCACTACGACGGGATCACCAGAACTTTTGATATCGATTTTGTCAAAATAGATGAAGACGCCAAGCCCCTCAACGAATTTTCGCTCAGCCCCAACGTGCAATACGACAAGCAATTTACCAAAATTGAAGCGGCAAATCCCGACATCAGGAGAAGGCCGCTGGAGGATATCTTTACAAGAATTGCCCGACTACCCGCTCAACAAATTGATCTGGAATCAGCCAGGCAGGTGGAAGACAGCCTTCAATTCAATACCTTTTTCCTCGATTTGGGCGATACCACCTTTACGAGCAACCACTTTTTGGTGCTCGATGAAATACACCACCGCATTTTGCACCCGGACAGAGATACGACCTCTGAAGACGACATCGCACTCTCCTTAAAAATGAGAGTTCACAGCCTGGATAGAGACACGATTTACACAGCGACGCCGGGAATTTCCCTTAGGGGAGCATTTCTTTTCAGGTATCCCGAGCAAATCGATCCGCTCAATATGCGGATTCAACTGTCCGACACTCTGATTGAAGCCCTTTTTCACTCTGAAACTCAACTCGAATTTAACGATTATGAGGCAGGAAGAGGAGAGGTATTTCAATACAACGATTTTGATATACTATTTGTGGATGTCAACCGCGAACCCTGGCATCCCAATTACGAACCTAAAGACGGCGACATTGCCCTGTCTGCTATACTGGAAGTCAACGACCGGATTTCCGGGGAGCGATATCGCACGGAGCCGGTCTACTTAATTCGAGATGGCTTGTTAACCAATTATAAAACCATGGTACCAGAAGCCGGTTTGCATTTCAGGTTTTCTAAAATAGACCCCAATACCGAGAAAATGACCTTCCAGGTAGCGGTGCAACCCATGCAGACCAGAAATTTACCCGTTAAAATTGCAGAAAATGTCCCGCGCAGTGATTTCATTGTATTGGAAGCCATTAAATTTGAAGGGCTGAATTTCTTTTGGTTGGGAGGAATCATTATGCTTTTGGGACTTCTTATGGCTATGATAGTCAGAATACGGAGTAAAATGAATTGAGTAGATCAAAAACTACTCCCAATTTACTATATAGTTAATAGATAGGTCAGCAGAAGAATACAAAACACAATGTGATGATCAACGATATAATCGTATTGGGATATGGAAATCTGGGGTATCATTTGGTGGACGCTCTTTCACAATTGCCGGATTGTACGGTCACTGTTTACGTTCGAAAATTAAAGAGTATAGATTCCAAAAGGGTAAATTCTTCCTCCATTCGGTTTGTAAACCACTTGGAAGACCTTCCCCCCACTGCTCCTCTTTGCTTTGCAGCGGTGAAGGACGATGCTATTCATAAGGTCTGTAAATCGCTCCCCAAAAATTTATTGGCTCAAACTTCCTTAATCCACTGTTCTGGTGTATTGCCCGCCAACCATTTGAGTGTGGTTTCTTCCAGATGGGCTTTGTTCTACCCGCTCAACTCATTTTCTAAAGACCATTCCTTTTCCTGGGAAAAAGTCCCTGTTTTCATTGATGGCGCTGACCCAAAAAAGAGAAAATATCTATGGCAACTCGCTGAACAACTTAGCGCCAGACCGGTGGAAAACAACGACCGAGACAGAGCCGTTTTGCATCTGGCAGCCGTAATGGTCAATAATTTCACCAATCACCTTTATCAAAAGGCAGAGGAGCTTTTGTCCAAGCATCAAATACCCTTTCACTATTTAATTCCGCTGATCAAAACCACTACCTCTAAACTCGATTATCTCAGTCCGGCTGAAGCGCAAACCGGACCCGCAGCAAGAGGGGATGTAGAGACCATTCGCAAACACCTGGGGTTAATAGAGGACGAGAATCTAAAGAGCCTGTATCTGGAATTGACCCATTCTATCAATCCCGATTTAAAAACCTGAGTTAGATTATTCTAACTCGCATAAATTAATATAAATCAATGTTTTGTAATTAAAGCAAAACTAAAACTGTTTTGATGTACCCTATATTTATACTATTTTTGCCAATTGAAAACAAAATATCCATAGAATTCCTCCCTATTCGTCGTTGCTTTTCCTTGATTTAGCCCGCTAAATCTTCAAAAAAGCGCCAGGTGTTTAGTAAAGTGTGCTGTGTAGGTTAAGTCGCAGGTATTTTTTTCTTTTTCAAGTCGGAAAAACGTAACCTAGCCGTAGCTAAGTGAGGCTTTTACAACGAAGAAAAAGGAAGAAAGACCAAGACTTGGGCCGGCTAAAGTATACTTAACTAAACACTTACCTAGGAAGTTTTCTATGAATTATGCCATCGTGATAATAATCGAACTCAGGTTAAAAAACAAAAAAAAATGAGAATTGTAAACCAAATTCCGCATTCCCTATTCGTGGTGGAAGTCTTTGTATACGGCGAAAAATATACCCTAAAAATCAAATACAAAGGACTCGAGCAAAGTTTTCCACTGCCTGCGGACCAATTGGCTTTTATCTCGAGTAAACTCGGTACCTCCGACCATCCTTTTTTCAAAGAGGTCCTTCAAAATTTTGACGCCATGCAAAGGTCGCGGATAAACCTGCTGCAATCGTTAAATGAAAGTGAATCTGCTGAAGAGGAGGAGATTATTTGACATTATAAAAAAAGGATTACCGGGCGGAGTTCTCCCTCAATTTATTCTGAATAAATCCTTCCAGCACATCCAGTCCCCTGTCGAACTTCTGATTATTGTTGATGATGATGTCGGACAATTCCATAAAGGGAAGAATGTGTTTTTCGTAGGCCGGCAATACATGGTATTGATACCTGTACAACACGTCATCCAGGGGATAATTCCTCTCCACTCTATCCCTTTTTATGCGCCTGATGACTTTTAAATTCTCCTTGGCGTGAATAAAAACCTTCAGATCCAATTGGTCGAAAATGCTTTTTAGGTGAAAAATGAATAAGCCCTCCAGCACCAGAATAGGCGCGGGAAGGAATTCCAGTGTCTTTGGTTTGGCTTCGGGATTATTGAAAGTATACTCCTTTTTCACCACCTTAAGCCCGCGGCTCAGTTGCACCACGTCTTTTTCGAGTTGTGCCACATCGATGGAGTCGGGCAGATCAAAGTTTTTAATTCCCATCTCATCCGCTCTTTGCAATTCCCTGGGTTTGTAGTAATCATCCTGAGATAATATACACAGTTTATCAATGCCCACCCTGGACCTCAGTTCGCGAATAAAAGTTGTTTTACCGGAGCCGCTTCCCCCGGTAATTCCAATTATAAAAGGTTTTTTGTATTTCTCAGTCATGATTAATCGATCAACCTGAACGCGAAAATACAACGTCAGGCTTATAAATGGTAAATTTCAGTTCCTCTTTTTCTATTAACCCTACTTCAATCCTTATTATAACTCAAAAGCTAACAAAACAGATACTTGAAGAAGAGGAGTCAAAAGTCATTTCAATTTTGATCTTTACCTGATCCCGGTTTTTGAATAATTTTCCGGGTTTTTCACCGACCCAATATATCCAAGTTAAATCATTTTTCTATCTTGCTGCCTGTATTTAAAATGGAGGGAGGATTGAATTTTTAATAGCAAAGTTCGCCGTCTAACCCGGATTATTTTTACTGAAAATCAATTTTTGATGGAATTTATCACCGATTTGATCAGGGGCATTATTGGGGTCGCCTTTTTACTGGGATTGTGTTTTTTATTGAGCAGAAACAGAAAGCGAATTGACTGGAGATTGGTATTGGGGGGCATTTTTCTACAAATTGCCCTGGCTTTAGCCATATTACGACTGCCCTTTATTTACAGAATATTTCAGTGGATTGCGGACCGGTTTGTGGATTTATTAAACTTTACCGAGGCCGGAGCTTCTTTTGTTTTCGGTCACTGGCCAGATGAGGTTTGGATTCAAACCATGGATTATTCGGGGGCTTCCCCTGAAATGATACCCTATCAGGTCGGATATATTTTTGCCTTTAAGGTTTTGCCCACCATTGTATTTTTCTCCGCTTTTTCCGCCATTCTTTTTTACCTCGGAATACTGCAGAAAATCATTTATGTTTTTGCATTGATGATGAGCAAGGTAATGAGCATTTCCGGCGCTGAAAGTACCGCCGCTGCTGCCAATGTATTTATAGGACAGACTGAGGCTCCCCTGGTGGTAAAGCCCTATTTGGAAAAAATGAGTGAGTCAGAAATTATGTGTTTGATGACCGGTGGGATGGCCACCATAGCCGGCGGGGTATTTGCCCTTTTTGTGGCTCTACTGGGCCCTGAATTTGCCATTCACTTTCTCACTGCTTCTATCATATCGGCACCGGCTGCAATAGTGGCTGCAAAAATGCTCATTCCGGAGGAAGAACCTGAGGATATCAACCGGGCGCTGGAAGTGCCGCAAGAGCGATTGGGAAACAATGTATTAGATGCCATTACCCTGGGAACTACAGATGGAT
>JAGTVA010000071.1 GCA_018224445.1 Saprospiraceae bacterium
TGGCCTTTCCGCTCGGGTACGGTAGAGAGGTGGCCGGTCCTGCCGGCAGGGGAGTGGGAACCAATGTATTTTCGAGTTTGTGGAGGAACGACGATGGTAATTTACAGTATTACGCCACTCGGGTAAAGCTGGGAAGTCACCTCGGGGAGGATTCTTCTTTTGCCGCAGTACAATATCACCATACCTTTGGAGTGAAAGACGAAGATCCCAAAACCGGTGAGACCATCAATGTAGATGAGCAAGCCATTATGACATTGGGATCTGGATTTCAGGGGGCACTTGAAAGGAGAACCATCATACGCCATGCGAATTTACCCAACCTCAAGAATGCGGTTGATGATTTGAAAAAGGAGCGCAAGCATCACCAAAAATTGAACAAAGCCGGCCTGTACCCCGGACACGACGAATTGTACTCCAATGGTCACCATTGGGGAATGTCAGTCGACATGTCTGCTTGTATTGGCTGTGGAGCTTGTCAGGTGGCTTGTATAGCTGAGAACAATGTGCCCATAGTGGGCAAAGGAGAGGTGAGGAGACACCACGAAATGACCTGGTTGAGAATCGACAGGTATTACTACGGAGATTTTGACAACCCCAATGTGGTGTATCAGCCAATGATGTGTCAGCATTGTGACAATGCACCCTGTGAAAATGTATGTCCTGTAGGTGCCACCAGCCACAGTGCAGAGGGGCTCAATCAAATGACTTACAACAGATGTATTGGTACGAGATACTGTGCAAATAACTGTCCTTATAAAGTGAGGAGATTTAACTGGTACGATTACACTGCTTCTGACATGTGGGGCCTGAATGAGAACAATCCATTCGGAACTGATACTCCTTTTTACGGAGACAATCTCACCAGAATGGTATTGAATCCGGATGTTACCGTGAGGACCAGAGGAGTGATTGAGAAGTGCAGTTTTTGTGTGCAGCGCATACAGGAGGGGAAATTGAAGGCGAAGACTGAGCGAAGGGAACTGAAAGACGGCGACATAAAAACAGCTTGCGTTACCGCGTGTCCCACCGGAGCTATACAGTTTGGAGATATGAACAACAAGGAGAGTGCAGTAGCTGGAAACAAAGAAAATCCGCTTAATTTCTATGTGCTGGAGGAGGTGAATCTCCAGTCGTCAGTGGGCTATCTGATGAAAGTGATTAACAAGGATAAAGATATAAATAAAGAAGCCTAACAATTTAAAATAAATTAATTCTATGGGTTCAATTACATCGCCGATCAGGGAGCCGTTAGTAACCGGCAGTAAAACTTATGGGCAGATTACAGAGGACATTTGTGCGCCTACGGAACGCGCACCCAGTATTTCATGGGTTATTGCCTTTATGATTTCCAATGTACTTGCGGCAGTTTTCCTATTTACCAGTTTGTGGACCGTTTGGCAAGGTATCGGTACCTGGGATTTGAACCGAACAGTAGGATGGGGATGGGACATTACCAACTTTGTATGGTGGATCGGTATCGGCCATGCCGGTACTTTGATATCCGCAATATTGTTGCTCTTCCGTCAAAAATGGAGAACCGGGGTTAATCGCGCCGCTGAGGCCATGACCATCTTTGCAGTTGTTTGCGCCGGCCAGTTTCCTTTGATACACATGGGTAGGGCCTGGTTGGCCTTCTTTATTTTTCCCTATCCCAATACCCGAGGACCACTGTGGGTGAACTTTAATTCCCCTTTGCTTTGGGATGTTTTTGCGATTAGTACCTACGCCACGGTTTCAATTTTATTTTGGTACGTGGGACTGATTCCCGATCTCGCCACAGTAAGGGATCGCGCGAGGGGATTCAGAAAAAAGATTTACGGAATATTCTCCTTTGGCTGGACGGGATCGGCTAAGCACTGGCAGAGATGGGAATCCCTCTCTTTAATACTGGCCGGATTGGCGACTCCTTTAGTTCTCTCTGTTCACACCATAGTGAGTTTTGACTTTGCCACTTCAGTAATTCCCGGATGGCATACCACCATTTTTCCTCCGTATTTTGTTGCAGGGGCCATTTTTTCAGGTTTTGCCATGGTGCAGACTTTGATGATTATCACGCGATACGCGCTCAAGCTTGAGGATTATATAACCATCGGGCATATAGAGTCCATGAATAAGGTAATCCTTTTGACGGGAACCATGGTAGGAGTCGCTTACCTCACTGAGTTGTTTGTGGCCTGGTACAGTGGTTATATATACGAACAATTTGCTTTTTTCAACAGGGCGATGGGGCCTTATTGGTTTGCGTATTTTGCGATGATGACCTGTAACTTGGTTTCTCCCCAGATATTCTGGTTTAAAAAAATGAGAAGGAATATTTACGTGACTTTTATCATGTCCATTTTTGTGAATATCGGGATGTGGTTTGAGCGTTTTGTAATTATAGCCACCACATTGGCCAGAGATTACCTGCCTTCGAGTTGGAGTTTGTATTCTCCCACTTGGGTCGAGGTGGGCATTTTCGTAGGAACGATTGGATTGTTTTTTACGCTATTCCTTTTATTTGCCCGTTTGGCACCGGTAGTTGCTATTGCTGAAATTAAACACATATTGAAGTCTTCCGGGGATCAGTTTCACGAGGAGAAAAAAGAATATGTCGAAAAACATCAATTTTCGGAAAACAAATAATTTAAACTATATTTAAAAGAGATGGCAAAGTTTAAAAATGTACTTTTCGGTTTGTATGACGACGATGAGATCCTGGTGGATGCGGTAAAGGAAGCCAGAAACCAAAAGTTAGATATTATGGATGTCTTCACTCCCTTTCCGGTACACGGATTGGATCCTGCCCTTGGCCTTTCGGAGTCTAGATTACACATAGCAGGGTTTGTATTCGGCCTGATCGGGGCAATTACCGCCATGGGATTTATGAGTTGGATATCGGTATCTGATTGGCCCATAATTTACGGAGGTAAGCCATACTGGGCGGTGCTTTCTTTTATTCCCATCACCTTTGAGTTGACAGTCCTTTTTTCGGCTGTGGGGATGGTGATCGTTTTTCTCACTATATGTGGGCTCGGCCCCGGGGTAACTGAAAAAGTACTGGATTTGAGGATTACCGATGATAAATTTTGTCTTGCTTTCGACGTGAGTAAAATGGAGGAGGAGGAGCAATCTGAATTAAAGAAGTTTTTCGAGCAGACGGGAGCTTCAGAAATTAATACAAAAACCATTTGAAAAATACAGAGATGAGAAATATACTTCTTTATTTCATTTGTACTGTTTTTATTTTTTCCTCCTGTAAAAGGGCAGGAGGAGATCATCCCGGATTGGAGTACGTACCGGACATGGTACACAGTGTGAGCTATGAAGCAAATTATTACAACTACTACGGGTTGAATACCTGGGGAGGCGAAGCAGAATATTATCAATTTGTGCTTCCCAGAAAGCCTGTGGACGGTTCGATCCCATTGGGGGCAGTGGGAATGAGTATGGCAGGGGAGGAGGAGGCTGATGAAATTAGAAATCGCCTTCAGGGTATTTCAATGAGTGGTTCTGTACCCTATTACTACGAGAATACAGAAGAGGATCGCCAACGCGCGATGGACGAGATTACCCAAAACCCATTTCCGATTACAAAAGCGGGCTTGGCTAAAGGAAAAAATCTGTACGACATATATTGCGGCATTTGCCACGGTTCAACCGGCGATGGTAACGGATTTTTGGTCCGGGAGGACGGTGGAGTGTATCCCGCACAACCCACCAGTTTCCTCACGCAGGAATTGGTAGGAGCCTCGGAGGGTAGATTTTACCACAGCATTATGCACGGGAGAAATGTTATGGGTCCGTACAACGATAAATTGAGTTTTGAAGAGAGATGGCAGGTTATTCACTACATCAGGTCCCTTCAGGCCGAAGAGTTTGAGTTGGCTTATAACGAGGAAGAAAATACGCTGAGTGAATTTTCCATCAATGGAGTAGAAGCTGTGGAGGAGTGAAGAGAATGAGGGTAATTGATAAAAAAACATTTGATAAAGATAAAAATAAATAGATGCAAACCTTTTCATTTGCTAGCGGCGAACGCAAATTTTTCGGAATTTGCATGATTATTGGAGCCATCAGTTTACTGATTACTTTCTTAACTGATGACCCGTTAAACAGCAGGTTTTGGAGTAATATTCTAATTAATGGGACCCTTTTTACCGGAGTTGCATTTATCAGCTTATTCCTCTATGCGGCTAAAATCATTGCCTATTCCGGGTGGCATACCCAATTCAAGAGGATTATGGAATCCTATTATCAATTTCTGGGCGTGGGTTTGGTAATTATGTTTATTCTTGGACTCGGAACGGTATTTGGTTTTCACAGTTTGTACGAGTGGAATAATGAAGAATTGGTAGCCAAGGATCCCATTATTCAGGGAAAAAGCCCGTTTTTAAACTGGAAGTGGTACATGATTGCCACGGTTATTTTAGGGGGTTCCTGGTTATTTATAGGCCGTCAATTGAGGACGTTGTCCTTAAGGGAGGATAAGGAAGGCGATAGTACATTCCGGATTCATAAAAGAATGAAAATTTGGGCGGCTATCATGTTGCCATTGGGTGGATTTACAAGTGCTGCAGCTATTTGGATGTGGTTGATGTCATTGGATGCCCATTGGTACAGTACTCTTTACGGGTGGTACACTTTAGCGAGTTGGTTAGTTATTGCAGTGGCGATGCTGATTCTCACAATAATCTACCTTAAATCCAGGGGGTATTATCCACACGTTACCCGCGAACACCTCCACGATCTAGGTAAATACCTTTTTGCGTTCAGTATTTTCTGGACTTATTTGTGGTTTTCCCAGTACATGTTGATCTGGTATGCCAACGTGGGTGAGGAGACTGTTTATTTTCAAAATCGATTGGAGAACTACCCGGTATTGTTCTATGCCAATTTGGTGATCAATTTCATTTTGCCGTTTTTTGTTTTACTGAGAAATGACACAAAGCGAAAGAAAGGTACCCTTGTTTTTGTTTCTATATTCCTAATTATAGGCCACTATATCGATTTCTTTTTGTTGGTAAAGCCGGGAGTACATTATACCACCAATAAGATTTTGGCTATGAGTGGTGGAGCCGAGGCTACTGCTGAATTGACGAGATTGACCATACCCGGATTTTTGGAACTGGGGACCTTTATAGGATTTTTTGGGCTATTTGGATATTTTGTATTTAGGTCGTTGAGTAAAGCACCATTGGTGCCGGCAAAAGATCCCTATCTGGAGGAGAGCCTTCACCACCATGTAGCTTAATTGAGGAAAATTATTTGAAAATTTTAAAGAAATACTAATGATCATATTACTCACTTTTCTTTGCCTGGCACTCCTGGTGATTGTGGTAATCCAGATTGGTCGAGTCAGTGAAATGGCTGGATTGATCCGAGGAGAAGAGGATGTTCAGAACGACAGCAACTACTGGAACTCCCGGCTGGGGATGGTTTTCATGGTGTTGTTTGTACTAGGTTGCATTGTATCTGCTATATACTACAAAAATTACATGTTGGGGTACGGTCCTCACGAGGCTGCCTCTGTTCACGGTGTGGCTATGGATCAGTTATTTAATATGACTCTTTTTTTTACTGGTATCGTTTTTGTGGTCACGCAAATAGTCCTTTTTTGGTTTGCCTATAAATACAGAGGGGTAGAGGGAAAAAGAGCGCTTCACATCTCCCACGACAATCGCCTGGAAATTGTATGGACTGCCATTCCCGCTGTAGTAATGGCTATACTGGTGGTATTCGGATTGAATACCTGGAATGAAATTATGCAGGATGTGGGCCCCGATGAGGAATACGTAGAATTTGAGATGACTGGATATCAATTCGGATGGATTGCGCGCTATCCGGGAGAGGATGGAGTATTGGGAACAAGGGACTTTAGGCAGACTTCCGGGGTGAATCCCCTGGGGCAGGTCTGGGAGGATCCAGCCAATCACGACGATCTTCACACCAATGAAATCGTCTTGCCTGTCAATAAAAAGGCAAAGGTTCGGTTAACCGCAAGAGATGTGTTGCACAGTTTCTTTTTACCTCACTTCAGGGTGAAATTGGATTGTGTACCGGGAACCCCTACTTTTTTTGTTTTTACTCCTTCCAAAACTACGGAAGAGTATCGGGAAGAGTTGAGTAAATACCCTGAATATCAGGTAAGAGAAGACCCCAATGATCCCTCCAGTCCGAGATTGTGGGAAAGCTTCAATTATGAATTAGCCTGTGCTGAACTCTGTGGAACAGGCCACGGGAGTATGCGAATGGTGGTAAGAGTGGTAGAAGAGCACGAATACAAGGCCTGGTTGTCCAATCAGTCCTCTTATTATCTTAATTCCATAAGAGGTACAGATAACGACCCTTTGAAGGGGAAGGAAATTGAATTGGACTCGAATGAGGAAGTGGGAGGGCAAGATGATGAAATCGGGTCTGAAGAAGCTGAATCTAATGAGCCAGGGGAGGATGTTGACGCTGAGGAAGAGGAGGAAATACCCTCTGATTTGGAAGATTGAATTGAAGAAAAAATATTTGATAATTAGTAGTGCTCATAATTTAATTGGTAAAAAAGGGACCAATTTTAATTAACAGTAAATTATTTTAAAAATGGCACAAACACAAGTAGCTGTAAAAGATGCAACCGATCAGTTAATCGAGAAATACGGTTTTGATGACCATTTTCACGACCATCACGATGGGGATAAGTATCAGACTAACTTTATTACTCATTACATCTTTAGCATGGATCACAAGATGATCGCCAAGCAGTTTTTGACAACTGGTATATTTTGGGCGATTATTGGAGGTCTTTTGTCCCTGATATTTAGATTGCAATTGGGTTTTCCGGAGGAAAATATGGCCTGGTTAAAACCTTTTCTGGGTAAGTGGGTGGTATTAAATGATGCCGGGATTGGAAGTATATCCCCGGAATTCTATTACGCTATGGTAACCATGCACGGTACCATTTTGGTGTTTTTTGTCCTCACCGCGGGATTGAGTGGTACTTTTGCCAATTTGCTTATTCCATTGCAGATCGGGGCCAGGGATATGGCGTCGCCCTTTTTAAATATGTTGTCCTATTGGTTCTTTTTCCTGGCGGGATTGGTTCTCTTTTTCTCGCTGTTTCTCAGCACGGGGGCATTTTCAGGAGGCTGGGTAGCCTATCCTCCTTTGAGTGCACTGCCTCAGGCCTCTTCGGGCAGTGGGGCAGGGATGACCATGTGGTTACTGAGTTTGACCCTCTTCGTGGTTTCTGTGCTATTGGGGGGTATCAACTACGTCACCACTATTCTCAATCTGCGGACCAGAGGACTCAGCATGTGGAGATTGCCCCTGACAATTTGGGCATTACTGGTCACTGCTATTCTCGGTTTGTTGTCTTTCCCAGTATTGGTGTCCGGGTTTTTGCTTTTGTTTTTTGATAGAAGTGTAGGAACCTCTTTTTATCTCAGCGAAATTTTCATCGGGGGACAGGCATTAGATCATGTCGGGGGTAGTCCCATATTGTACCAACACCTTTTTTGGTTTTTAGGACACCCGGAGGTGTACATTATTATCCTGCCCGCAATGGGAATTGTATCTGAAGTTTTAGCCATCCACAGTCGAAAACCCATTTTTGGGTACAAGGCAATGGTGTTTTCTATATTGGCCATTGGATTTTTATCTTTTTTGGTTTGGGCTCACCACATGTTTGTATCCGGGATTAACCCCTATATGGCCATGATATTTGTGTTGTTTACCCTGATAATTGCCGTTCCTTCAGCCGTCAAGGTATTTAACTGGCTGGCCACTCTGTACGGAGGGAGTATTCGATTCAATTCCGCCAATCTGTACGCGATAGGATTTGTATCTATGTTTATTTCCGGTGGATTGACCGGTATATTTCTGGGAAATTCGGCCATTGATATTCAGCTCCACGATACCTATTTTGTGGTGGCGCACTTTCACATTGTGATGGGGGTAGCTGCCTTTTTTGGTATGTTTGCCGGAGTCTATCATTGGTACCCGAAAATGTACGGACGATTCATGAATGAGTTTCTCGGAAAAATACACTTTTGGGTTACCTTGGTGGGTGCCTATTTGATATTTTGGCCTATGCATTATTTGGGAATAGCCGGAGTTCCGAGGAGGTATTACAGTTTTGATTCTTTTGAAACTTTCTCCCATTTCAGCGGAATGAATCAATTTATTACGGTATCAGCTATTTTGGTTTTCGTTGCTCAATTGGTTTTTGTGATCAATTTCTTTTACAGTATTTGGTACGGTAAAAAAATGAAGGTAAAAAATCCCTACGGAGCGACTTCTTTGGAGTGGACTACTCCGATTAAGACGGGGCATGGAAACTGGCCCGGAAAAATTCCAACCGTGCATCGATGGGCTTACGATTACAGCAAAGGAGACAGAGATTTCATACCTCAAATTGAGCCTTTGAGTGAGGAGGAGAAGGAGAATATGGCGTCCCATTAAGGTGTAAGAGTTAGGTTAGTTAATAATTTTATTGATTAGAAGGAAATAATACAAGTGAAAAAAACAACTTCAATAGCGGAGAGTTTGAGTATCCATCGGGACAACTTTTTTGTAAAAGACCTGATGTTGCTCTTTAAGTTTAGACTGTCCTTTGTGGTGGTTTTGTCTTCTGTTTTTGCGTATATGATTGCGGCGCCCAACCTGACATTTGTCGGCTTAGCTCTTTTGTGGGTTGGAGGTTTTTGCGTTACCGCTGCTGCCAATGCACTCAACCAGATATTGGAACGAGAATACGATGCACAAATGGTGCGAACAGCAGGCCGGCCTGTAGCTGCCGGACGGATGACTGTTTCCACTGCCCTTATTTGCGCAGGTATGCTTTCCCTTGTGGGCTTTGTTATACTGTCGGCTTTTAATCCATTGACCGGATTTCTCGGTATGGTAGCCTTGATCAGCTACGCTTTTTTATACACCCCCTTGAAGAGAGTTACTCCATTTGCCGTGGTAGTGGGTGCTTTTCCCGGGGCATTGCCTGTGATCATTGGAGTGACTGCGGCAGTTGGCGAAATTACGACCCTGGCAGTAGCTTTATTTGGAATACAGTTTTTGTGGCAATTCGCTCATTTTTGGGCAATTGCCTGGTTGTCAGACAAAGACTACAAGAGTGCCGGGTTTGTCCTCCTACCCAGTAAATCCGGAAAAAAGGACAGTTCAGTGGGATTGCAATCTTTTGTGTATTCCATTTTATTAATTCCCTTTTCGTTTTTGCCCTGGGTTATTGGACATTCAAGTTTTATTGCGGGTATAATGGCTGCTGTTTTGGCCGTATGGTATTGCTGGAAGGGATGGAAGTTTTTTATAGACAGCGACGATCGGTCGGCCAGAAAATTGATGTTCGCATCTTTTTTGTACCTACCTTTGGTGTTGGTTGTCTACTTATTTGATACGATATGGATATTTTGATGGAAAACACTGAAAATAGAAGCTACGATAGAGGATTGGAGCCGGCGGTTTTTGGCTTGTGGCTTGGCATTGGAAGCATCGCCATGATGTTTGCAGCGTTTACCAGTGCGTATATCGTCAGGCAAGGCCAGGGCAACTGGTTAGAATTCAGGTTGCCGGAATGGTTTTTTATTTCCACCCTGATTATACTGCTGAGTAGCCTTACCATACATTTGTCGTACAAGCATTTTTTAAACGGAAATACAAGGCAGTACAAGCAATTGTATTTGATTACTTTTATATTGGGCCTCGGTTTTGTGGTCACCCAGTATCTGGGGTGGACGGCCATGCACCAAGGTGGGGTGGAACTGACAGGAAATCCCTCCGGATCTTTTGTGTATGTGATATCAGGTGTGCATGCACTTCATGTGTTGGGTGGCCTGGCGGCGCTTGCTGTCGGGGTGTTGCAATTGTTTGTTTTGCCCCATGTGGTGAGTAGGAAAAGAAAAACCAGGTTTAAGATGATGGTACAATATTGGCATTTTGTCGATATACTTTGGATTTATTTGGTACTGTTTTTTATGTTTCAATAACTTTTGACAGAAGAAAATTAAATACTCGATGTCTGCAGAAACAAATACGGAAGAATTGGAGATCAACCAGGATGGGGTCTCATGGGAAGGGGGAAGTAAACCCTTCAAAGCAAGTTATGGTAAACTGATGATGTGGTATTTTATCATGTCCGATGCGTTTACCTTTGCGGGTTTTTTGATTGCCTACGGAGCGCTGAGATTCAGTGTGCCCACCTGGCCGGAGCCCGATTTTGTGTTTCAAAGTTTTCCGGGAGGGTTACATCACATGCCCCTTATTTTCGTCACCCTGATGACTTTTGTACTTATCGCGAGCTCTGCCACCATGGTGAGAGCGGTGCAGGAAGGGCAACGCGAAAATCAAAAAGGTGTGGTCTTTTGGATTTTAATGACCATATTGGGTGGAGCTACATTTTTGGGTTGTCAGGCCTGGGAGTGGAATACGCTGATCAACAAGGAACACATGACCTTGAGTGAAAACCCCTTTGGTCGCCACCTGGAAGCAGGAACCTATCTGGCAGGTGATGGATACGATATTGAAGAGGGAGACACCTTTTTACCTGGAGATTTTTACCTCATACACAAGATTGATGGAGAGTGGAATCAACTTCCATACCGCACGGTTGACGGAGATGTAAAATTGCAGGACTTTGGTCCACCGGCCTTTGGATCTCTCTTCTATTTTATTACGGGATTTCACGGGTTTCACGTGTTTACTGGTTTGATGATACTCCTTATTATCGCTATTAATGCAGCCAGCGGACTATATGTGAGGAGAAAAAACGGATATGAAATGGTCGAAAAAGTGGGATTGTATTGGCACTTCGTGGATTTAGTGTGGGTGTTTGTATTTTTGGTATTTTATCTATTGTAATTTAAA
>JAGTVA010000072.1 GCA_018224445.1 Saprospiraceae bacterium
CGCATCTGCACTTTAAGCCAGAATATTTTTTATTCTTAGGTTTATTTTTTTCTTACCTTTGAAATTAGAATTTAAAACCTATAAAATTTAACCAATGAAGTACTTATTAATACTTTCGGCTTTTGCATTGTTTTTGGTTTCCTGCGGCCAGGACTCGACTTCTTCAGAAGCTGAGGACGACATCCAAGTTACAGAGGAAAGTGAAAATGGCGAAATGGAAGGAGACGGCATTCACTACGGTGAAAGGATAGACGAAGAAGGAGTCATAGGGTACAGTGAATTGATGGTTCAACTGGAAGAGCAGGATTCTGTTTTTGCAAAAATAATTGCAGAGGTGGACGATGTTTGCCAGAAAAAGGGATGCTGGATGAATGTATATGCGCCGGGCAAGGAGGAATCGGAAAGACTATTTGTACAGTTCTACGACTACGCCTTTTTCATGCCGTTGGACCTTCAGGGAGAGGTAGTACTGGAAGGAGTGGCCTACAGAGATGTGACCAGTGTAGAGGAACTTCAACACTACGCAGAAGATGCAGGGGAGTCTGAAGAGGCCATAGCCGCGATTACCGAACCCGAAGAGCAATTGAAATTTATGGCTACCGGGGTGAAAATACTTAAATAGGATACTTCACAGACCTAATTTAATTTCCATCGGGAGTGAATCGTTAAGTCATTTTTTTATTTTACATATCCCTTATCACTTATTCGGGTTTAGGGTGATCTGAGGATTTATTTGCCATAGAGAGAGGAATTTTAAGGGTAACACTAGAAGTTAGACTTCTTTAATTTAGCAATGAAAGACCTTTATGTGAGGGGATTTGTAAAAAATCACTCAAACACAAAAACCTTCGTCCGATAGATGTACTTTCCCACCACGAGATCTACGACATACAACCCTCCCGGAATATCCTCCGGCACCCGCATTTGATACCCCAGGTCCACGCGCATCGCACCGCCGAAATCACTGCGCATCAATACTCCGGAGGTAGACAGCCATCGCACCTGCGCTTCTTCCCCAGGGGGACCTTCTCGGCTTGTTTGTATGATGATAATATCACCTGACTTAACCGGATTGGGAAAAGCCACCACCTCATTAGGAAATTCCAACAGAGCCTCTGTACTCACCATTACATCGGGATTAGCTATAAGCAAACTGTCCCCTGAACAATACATCTGATCGGGTACACAGCCATCGGGACCAATCCTCATGATCCATATTGGCCTAGCGTATGGTGGCTGCCAGCCTCTGGTCTGACCAACCAGGATAATGTCTCCATTCGAGGCTTCCAACAGATTGATAAAATACTGACCGGTATGGTGATCGCCCCATCTTTCGGGAACTTGCTTGATCCACTTAAACTCCCCATCGCTCCCCAGTCTGCCCACCAGGCCTATTTCCGGATGCCAAAAGGGTTCAGGTATTGGTGGGTCTCTTCTTGAAAAGAATCCGCAAAATATTAAATCGTTATTAAATTGAGAGCCAATGACGCCATTGATGAAGTAAAAACGGTAATCCTCTGTTGAAAACTGTCTGGCCTCTTCGACGATGGTACCGTCCAGCGTATCCAAATAGGTAATGGTGGGTGGCCATCTGCTATACCTTTCGTAGAAATCCGGCTCAAAGTCATTCAGCTCCTCCGGGGTCAACATTCTATTGGACGCAAAGGCAATGGTAGCGCTGTCCGGACCGGGACTGAGGTCCCTGAATAGGTTACGCCCAAAATCAGCGCCGCCAAGGAATTCTTCAAAACTCCAGATTACCCGACCTTCCGAATCAATTTTTTGAATCAGTGATTCCCTTCTCCCACCTCTATAGGTCCCCAGATAATAAAAATAACCGGCCATTTCTAAAATATCGGAATAGATCCACAGGTCGTCAAAGCCCTCCGATTTTGGAAATTGATCTATCTCTCTTCTCCATATCTCATTGCCCCGGCTGTCGATCAACATTCCCAGTGAAAAAAAACTTCTCGGCTGTTGAACAAAAGCAGTCATAATAATGAGAAAATGGCCATCGCCGGTTTCCACCATAATGGAAGGGTTGATCCAGGTATAGCCCGAATCACTCCAATCGTACCTCCACCTGAACAAACTGTCCGTATTGCTTAAAGAAGATCCGTATATATTGGCTTCCAGATTGTGATCAAATTTGGGTCTTTTCATTTGAAAAATGGTGTCGTTTCTATACACCATATTTTTCGATGCTGCTCCTCCACTACTCAAGTTAGGGGTATCAAAGAAAAAGGAATCAATTTTCTCCCCATCCCCATTCAACAAATACCAACCCAATTGGAGGTTGCCGGATTCCTGAGAAACGACATCTATTAAGAACTGTTCTTCTTTAATTTCCATCATGAATCCGCTCAACGTTCCATGTTCTCCCCTAAACAGCAAATTGGAATAATAGCTCTGCGTTTGAGCGATCTGTAGACCAAAAAGAAAAAGAATTGAGAATACCCAATATTTCATCAATTAATGTTTTTGAATAATGAATGATTCCTGTTGGTTTCGGGCGTTGTTTAAATTCAAAATATAAGTGCCGTTGGTCTGGCGTTGAAGATCAATTTCAAAGGATTCGGTATGGGAAGGTATGGTGCCGGACATTACTTTTACTCCCATCACATTGTAAATTTTGAAATCTAAATAATCTTCAGGTGAAAACGGACTGCCGGGTACTATGTTAAAAATTCCTTTGGATGGATTGGGAAAAACCTTTGTACCCACTTCATCTTCGTCCAAACTAACGATAATACGCGATTGTTCTTGATAGGTGGTATCTTCCGGGAACAGAGGCTCCCAGCTCCTTTCATCCACAAGACTTAGAATAGCCCGGGCAAAAGTTGCCGGAGTAGTCTGCTTCTCGGCTATAAACTCTAAAATCTCCCTATCCGTGGAGTCAAGTTCAAACTCATGATCGGTCAATCGATCGATATTTATCAATTGAATATCCCTGTAATCCTCTTCATCTTCTGAGATTAGTACTTCACCATTCAAAACGTTTTGAGCCGTTGAATAATCTCCCATGTAGATAAGCAGCCCTACCCGAAGATAAAAATAATCCGATTCAGGTTCCTGACTTAACAGACTATCTGCAAGTAAAAGTTGATCCAACTGCACCAAAGAATCCACTTTTGAGATTACTTTCTGATATTTGACAGCGGCTCTTTTGCTGTATTCCAAATTATAGATATAGAAGGAATCTTGTTGTTCAATCTGATTCATTTCATTCCGTAGCTGCGGAATAGTCTTGGGTTCGTGTTCTGTAAAGGGATTGATAGACTCACAATTACTAATAGTAACCTGGGCATCCTTAACCTCATACTTGAAAGGGTAAAGAGAGTTACATCCAGTGGGAGAATGGGTCAAATTGCAAAGTGGCCGGTATGGATGAATTAATGGAATGGACTGTTCTACAAAATAATCAAAGATTCCTCCTGAAAAGCCCAATGGTGTTAAACCTGAACTGGTTCTTATATCCGCAATATTAAAAGAGGGGGAATAGTTTTCACCTCGCTCCCATTCGTTGCCATAGCCTGCAACTGCATTTCCCTGATTATTTATATTGGCTGCATCCACAAAAACTCCACTTCTCTGATTTTGTAGGAATTTGTTGCACAAAAAGTGAGAAATATGAGTAGCTCCTGACTCGTACCAAATTCCGGTATTAAAATCAATAAAATGATTGTTATTTACAATACTTTCGATGAGCGAAGGTGCAAAGCTAATACTGTGAAACTTATCTAAAAATTGGTTCTTCTCTATTTCCACCGGAGCCCTTTTGATTTCTATTCCTTTTGATTGGTTAGAGCTTCCACTTCCACTTGACCAGTTGTCAGTAAATTTATTATTCACGATTTTAATGCGATTTAGTAAATTACTATACCCCTCCAATCTGATATCTAATAAATTTTGATCGAATTGATTCTTATACGAGGTACCCTCTTTTCCAATTTCAATATTCAGGTGAGAGGGAACATAGCCCGTAGAGCTGAGAGCTGAAATAGCCTCTCCCGCAATATTGGAAAAAGTGCAACCATTAATAGCTTCAAATCCAGAATCCATGGCATAAATTCCTATTTCTTTAATATTCTGAAAGGAGCTTCGTTGAATTTCTAACCCAAAATTATTATTTAATAGAATGCCCAATTGAGGTTGAAATGGAGGCTGATTAATTATGTAGTGTTTAAAAGTGGTATTCAGTATTTTACTTTTATTTGCGCGTTTATAAGGATAAAACACAATACCTAAATTACAGCTTAAGAAATCAGTTTGATCAGAAAAAACATATCCACTCGATTTCCAATAAAACTGAAAGGGCGGAGAAGAAAATCCAAGGCCGGTTGCCAAGATTCCTACCTTCGCCAATTCAACACTACTTCCAAGTAAAACCACTCTACCTGCATCAAGACCATCCGGATTAAAGGAATCCTCCCAGTGATCGGGATGATCTCTATTGGGATTCCCTTCGACAAGTATCCCGGACCACCGCAATCCACCGTCAATCCCACAAACAAGCGTTAAAACAGAATTTTCCACATACAACATGGCGCCTGTTTCAACAAATATTTGAACATCGGGTGCCAATCCAATTTTAGAATCCAAAATATTGAGTCTGGACCCGGATTTTATTCGAATATGTTTATATATACTCATGTCTTCATCCCAGGTAATTCCATTCGGATCATCAATAATAATTGCGGGAAATAACGATGCTGGAGGGGGTGCACTAATATTTTCGTTATTTTCAAGGTCAGCCCATTCCGGTAAATTATTATATAAAAAATTAAATACCTTATCTAATTGACAAGGACTAAAAACGACCTGTCCGTTTGTATTGTATCCCATGGTATTATTCGAGTAATTAAAAAAGTATGGTTCAGAGGCATCACAGCAGCTAGAATGAGGAAATGTATGACGCAAATTTAAGCAATGTCCAATTTCATGCTTTAATAATCCCAGATAATTCCAAAGTGACCAATCTCCTCCATTTTCTTGCCAGTAATGCCAAAGATTTCCAATAGTTAAATGGCTTTTACCAATGCCCGCTACTCCACGCGCCGTTCTGCACTTATTTCCCTGTTCTATTTCATTTTCAAACCATTCATCAAAGACAAAAATATCCATCACTTTATCTCCATAAAGACCATATTCATTTTTTAATACCGATGGAGACTTTGTTATTTGACCATCTCGGCACTCATTGTGAATACTAACGCCGGAAACAAACCATTTATAATCAGATTGTACATGATGATAGTGCACGGCACCCTGTTCGTTTTCTTCGTAGAGTTCATATCTTATTTTGCTGTCGCCTAAATTGGGAACTGGGTGCCCCTCATTGTCTAAAAAGGGCACATGAGGGTTTAATGGATCACCATTCTCATCCAATTTAAGAATATAATTATCCATACCAGAGGATTCATTATTTAGCCAGGTTACAAAATCTTCTGCAACTTTATACATTGTCATATTTGAATTATTGAGACAACTGGGGCAATTGCCATCATTTTCACCGAAATTAAATCCAATATCTCCCGTTCTTATGAAATGAAAATTCAATTTAATCACAATCGTATCCATCTCGGACCAAACTGCGGAGTAAGGAAAACTATGTTTACAAGGACTAGTTGGGTCATAACAACTTCCTTCACTGCCCAGGTAGAATGGGGGTTCTTCTATTAGTTCCTCAGGATGTTCCAACCCACATTCAAAGGTAAATTCAGAGCTTTGCGAAAACCCGATTGGAAGTACTAATAAAAAACACCAAATAAAAAGTGGGAAATTTAAAAAAACGAATGTTTTTTTAAATTTTAATTTGGTTTTAAGGGGGGGGGAGATATTAAATGTTGTTCCATTGCAAAAGAATTTAGTTTATAAATTTTATTTTCACAGCAAATCTAATATAATTTTTTAACTTTTTAAGGCAAATGGAAAAATAATTCACTTAAGATGGAAATATTTGTAAAAAAATTCAACATCTCTAAACTAGGATTTCATGGTTAGTTCTATTTATTAGGACTAATTACAAGTTCCATGCTTTCCATTCTGAATACAACGAGACCCGCCTGCTGGTTTAGATTCACCTGACCAATTCGAGCTACTTAAGTCAAGCGGTTTTGATAGCCTGGATTATTTCTATAGATCAGTTGGAAGCTCTATGTCTGGCAACACCATAAAACTAGGATCGGGACAATTGGAGATGATGTTTCCGTTCTGCTCTGCCACTACGCCCGGATAATCACCGGAAAACCGCCCGATGTCTTTAATCAACTGCAGGTGGAGGTGGGGATACCAACCCCCGTTTTCTTCCTTACCACCCAATTGGCAGAACTCTGATCCCCGAGTGATGCATTGTCCGACTTCAATATTTTTGATGGAGGCTTTGGACAAATGGCCGTAAAGGCTGTAAAAATGGAAAGGTCCTTCTCGGTGCTCCAGTATAATGGTACCGCCGTAATCCAACGGCTTGTCGTTGAATGCATAGCTGTGAACCAGCCCGTCAAAGGGCGCGTAGACCGGGATTCCCGCCGGCAGCCAGATATCCACTCCCAGATGGATGTTGCGCACATTGGAGGGGTTTTTAACGTACTGCCCGGCCGTGTAAAATCCGCGCTTTTCCAGATACCCCCCGTAAGCGCAGTACCGACCGTCTTCATCCACTTTTCGAATCCACTCGCCCATACTGTAATACGGATCGCAAATAAATCCTCCTGTGGCCTCAGCAGATAAGTCCAGTTTGCGATAGCGCTCCGGAGGGATGGAGGTGCCCATGACCGGAAATGGTTGGAGAAGATCGCGTGGGTCACTCATGTAGTTTCCATTGGTTGAAGCAAAGGTACTACTTCAATCTTAATTTACCTATCTGAAAAGTGAAGTTCTCTCCAATCTGCAAGACCTTTCCCTTGCCAAAGAGCTGCGAATTTCCTATCTTTGCAAACGCTTAAAAAAAACAAAAGAGAATGAATATTCAAGCCAATGACCCCAAACTTACCTCCTGGGTAGCAGTACCTGAGGATTCAGATTTCCCCATTCAAAACATACCTTTTGGTGTAGCCATGCCGCCGGCAAATAATCCACGGGTGGCCACCATTATAGGCGACAAGGTGGTCGACCTGTTGGTCGCACACGACCTTGGTTTATTTGAGGGAGTCGCCATCAAGAGAGAGGTTTTGGATCAATCATATATCAACGATTTAATGGCGCTGGGTAAAGATACCTGCAGAGCGGTGAGAAACCGGATTTCCGAATTTATGCGGTCAGACGATACTTTGGGAGCCAAAAGCCATGCAGACAGGCTGCTGCACAAGGTGTCCGACTGTGAATTGCTGCTCCCGGTAAAAGTGGGCGATTATACCGACTTTTACTCCAGCGAAGAACACGCCACCAATGTGGGAACCATGTTCAGAGATCCGGACAATGCCCTGTTGCCGAATTGGAAGCATTTGCCCGTGGGATATCACGGAAGGGCTTCTTCAATAGTCGTTTCCGATACACCTATCCACAGACCGACCGGTCAGACTATGCCCGCAGATGCCGACCAACCCGTTTTCGGTCCCTGTAAGTTGCTGGACTTCGAGCTTGAAATGGGCTTCGTGGTCGGAAAAGACAGTAAAATGGGGGAGCGGATTTCAACGGATCAGGCCGAGGACTATATATTTGGACTGGTACTGTTCAACGATTGGTCCGCAAGGGATATACAGAAGTGGGAATACGTTCCCCTGGGGCCTTTCCTGGCCAAGAGCTTTGCGTCGACCATCTCTCCGTGGGTGGTGACCCTCGACGCGGTGGAACCCTTCAGGACAGCCGGACCGAAACAAGATCCGGAAGTGCTGCCTTACTTGAAGTACAAGGGAGAAAAAAATTACGAGCTGGACCTGGAGGTAGCCATTCAAACCGATAGCGGACAGGAGAAAACCGTTTGTAAGTCCAATTTTAAATACATGTATTGGAATATGTGCCAGCAATTGGCACACCATACGGTAAACGGTTGCAACTTTAAGGTGGGGGATATGTGCGCCTCGGGAACCATCAGTGGGAAGTCGCCCGACAGCTACGGTTCCATGCTCGAATTGAGCTGGAAGGGCACCAAATCCATACCCATGCCGGACGGCACGGAGAGAAAATTTTTAAAGGATGGAGACCGGGTTGTTTTGCGGGGATATGGAATACACAAGGGGGTCAGGATAGGATTTGGTGACTGTGCCGGAAAAATTTTACCCGCCAGGGAGATGTAAGTTTTTTGTGGTATGAAAATTGAAGTTACCACATTGCGCCATATTCATTTTTCAAATCTTTTCATGGAAAAAATAAAACTCTGGTTTTGGGTTCCGTTTGTATTTGCATTGTTTTCGTTTTCCCCGAACAATGACCTCACCCCCTCGCAGTCCTACGTGCAGACCTACCTACCTCTGGCCATAGAGGAAATGGAGAAATTCGGCATCCCCGTGAGTGTCAAACTGGCACAGGGCATTTTGGAATCCGACAACGGAAACAGCGCCCTCGCCCTCGGCAGCAACAACCACTTTGGAATAAAGTGTAAAAACTACTGGATTGGCCCTACTTATTACCATCCCGACGACGATTTTGACCGGGAGGGCAGGCTGATCGATTCTTGTTTTCGGGTGTACCGATCCATAGGGGATTCGTACAGAGACCATTCTATTTTTTTGAAATACTCCACCCATTACCGCCCGCTTTTTGAACTGGACCCCCTGGATTACAGAGGATGGGCCCGGCAGCTTCAACAGATAGGATACGCCACCAATCCCCGCTACGCGCAAATGCTGATCGGGATAATCGAGCGATACGAATTGCACAAATTCGATCAGATGGTGGTTTTGGGAGAGTAGAATTCCCCGGGTAAGCCATTTCAGTCAATATAAGGATCAAAATCATCTGCCCCTGCCATGGCTACCCCTATGGGTTTCAGTCGGTGCAGAATTTTGATGGTTTCGCCCTGGTGGTGAAGGACTTCTTCCAGGGATTTGTAGCACTCCGGACTTTCATCGGCACCTCCTCCGCGGAGTTCTACGCCCAGATCTTTGGCTTTTTGCCTGGTGGCATTATAGTCGACCAGTCCGGGAGCAACCACTCTCGGGCGTTTTTTGCCGTCCTTGCCCCTTTTCCACTTTACTTTTCCCCTGGCTTTGGTGCGCGACATCACTCTGCCGGCCCCGTGAACGGTGGATCGGAGCCCCTTTTTGGACTCTTCGGTGTCTACGCCCTCTACGATGACGGAGGTGTCAAACATATTGGAACCAATAAATCCCTTTTGTCCGGGAAAGGCGGGAGTGCAACCCTTTCTCACCACCCAGTAATCCCTGTCGAAGTGCTCCTCTCTCCAGGCGAAATTGTGGTGATTGTGTACCTCAAAGTCCACCTTGCATTGCAGAATATCGCAAACGGTGTCTACCACCATGTCCCTTCCGGCATAGGCGTATTGGCCCGCCAGGTCTATGGCCTGAATGTAATCCTGCCCCATTTCGCTTTTTATAGGAAAAAGTATGGGTTTTGAGTCCATGGCGGTGTTTTTGGGGCGATCGTCAAATTTTCCTCCCTGAGCAAGAGCGATAAAGCCGGTAGTGATTTTGTGGCCAAAACCCCGGGAACCGAAGTGTACCCCTATCCACAGCATGCCCTTTTCGTCTTCAAAGAGATCGACAAAATGATTGCCGGCACCGACCGTTCCCAGTTGTTTTCTGGCGGTATCCAGCAGTTTGCTCTTGTAGCTGCCGGGCATGTGTATTTGAAGGGAGGACAATTTGTCCAGCACCGGGTGTTCCGGTTTGATGGGATTGGGTTTTCCAATGCCAAAACCAATTCTGCGGACAATTTCATCCATGACTTTCGGTAAATCGATTTCCGCTGCTCTCAGGTCTGTCCTCACCGCTTTGTTTCCACAGGCGATATCAAAACCCACTCCGCTGAGGGAGATGTGTTCGGGATAAGCCACTGCACCGCCTATGGGGTGACCGTATCCGTAGTGGGCATCGGCAGTAAGCACGCCCAGGCTGTCTTCCGTCAGACAGTTTTTCAGCTGGCGTACGCTCTGATCGTCGATTAATTCCCTGCCGAATATTTTAAGTGGCTCCTGCATGGTTTATATGGATGTAATTTTAGTCCTTTGTCGCTACTTTTATAAATGGGAGGCGCACAATTCCCTTTTGACTCTGTATTTCTATAATGTATTTTCCGGCAGTAAGTTCATTTATGTCAATCGGGTGGGTATCGGAAATAGTCTTTACCCTTTGACCTTCTAAATTGTATATAAACCCAATTTGAATACGGTGTGATTCTACATTTTTTAAATACAAATAATCAGATGTGGGATTGGGATATACCATTAGTAGGTTAGGGTCAGGGTCACCGTCGGTGGTGTTTGACGGGAAATCTACAAATACCTCAATTTCTTGTTTGGTAATACAGAAGTTGGAATCTATGGCCTTTAGATGGAGTTGCTGTGTATCCGGTTTATGCCAACTGACACGAACCAGAGGACTCCCCTGCCCACTGAGTATGCTGCCGTTGGTTATCTCCCAAAAGAAAAACTGAAAATCTTGAATAGTTGCCTGCGCCAGGTATTCTTTATCTTGTTGTATTACCTCTTCCAAGCCCATTATATCCAGTGTTTTAAGTGGAGCTTTTTCGAGTTCAATTTCCAACTCGAGTATGCAACCAAAAGCATTTTCAGCCACAATTTGATAGGTGCCCGGGCTGAGGTTGGTTTGGACCTGTCCGGACTCGATTTCATTTCCATTCAATTGAATAAAATAGGGGGAATGGGTTTCATTGAGATGAACCACAAGGGAGCCATTATTGCCCTCCGGACATATTTCATTGGTTTTTTCATAGGTCAAATCTACCCCATGCAGTTCCTTGATTTCTTGTGAGTAGATTCTTTTACACCGATTGCTGTCTACCAAAGTCAAATGATAAATTCCCTCAGGTAAATCATCGATAAACAGACTGCTGTCCCCCGTATTCCAACTCAGGGAATACCCGGAGTGATTAAAATGGGTGGTATCGATTAAAATAGATCCAACAGACAGAGGTGCACAAGCCTGATGCACTATAAAATCAATTGGGGGTTTGGGTTCACATTCCTCTATACCCAATAAAGCCAAAGCAGCAGCCACATTAGGAAATGGTCCGATTTGTTGAGAGGCTGGAAAAGATCCGGATTGTTGCGGAGCTCCGGTTGTTTTTAAAAGCTCTGATATTTCGGCCCCACTAAGGATAGTGTCTCTGAAGTTTTTTACCGCCGATTGAACCAGAGCAACTGCGGAGGTTACCATGGGAGAAGCTCCTGAGGTGCCCCCGAATCTTTTTGTGAAAAATAAATCTCTGTCCCCGTTGTTATAAGCAGACCCATAACCGGTAGTATAAATGCGTTCTCCCCATCCCTGGAGATCCACCCTTGATCCATAGTTTGAAAACGGCAATCTGGAACGGGCATTTCGACTGCCGTTAAAAGAACCGGGTGCAGCCCCAGCACCGACAATGATTGCACCGGAGTTATGCCCCTCCTTGAAAGGTGTGTGGAAGGGATTTTGAGCGTAAATTTCCTCGTCCAGATTTTGCGCACCATTTCCACCTGCCAGAACTACAATTCTTCCCATATTGACAGCGAATACAATATCGTCATACCAGGGCTTGAACCACTCTACAGGCATCAGGCCATATTGCCCGCCTTCATTGGGATCGTAATAGGGTCCGGTGGTTTGCGCCTCTATCAATATGACATCTCCCTCCTCAATGGCCATGGCTGAATTAACTACAGCGGAACCAATGTCTAAAAAATTAAACTCATTAAATGAATAGTGAAAATAAAAAGTGGCATCGGGTACCATACCGGTAACTCCCCAGCCATTATCTAATGCCCCCAATTGACCCATTACAGCAGTGCCGTGATTGTCTCCATAACGATTATAAGGAAGTCCTCCAATAATCTCTATGGGCGGCAAATCTCTGTGATTGGGATTGAAATTGTATTCGATGTCTACTACCTTGATGCCCCCCCCTCTGATCGTAAAATTTTCCCACAGATCTCTGGCTCCGATGCCATCAACCGAACTATTCAGGTAGCCTTGATTGGCATCAAAGTCAGGAGCATTGGCAGGAGGTACAGGTTTTGGTATGGGGTAGGCATAGGCTATTTCACTAAAAACCCTCAATTCAGACAAAAATTCATTGGGTTCAAGGCCTTCCGGAATTTTTAAATAAAAACGCTGGACAATATTGGGGATATTTTGGGAAGAATTTCTACGGATTAACTCCCTTCTTATATTTTGCAAATTTTCCCTTGTAGACTGGTAGGGCCATTTCCACTCATTTTCCCGGATTAATGCATGAAAAGAATCTGAATAGTCAGCAGAACGGGCGGTCAATAATAAACCCTCATTCCACTGGAGTTTTACAGGGTCTTCAAATTGGACGATCAGCCAATCATCCACGTGAAGTCCGATCTGGTGATGCTGGTGTTGGGCAGCAGTGAATTCCATATTTGCAGAAAGGCATAAAATGACAATCAGCAATCTGTGAATGGAGATTTTGACAAAGAGTTTCACTGTCTTCCGGTTTTATGAAAAAGTAACGTAGTAAATATAATGAGCTTGCGAATATTTTTAGTGGTTTTGGTATTATTTCTTTGGATTGCTCAGGGTTGTTTAAAAAAACTTATTTTGGAATAGGCGGTAGATAAATTGTATATAATTGTATATATTTTTAAGAATGAAATTTTAAATAATTAAAAAAAAACTATATTTGCCATGTATATTATTTATAAAAATGAAAAATATAAGCTACATTGGATTGTTGGCGATAACCGGCCTGGTTTTAGGAACTGGATATATTCTTAACTCTATTTCTATGGAAGAGGAATCAGCCACTTATAAGTTATTGGAATTTGATTCAGTTGAAATTTTCCAATCCTATCACGACAAAGACTACAATGATTTTTTTGAGGAAATTCATTATATTTCATTGGATACCAATCCTTATTCCCCATTCCGCAGCGTGATCAATGTAGTAAAGGTCAATGACACTTTGTATATCACCGATATTAATTCGAAGGGGGTAGTATATAAATATACCAATTCAGGAGAGTTTCTCGATAAAATTGGAATAGGAAGTACTATCCAGCCAAGTGGAATCACTGATTTTGATATCTGCAGACAATCGGGGGACCTTCTGATCGGAGATGGAAATGAAAGGACAATGCATAGATTCTCTTCAACAGGTGAGTTGTTAAGTACAGACACGCTGGGTTTTTATTTTGGAAACTTTAGGTATTCAAAAGCGGAAGGTCGGTTTATATTTCATACCTACATGCCAGAGCCCGGTTTCTCCGACTCTCTGAATCATCAAATTGCCATTGTGGATTCTTCTTTTCAAATACTTGATTTATTGTTTCCCAAAGGTGGATATATTCTTGCACAAGAATACAATATAATAAAAAGTTTTAGGAGTGCGTGTCCTGACTGTGATTACATTTATTATGGAGATTTTTACAAGGGGGAAATATACAGGGTTTATTTCGATGGCAGCACCGAACTCGAATATGTAGTCATTGATGGCATTGAAAATAGAGACGACTCGCTGATTGCTATAAACCCTTTAAGTCCGAACTATGAAACTACCATGCACAACAAGTCGTTTTACCCCATGACTGATTTTGGGATTACCGAGGATTTTATAATACTTCAAAATTACCTCAATCAGCAAACTACCACCACTGTGGTATTTAGCAGAGAGCATCTTTCCGGAACCAGATTTGTCAACAATATTCCGATGAATATAGCCAGCAGCGGACCCTTTAATTTTCATTTTGAAAGACCTAGAATAGTTATGGGCGATTATTTTGTTACGGTTAAATCTGCAGATAGATGGAATAATGTTATCTCACATTTAAACGATTCAATTGATTTGAGTATGCTCCCTAGTCCGGCAACTTCGGGCCCTGTTTTAAAGATGTTTAAATACGCTGTGGATTCTATTGTAAATTTCAATGCTGGTTCTGGTGGTCAAAGGTTGGTTGGTGAACCTTCCGCCTCTGCATCAATATTGATAGAGGACTTGACAGTATCGCCCAATCCCACTACCGGAGTTCTTAATATCACTTTGGAAGGTATGAATTTAAGCGATTTAAGAATTGATGTAGCTAATCAGAATGGGGTTTTAATTGCTACTTATATGGGCAAATCATCTATTGATCTCAGCGAAAATAATATTCCAGCTGGAAATTATATTTTATTGTTTAATGAAAAAACGGGAGGATCATTTCAAAAAATAGGGACGAAAGTAGTGACCTACCTTCCTTAACTCCCTGTCTTTACGCCAAATTTTGAGTTGCTTAGGGTACAGTGGGTATACTTTTAATTAAGCCGCCATGAGGGGTAAATAATCAGTAGAAAAGAGGTGGCTTACCCTTTTTCACACCAAATTCTTCATCACTCCAATGAGTGTCTGCACAGAGTCCATACCCAGGGCTATAATCCGATAAGAATAATTTGGAGTAAGTCAAAAGCGATTGACTTTTATGGAATGCGGAATGAAATGGCCGGAAGGGTATCTGATTTTGCAACGGTTTTAGGATGGTAAACTAACTTGGAACTTTTAGTCTGGGGGCTTAAAACTTTATGACCTCCACATTCACTTGTCCATTTTTTCTGACCACTTTAAATAGGTTATCATACTCGTGCTCACCGAGTTCTTCCATCGGTTTATCGCCTCCCAAAAACTCTATCATAGGTAGAAGATTGTCCCCGTGACCACAAATCAAAAAACTACCTTCCCGGTTTTTAATAGCCTGGACAGGGCCCTGCCATTCGTACCACTCGTAAATTTCCAGTTCAACTCCACGGGAGTCCACAATGGGTTTAACTGTATTTACATTTCGGTCGTATTCTGTGGAAAGTACTTTTGATAAATTGACGTCTTCCATTAATTCGTGCAGCCGCTGGGCGCGGTCATGTCCTTCTTGCACTAAAGGTGGATTGTCCGTCTGATCGGTGTTGTCTTTTTCAGCGTGGCGCACCAAATAGACGGTCTGATCGGGGAGAGTGGAATTGCACGATACCAAAATTGCCAGAAATGATAGGGTTAATATATACTTCATCATTTTTAGAGCTTTTTTGATTTGCGAAGGTAGGGATTATTTGTTTCTCGCTTCGTGAAGTCTTGACGAGACATAAGTCGCAAAGTTTTTTGAAAAACCTATTCCTCAATAATACGGGGTTAGGTATCCTGGCATTTTTAGAGTGTCCAGTACATGGATGGGTATCCTTCTACTTAAAACTTTATTATATTTGTTGAAAAAAAAGCCATGAAAACCATCTTTATTTCGCTTTGTATGTTGTCCAGCACTCTTCTTTGTGCTCAGTTGGAGATTAACTTTGACGTTAATTTCACGGCCCAGTATGGGCAGGAATACCAACCCCTTGACACCTTTGTCGACCTGACAGAGGGGCTGGAAGCCTGGGATTATAACGATTTGTACGAATATGAATTTTATGAATTGTCGAACCCGTTGATATTTCCGGGATTTGGGGACCGACCAATGAAATACGCCGACCTGGGAGCCTGGGGAGATGTGCTTATGGAGTATTATAATTGGCCCGATGATCCTTATGATTTATTTCTGATTGCAATGGCTATGGACTACCCGGTGCTTTCTCCATTGAACGATGAAAACAATGAAGATCAGGGACAAATTTTACTACAGGAAAGTGATGGAAAGTTTAGTTATGAATTGCGAAATGTTGCCCTGGAGGAAGAATTGGAAATTGGAAATGGCGAATTGGTTTCAAGAATCAACCTCCTGATTGAAATATATTACGATGAACTGTGTGTTCAAATCAACTACGGATCCTCTGTCATTAGCTCTGCAATGGAAGAAGAATTTATGGAATATATGCCTGTTGGAGTTGTTTTCGGTTGGTTTTACGAAGAAAATATCGGTGGAAATTGGGATGAGGATTATTTAGAATTGGTTAGCTTTCTCAGTGGCGAGCCCAGTAATCCGCAATTTCATCAAATTTGGATTGATGAGGACTTTGATGAAGACGTTGAATTTCTCAATGGATTCCCCGAAGAGGGTACCGTCTATCGCTTTTGTTTTGAGCAAACCACTTCTGTCAATGAACTCGCCGCGGAAGATGCTTCCTGGAGTTTGTACCCCAATCCGGTATCCTCGGAGTTGACTCTAATACTTCCGGAGTTTCAGCAAAGTGCAGCCGCGGATTATTTACTCCAATTGATGGACGTTCAAGGGAAGGTGCTCTTAGAAAAGCGAATAGGCTCCAATCAGCCCATCAATATAGAATCTCTGCCTCCTGGATTGTACTTTGCGAGAGTAAGTGGAGACGCTTTTTCAGGGGTTAAAAAGGTGGTGAAGAAATAAGAAGCTGGTCTCCCTCATTGGGTGGGGAAAAGTTCACAGATGTTCTTTCGTGGAGTTCATCTTATGCTTAAAAAGTATACTAATTTTTTACCCATTTCAATACCTCACTATTTCCGGGGCAGTCCAAATGAATAAAATAAAGCCCGGATGGCCATTTGGCAGTGTTTATGACATTGCTTGCTGCGGCGGATTGCGTGAGCACAAGCTGACCATGGGTATTGAAAACTGAAAGTTCGCCCCCCCTCCAATCTCTGCTATTTATTTGTAGGTGAAACTGATCGACCCCCGGATTGGGCGAAAGTTCGATTGAAAGCTCTGAGGGACTTTCCCTTACCGAAGTAGGCAGGGAGCTGAGTCTGAATTCATACACGGTTCCTTCTGGAGGAAAGTCAAAATAACTGGAATCGGGTAATGGTTTATTAATATCTCGATAGGCTAAAGTTTTGAAATCGTCCGGGCTGCCTTCCAGGTATTTCCAATAGTTTTCAACCCTTTGAAAATTGGATTGCTGTGTGGAACCAAAATTTTCCCATACCTCAAATCCAAGTCCCAAAACCGTACCACTTTCTAAAAAATGATATTGGGTAGAAGTATTTATATCAGAGGGTCCGAAATGGTAACGAATCCTGTCATTGTCAGGATCAATTTCAATCGTATAGTTGACTCTGGAAAGCAGCCTTCCACTGAGCAGAATATTTTCAAGGGCAAAAGCAACATTTCTATATTCAACTTTGATGTAGTTATCTTCAGAATAATACAAAATGGCTCCCTGATCTTCATTTCGGTAATCCTTTAGAGGCGACACAAAACTCCTAAGGATTGGGATCATATAAAGACCCAATTCAATTTTTTCTTCGTTCAAAAAATGCCATAGAGCGATGTGTCCGTTAGTAGCCACTACCAGAAAATGAAAAGGACGGTCTTCTAATCCGGGAAAAATAATGTTTGAATCCAGTGTAAAACTCCATTTTCTTTGACCCCATGCATCAGTAGTTGATGTCAGTGTGGTCGCATTCTCCAGGGGAAAGTATTCTTCCTCATAGTGTGTAAACTCCGATTCTGTCTGTATGATTTGTCCCCCCAGAGAGCAGGTGAAGAGTAGACAGGTAGCAGTTAAAAAAGCGGTAATAACAAAGCTTCTGGTGGTCATAATTTTTAAGTTTAGGTGGGCGGAATAGAGTTTGCGTAAACTTTTAAAACGTAAAGTACGAAATTATTTGATTTTATGCAAATATTCTTTTCCTAAAATTAAAAAATTAACAATATTTCTCTTTCCATCTTGCAATTATTGCGAAGTCAGACCAATTTATCTGAGGTTGCGGGAGAGTTACCGATTTGCCACTTCTGATAAAATCGAAGGACTCAGGTTAGTAAAAACACAATCCCCCCCTATACGCCAAAAATCCATTATCTACATCTATTATATGAGGTTGGGTGCCAAAAGCATAATATATCTGCCTTCCCATCGATTTTTTATAAAAAAAACAAAGTCATGGAATTTACAACCGCAGAATTGTTTTGGACTTTTGTACTGCTTTTTGGCCTCTTGATCACCCTTATCGCGGGAATCAGAATCTGGTTGAAACGAAAATCCGGAAATGTTAACCCCGCAGCAGACGCAGCCGATTTCAGACATAGAGAGCGCAATAAATACCAATCCCTGAATGTATTCAGATATACCTGGGTTTTTTTAAATGTGGGGTTTATATTTTCAGTATTGATGGTATTAATCGCTTTTAACTGGACCCAATACGAGCCCCCCTCCAACTGGACTACCAAGTAGTTGAGCTGGAAGAGGAAACATGGGTAATTCCTCCCATTACCCTTCAGGAGCCTCCACCACCGCCGCCTCCACCAGTTACTAAAATCGAACCGATAGATGATGCAGAATTTCAGGAGGATACCCCTGCCGAATATTTAGACCTAAAAGTTGAGCCCGACGATGCACAGGAACTGGTAGAGAACCTACCGGATATTCCGCCCCCTCCCGTCCTTCCGCCGGAACCGGCAGAATCGGCACCGGACGAAATTGTTAGTTTTGCTGAACAAATGCCGAGATTTCCCGGATGCGAAGATTTAGTCGGAACTCAGGAAGAAAAGCAAGCCTGCGCCGAGCAAAAACTGTTGAGGTATATCTACGACAGAGTGAAATTCACTCCACTGGCACGCGAAAACCGTATCGAGGGTCTGGTAATTCTCACCTTTGTGGTGGACAGAAATGGAGAAATCAAAAATCCTGAAATTTTAAGAGATCCGGGAGGCAGATTGGGGGAGCAGGTATTAAACGCGGTTAATTCAATGAACGCATTGTCCGATCCCTGGACTCCCGGTATGCAAAGTGGCAGAGCGGTCAATGTCCGGTTCAATTTACCCATAAGATTTAAGCTGGAGTGAGTGGGGGGAGGAAAGATACCCCGCATGGAGTTATCCTTTATTTGCCTCCAGATCCCTCATCACATCCACCAGCACCTCTACAGATTCCAGTGGAAGGGCATTGTACATGGAAGCCCTGAAGCCCCCTACCGAACGGTGTCCTTTGATACCCGAAATTCCCGCATTTTTACAAACCTCAAGAAAATCGTTTTCCAAAGACTCGTAGTCCTTGTTCAAAACAAAAGTGGCATTCATACGGGATCGGTCTTCTTTTGCAGTAGTGCCATGAAAAAGAGGATTGCGATCAATCTCTCCGTAGATTAATTCCGAGCGCCGGATGCTTCTCTTCTCCATAGCCTTTACCCCACCGGTTTTCTTTACCCATCTGAGATTGAGCATGGAAACATAGATTGGAAATACAGGGGGAGTGTTGAAAGCAGAGTTCTTTTTAATGTGGGTCCTGTAGTCAAACATACTCGGAATATGTCTGTCAACCTTGCCCAGCAGGTCTTCCCTGACGATGACCAAAGTGGTGCCCGCGGGTCCCATGTTCTTTTGGGCTCCCGCATAGATCAGCCCGAACTTGTCGATATCCAGGTCATAACTGAAGATATCAGAAGACATATCGGCAACTATGGGAACAGATGTGGCCGGAATTTTTCGGAATTGAGTTCCAAAAACGGTATTGTTGGTCGTGAGGTGCAAATAGCTCGCATCCTTCGGCACCTGATAATTTTTTGGAATGTGGGTGTAGTTGTCCTCCTTGGAGCTTGCGATGACATCCACATTTCCCAGGGCTTTGGCTTCTTTGATGGCTTTGTCTGACCAGGTCCCGGTGTTGAGATACGCTGCTTTCCCATCCTCTTTTAACAGATTCATGGGCACCAGAGCAAATTGCGTGGAAGCCCCGCCACTTACAAATATAGGCTTGTAGTTCTCCGGGAGATGTAAAAGTTCAGCAACCAGTTGCAGCGCCTCTTTGAGCACTGCATCGAACTCCTTGGATCGATGGGACATTTCCAAAAGAGAAAGCCCTGTGTTGTTAAAATCAATTACCGCTTGCGAAGCTTCCTGAAAAACCTCCGCGGGTAGAATGGAGGGTCCGGCACTGAAGTTGTGAATTTTCATATATAATACTTAATCGTGATAGAATTTAATCGCTCTGCAAAGAAAAGGAAAATCTAAAGAAAAAATTACCCACAGCAAAATTTTCAATGTTATTTAAATAAGAAAGTTAATTTGTCTTATATCCATTGCGCTGATAATTGCATTTTCCCTGATCACCAGCATATAGAGAAGGGGTATTAAGAATTTCTGAATTCTAGCCCAACCGGTCAATGAGTTGCCGCGCCCCCAACTCTGGTTTTTTAGACACGAGGGCGGACAAAAAAATGCCTTTGATCTGGGTGCCAGTCCACCTGTTGTCGCGATTCACTCCTCCTCAAGGCCACCGGATATCAACACAAATACTTCTTATTTTCCAATTTTTATATTATAATGCGAATCAAGGGTTAAAAGATTA
>JAGTVA010000073.1 GCA_018224445.1 Saprospiraceae bacterium
ATTTGCGGAGAACAGCATCCGAATCGGCTCCCGCTATGGAGTCCACCCCGATCACCACGACCTGCTTTTGGATCGACAGATTTCCACATTAAAAACCCGAAAGGAAGTTTACCGGTTACTCACAGAAAAAAAGATATTCGTATCTACCATATCCTCCTTTTACGGAAAAATAGACCTCCTCAAACTGGTCCGTTTCGACACCGCAGTCATCGATGAGGCTTCTCAGATACTCGAGCCCAATTTGGTGGGATTGCTGTCTAAATTTAATCGCACCGTACTCATAGGTGACCACTGTCAGTTACCCGCCATCGTCACCCAACACCCCAGCGAATGCAGCGTAAAGGACGAAAAACTAAAATCCATCGGCCTGCACGACCTCTCCGACTCCCTCTTTGAACGACTTTTCAAAATTGCAGTAAAAAACGAATGGGACCACGCCTTCGACCGCTTGACCCAACAGGGGCGTATGCACCGGCAAATAAACGATTTTGTCAGCCTTCGGTTTTACGGGGGGAAATTGAGCTGTCTCGACGCCGGCATTCCAGGAGCTCAGAGGCTTCATCAATCCCTCTCCAACTACTATTCAATTGAAGGTGAAGGAAAATCCAATTCGCCCCTCTCGTCGGGCAGGATACAATTTATCGATCACCCCGCGGCGGGACTCCCCGTCAAAACCAATGCCTGGGAAGCACAGAGTGTTTTGGAATTATCCAAAGCCTATTTTAAGGGCAGAACCCGTGAAGCCAAAATCCCTCTTGACAGACTGGTCGGCGTCATATGTCCTTACCGGGCTCAAATCGCGCTGATTAAATCCATATTGGAGGAAAAACTCCCCGAGTTTTGCGAATACATCACCGTAGATACCGTAGAGCGATATCAGGGAGGAGCAAGGGACGTCGTTTTGCTCTCACTATGCACCAATCACCCCTCCCAACTCCGTACCCTGGTCAATGCCAACCGGACGGGTCTGGACCGAAAGCTCAATGTTGCACTCACCCGCGCTCGCGAGCAGATCGTGATTCTGGGCAATCGCGAGATCCTCTCTCAAAATGAAACCTACAGGGACCTGATCGAAAAAACCGAAGTAAAAGAAAGTTTTTCTACATAATCTCCCCCTTTGTCCTGTAAAATGAATCCCAGTAAATTTAAGTGATTTCTAAAGCCCTTCGCAATCGACTAAACTGTTAAAAATATGTTATAAAGATAAAAGAACCGATTGTTTTTCCCTTTTTCCCCCTCTTTTTATTACTTTTATGCACTTTCGTCTTCCGCTATTTTCGCCTGGAGCTAAAAATAGCTTACCGTTGACATTATTGAAATAAAACCAATCTCTATGGCCTTAATAAATTTTCCACGCTTTTTCAAAAGTATGAAATGGGGACCTGTGGTGGCAATCCTGATTTTTCTCCTGGGTTTTTTACCCGGAGTGGAATCCACCGCACAAGACAGGCCCGAAACGGAGGTGCGCACCCTGCTTCAATTGGCTGAGGAATGGAAACAACAGGATGCCGCCGACAAATTGGAGGTGATGCAAAGGACCTCCCGGAGGGGATTTCCGGTTCGTTTTGAAAACGAGCGGGGAGAGGTGTTTGAACTCATGCGTTTCCGGAACGGTATGCCCGAATATTACCAAACCAACAACGTCCAGGCGGCCATATCTACGGGAACCAATCACCTGCAGCAGGGGGGACGTACGCAGCTCGATCTCCAGGGGAATGAGATGATTGTAGGAGAATGGGATGCCGGAGCAGTCCTGCAGACCCATCAGGAATTGGCGGGTAGAGTCACTCAAAGAGACGGTGCTCAGAATGTGCACAACCACGCAGTGCATGTGGCCGGCACTTTAATTGCCTCCGGGGTACGGCCCGATGCCATGGGAATGGCTCCCGAAGGGATGTTGTGGGCTCACGATTGGAGCAACGATTCAGGAGAAATGGCAGAAGCTGCAGCGGATGGCCTTCTCATCTCCAATCACTCCTACGGTTCATTGTCGGGATGGGCCTTTGGAGACTGGTCCGGGGAGGATGCATGGCATTGGTGGGGCGATATCGAAATCGATGAAACCGAAGATTACAAGTTCGGTTTTTACAACGACCGCGCCGCTCAGTGGGATCAAATCGCCCATTTGGCGCCACACTACCTCATTGTAAAGTCCGCGGGAAACAACAGAAACGACAACCACTCCGGTACGCACTTTGTATACGACCGGGAAGTGGACGAATGGGTGCAATCCGACGCATTCCGGCAGCCCAGCGGGGGATTTGACGGTTACGACTGTCTTCCCACTTACAGCAATGCCAAAAATATTCTTACTGTGGGTGCCGTCCGGTCGGTGATCGGGGGATACAACAACCCATCGGATGTACGCATGAGTAATTTCAGCAGTTGGGGCCCTACCGATGACGGGCGCATAAAACCCGATATTGTAGGCGATGGTGTTGGACTGCTTTCATCCAATGGAAACGGAAATGCTTCTTACAACAGCAGCAGCGGCACTTCAATGTCGGGACCCAATGTGGCGGGATCCCTTTTGCTTATTCAGGAATTACACCGGGATTTACACGGGGTGTTTATGTGGTCTTCCAGCCTCAAGGGCCTGGCCATTCACACCGCCGATGAAACGGGGAATTCAGAAGGCCCCGATTACGAGTTCGGTTGGGGACTGCTCAATAGTGAGCGGGCAGCCCAATTTCTCATAGACCCAGCAAATCACAATCTCAGGGAAGAGGTGCTGCTCTCAGGGGATACACTGACGATCAATATTTTCAGCAATGGGGTAGATCCGGTGAAAGCCACACTCTGTTGGACAGATCCGCCGGCTACTCCCCTGCCACCTGCACTCAATGATCCCACTCCCAGACTTATCCATGACCTGGACATGAGAATTAAAGCCGTATCCGGACCCGATTCGGGCACCGTATATTATCCCTTTATTCTGGACCCTGCCAATCCCAATGAGGTAGCTACTACAGGGGACAACTTCAGGGACAATGTGGAGGTAGTATTTCCGGGAGTGTTGCCTCAAGGAGATTATGTAGTTCAGGTCACGCACAAAAGACCGGGACTAAGGGATCATTCCCAGGCTTTTTCACTCCTCATCTCTTCTCCTCCGGCAAAATGCACTTTTGACCTAAGTGTGGCCGAGAGTGAAAATCCCAATTGTTATCACTCAATGGACGGAGAGGTGGTACTCCAGGCTGAAGGAGCTAACGGGCCGGTCACCTACAGTCAGGATGGAGTTGAATTTCAACCCAGTCCGATATTTGAAAACCGGGGCAGGGAGCTCACCTATTATTACGCACTTGACAGTACAGGTTGTGTGGCAACAACTTCTCAGGCCCTTGAGCCACCGGAAACAATAAATGTAAGTATCAGTTCTGGCAATCAGGTCTCAGTCCGCATATTGGAACCCTTAGAGCACCGCCAGGAATTCGGTTTCAATAATTCCTTTATTTCCTCCAATTGGGGAGGGGATCCGGGGAATGGGCCCATCACCGCTGAAGTAGTAATGGTGGACGATGGCAGTGGAAGTCCTATATTGGGTTGCAACGAGCTGATAAATTCCTCCGAATTGGAAGGAAAAATTGCTGTGGCCTGGAGGGGATCTTGCCAATTTAGTGCAAAGGCTTTATTCGCGCAAAATGCCGGAGCGAAAGCACTCATCATTATAAATAACGAGGGAGCCCCGGTAAACATGGGTGGCGGAAATGATGCCCATCTGATCGACATTCCTGTCTATATGATCAGTACCCAAGACGGGAACTACCTCCGCAACCTATTAGATACACTGTCGATTGAGATGACCCTGGGGCCAGTTCGCGCTAATGAAAAGGTCAGTTGCATCGGCTCCACGGATGGGAGTCTGGCTCCTTTTGTCTACGGTGGAATTACCCCCTATAGCTACGAGTGGAGTACCGGGGAGCAAACGGAGTCCATCTCGGGATTGGCTCCCGGAACCTACACGCTTACTGTAACTGATGGACTGGGATGTGAAACTCCAATTGAAATGGAGGTGAAGGAACCGGATTCACTCAAATTGGCATTCACCTTTCTAATGCACGTGAGCTGCGAGGGTAATAAAGACGGACAAGCTACAGCCATGGGGGTTGGAGGAGAAGCCCCTTATACCTTTGAATGGGAAGACGGCACCTTGGGCAGTGGAAACGATTCTCTGGCATTTGGGTACCACCGGCTGACCGTTACAGACAATCGGGGTTGCAAAAAAATAGACAGCGTCTATATCGACAATCCTCCCCCATTTGAATTGGAGCGATTGTTTATTGAAAAAAGTTGTCAGGACGCCCCCGATGGGAAAATTGAACTCTTTCCTGCCGGAGGCACCCCGCCCTTTGAATTTTTCTGGCCGGACCTGGGTATGGATCAACCGAAAGTAGACAGTTTATCTCCGGGCACTTATTCCTTTATGGTTACAGATGCCTGTGGGAATGGCATTTCAGATACTGTTGAAATAGGGCTTTTCGAGTCGCTGAATGTAGAAATTTCTTCAACTGTTTCACCCAAATGTGGCAACGAAAATACCGGAGAAATCCAAATTGAGGTTTCGGCAGAAGCAGATCCGATAGAAATAAGGTGGTCGACAGGACAACAATCCGACAGGATCGCAGACTTGGAACCTGGAATATACGCTTTTACCGTCACCGATGGATGTGGAGGCATGGCGGTGGACACCATTGAGTTGACGGCTCCGGACCCCATTGAAATTGAGCTTATGGAAATTCGCGATCCGAGCTGTTTTGAGGAGGGCGATGGAATTATCGAGGTAGCTGTTTCAGGTGGTGTGGGAAATTACAACCTGGAGTGGAATACCGGAGACAGCAGTTTGCTACTCGACAAACTAAATGCAGGTAGATATGTATTGCAGGTCTCCGATTCCATCGGATGTATTGAGCAAAAGGATTTTCTACTCACCCAACCCGACCCGTTACATATAGACTTTGAAGTTGACGCACAGGCCATGACCGTATCTATCACCAACTTGTCTGATTCTGCCATTTTTCAATGGGACCTTGGAGACCAAACCCTCATCGATGAAGTGAATCCTGTTCACACTTACGAGGAAGAAGGGGAATATGAGATATGTCTTACCGCTTTTGGCCCATGCGACACCTTGGTTTTGTGTAAAACGATCAATATAACAGGCACCCGGGTTCACGAAGAGCATTTAAATAAATCGTTTAAAGTTTTCCCCAATCCCGGCTCACACATGATTACCATCGAAATAGCATCTCCCCGTGAAAATGAAAAAATATATCTGTACAATGCTCTGGGGCAATTGATTGAAGTCAAGCCAGAGGCTGAAAAACTAATTTGGGACGTAAATCACCTTTCACCGGGCATTTATTTGATCCAACGAAACAGGGAATATCGAAAATTTATCAAACAATAATTTTTTTAAAGATAGCGAGTCAGAGGGAAGGGGGCTGTAATGGCTTCTCTCCCTCTATTTTTTTTAAGGCCGATTATTCAGGAGGGCTGCTGCCGACTTCCAAACTTTTATCGCCACCTGGTCCACGGGGAGGTTGCCATCGACAATTACAACTTTTTCACCCCCTTTAACCTTATCAATCGCCAGGAAATAATTTTCTCTCACTTTTCTCAGATTGTCCAGATTCTCGTACATATCCGAGGTACTCCGGCCTGCCTGCATTCTTCTGATGCTCTCCTCAGGGTCAATATCGATAAACACATGTAAATCCGGTTTCAGTAATTGAGTGCTTTGTGAATTGGCCTCAATTACCCAATCCATGGGCATGTGTGTCCCCTGATAGGCATAGGAAGAAAGGCAATACCTATCCGTTACGACGGTGTATCCCTCCTCCAATTTTTTCAAAATACCGTTGGTTTTATTGAGCAGGTGGTCCAATCGATCGGCTACGAATAAACCGGCTATGGTCCGGTGATCGGCTTCTATTCTACCGCTGAAAATATTTCTGATTAGGGATCCAATGGGGCCACCGGAGGGTTCACAGGTGGCGTGTACCCGATGCCCCTCCTCTTTCAATCGATCCACCAGCAAATGCGCCTGGGTGCTCTTACCACTTCCATCGATGCCCTCAAAGGCTATAAACAATGACTCCTTCATCTATTTGTATTTTTTCAGTCGATCAACCTAGATAAGGAAAAACTGAGCCGGGTCAAACCTCAGTTTAAATTTAGACTCTGTTGATTTGTAAAAAACGGATTATCATTGCAAATATAGGAAATAAGCCAACAGGTTTAACAATAATGGCCTACGGATGAGGTGAAGTTTGAAAAAATTAATTCATTGCATGTTACCTCAACAACAACACCTCTTGCTCCCTGCTCAATGGCTCGCCGGTCTCCTTGTCGAAGTATTGAGCAACCAAAAGGTAAACGCCGGGGGGCATTCGCTCTCCCGCTGAAAACCCATCCCAGCTGTCATAGAGAGATTGACTCTCAAATACTTTGGCACCGTATCGGTTAAAAATCATCCAGTGTACATCTTCACGGACTCCTATGGAGTAGAGTTCGAGTAGGTCGTTAACCCCGTCGCCATTAGGGGAAAAAGCGGTTGGAATGTAGAGGTTGACGACATTTTCCACACAGATGGTTCTCTGCATGGAATCCACACACCCCAGTTCATTTTCGATTTGCAATACCAGGTCGTAAGTACCGGGTTCCTCGTATTCGTGAAAAATTATCCCCCCCTCCGAGAAATCGCGCAAACCGCTCCCCTCTCCAAAGTCGATATACAGATTCGTATAACCCACGCTGAGGTTGATAATTTCCAGTCTATTATTGGCCAAATCGATACAGGGTTGGTTGGGAAAAAAAGAAAAATTGGCAGTCAACGGACGCGAACCGGGCAATTGAACGGTCATTTCCTGACTGCAACCTGTCTCCCTGTCTACAATTTCTACAACGTAAATACCCGGCCTGGCGACCAGTCTCGCTTTGCTATTTGGAGGTTGGGTCTGCCATTCAACTAGATAGTCCTCCTGGCTATTCCAGGTGATTTCAGCATAAGTGGAATCTTCGTAGCAGACTTCCGGCCCGTATTCAATTTCGGTAGCTACATCCTCATGCAGATGGATGTATATACTGTCTCTGAAGGGCTCTGAACACTGGTCGCTAATAGTCACTACGTACCACTGAGAAGAATCGGGAAATGCGATTTGACTGCTACCAAATCCCAGGTCGTTGTCCCAGATATACGTAAGTCCACCCACGCCGCCGGTACCCAAAGCTTCCAATACTACATTTTCGCCGGGACAGATGGAATCAGCTGTCAGCGGGACTTCTACGCCGATGGGATTCAATATCGTTATAAAGCGCCTCTCTGAAGAAGCACATTCTCCCGTACCCCTTGAATACAGTATTTCGTGTATTCCAGTCCCCAATTCCACGGGGTTGAATTCCGGTTCGGATTCCTCAGAATTGATAGTAAAAATTCCTCCCTCGGGTTCCAATACCAACTGAATGAGTGTATCACTGAAACAATACTGTTGGCTGAGGCCGTCAATACTCACCTCTTCAAAGGGGAATATTTCCACTTGCCCATCGGTAGCACAGCCCGAAGGAGCTAAATAAGTAATATTGTGAATTCCAATTCCCGGTATTCTGGGGTCGTACAACCCGCTCTGTCCATCGAGAAAACCGTCGCCCTGCCAGCTCCCTCCTGGGGGAGTAGCTGTTAAAGTCACAGGGCTGTTTCTCTCACAAAACTCAAATTCGGGAATTATAGCAGGTTCCTCTACAGTGAAACTGACCGAATCACTGCATCCCAATGCCCGATACACAATCCAGTGATCCCCGGAGCCGGCCTCTGAAGGGTTAAAAAACCAGGTATCAGAAAAAAAGGAAACACCGGGCCCCTCAAGGGTCCCTCCTCCTGGTGTAATCCACAAGTAATCCCCCAGCCAATAATAATCGTCCACCAGGCAGAAAAAAGCCTCGGTGTGAATGCCCACAGCCACTTCCTCAATGGTCAAATCCATTCCATCCTGACAATCGTCGAGAGAAAGAGTGTATCTGTAGGTACCCGGAGAAAGTCCCGATATATCAAAAGCATTTTCACTTTCAATAAATATTCCCGGCCCACTCCAGTTTCCTGAAACACTGGGATAAAACAGACTGTCAGAACTGCAAATCGTCCGATCGGAGCCGGCATTGATCTCTTTGATGTAAATCTCCATTTCGGCTTCGCATCCCTCCAGGATATAGGTATAGGTATAGGACTGATTAGGGCTCATCCTCCAGGCTTCAATTCTCCCCAGTATTCTATTGGTAATGCCGGGCCCATACCACCGCCCACCGTAAATGGATGCCTGCAAGTCGATACGCTGGCTGGAACAAATGGTATCTACCTCAGGCATTATCAGTTCAGCTCCCACGTTCACTCGCTTGTTTTGTGAGCACCCGTCAAAGGTGTGGTAAGTGAGTAGAAAGGATCCCTCTGCTACCGGGTTAAATAATCCACTGCTGTCCACGTTGGGTCCTGTCCAGTATCCCTCGCTGGGAAAGGCATCAATGACCTGAAAGGGATCTGCCCCCAGACAGGCGGCCTCCCGATTTCCCGCCCAAATGTGTTTGACAAAAACCGTATCAAACACACTGCATCCATTGGGGTCTACATATTGAATAATATCCATATTAATCGGATCCTCGAAGCGCCATCTCCAAAATTGATATCGCCCGGTATGTCGATGTCCACCGGGTATAATTTCTGAATAAAAAGAACCGTCGGGAATGGAAACTGAATATATGTGGTCTCCTCTTGAAGCACAAAAAGTATCCGCTTCGAAGGGATTGAGAAAAACGGGGAGTTCAAACGGGTAATAGGTGTACTCGATTTCTGCTGTTTGGCCCCCCTGAAGGTCGGTCACCATCAATTGCAGGGTAATTGGCTCCTCGGAGCAAACCTCCACAGAAGCGGCATTTGTTCCCGTATGACTCCATTGGTAGGCATAGTTACCACTTCCCCCGAAAACCTCTGAATAGAGGGTTCCACATTCTCCTGCACAATCTGAATCACTCCAAACCTCCACACTCAGCGGGCAATTGGCCAACTCAAAAAGCAAATTGGCGTCTACTTCGTGAAGGTTTCCACAGGCATCTTCAATCTCCCCTTCAAAAAACAATCTGTAGTTTCCCCCCAATTCAGGAGCAGGAGAAAAAGATACTTCAAAAGTCTGTGCCAATCCTGTATTGGGGTCGCAGTCCAATGCCTCAACCTGAGTTATATTGCCAGCAGAAGGTCCCAGTAGGTTGAAGTTATCTGCCACAAAAAGATCGCAGGGAATAGGGTTGTCGAATTGAAAACGTGCATTTTCCATGGGACATTCTGGCTGCTCTGCCAGTAATATTTCCGGAGATTCGGGTTCGTCTATTTCCACGTACCAATTGGCTTCCCAGCCCAATGCGGCGATGTTTTCATCACTCACAAAATGGAAGGTGATGCATCCGCTATTCGCCACCAATGTCGGCGGAGGTTGTAAAATACCACTCAATTCAGCAACCAGGGGGGAGTTGGTATCGGGACCATCGTAGGCGGTCAGTACGTCAAAGTTGGCTTCAGTGGCAAAAAAGGAAAAGGCCACTACAATTTCAGTAGCTCCATCTATACATACGGTAAACACAAAATCTTCATTGTGGGCGTATTGCCCCTCTTCAGCCCCTTCGTCGCTGTCCAGAA
>JAGTVA010000074.1 GCA_018224445.1 Saprospiraceae bacterium
CATAGATGGAAGGCCCACAGAACAACCTGCTCTGACTCCGGCCTGGGTAAGTGGGGGGAATTCCGGAGCTTGTGTAGATGGCTTTGGAATAGATCAACTGAGTAATGTGGATATCGTATTCACTTCCGATAAAAGCAGGTGGAGCAGGTCGGTTATTGTACAGACTTCCTCGGTTACTTTTGATGCAACTGGATTGAATTTCAGTGGTGCTACGCAGTTTGACCTACTCGACAGGCCTGCCGCTTCTAAAGAAGCCGGACCGGACGGTCTGCCACTTGACGACCCTGAATTGGAAAATGGATTCGGGTGGTTCCCGGGTTATGCGGTAGATGTGGAAACCGGCAAAAGGCTTAATATCTTTTTCGGTGAAAACACCATCTATTCAGAAGGATTGAGTGCATTTGGAATAGACGACCGATATCTCAATGGTAATGATCGAATGTGGAATCCCGGCGGTGAGCTCTTTGTAGACTCTATTTTCCTGGAACTCGGAGATCCCGCTGCATTCCATGCAGGTGGACATCATTTTATATATGTGACCGACCAGGAATACGACGGTTGTGAGGAGATCCACTCCAATTTATCTGGGCCGCTGCCCGGTAGTATTAAGAAAAGGCAGTTGGCCAGATTGATACATTGGGCGGGAATGCCGATTGCTTCAGAATTGCTTTCATACGATGAGGGATTAATTCCCAACGATGTAAGTATTAAATTGCGGGTAACTAAGGCCTATGAGACCAGTGAGCGCGGAGAGGACGGTGAAAAGGGGTACAACAGATATCGGTTTACCATTGACGGAAAGCAGGCAGATGATTTGGTGGAAGCTGAACACGACAATGCTTTGGATCAGATATTGGTGGTTCCCAATCCGTATTACGCCTTTTCTACTTACGAGGAAACTTCCTTTGACAACAGAGTGAAAATTACCAACGTACCCGATGAGTGTACTGTTACGATCTACAGTTTAGACGGTAAGTTTATCAGAAGGTACGAGCGCAATACCGGAAGAATGCAAAAAAACATCCGATTCCCTTCAACACAGGGTACCTTGCCAACATCAGCTATAGAATGGGATTTGCGCAACAGTGCCAATATCCCTGTTTCAAGTGGTGTTTACCTGATTCACATCGAAGCCCCGGGATTGGGTGAACGAGTGATTAAATGGTTTGGTGTTTCCAGACAATTTGATCCCGCTGGATTGTAGAAAGGTTAGTAAAAAACAGTCCCGCCAGCTGAGTTTGGCGGGACACTTTTAAAAAATCGACAATTTTATCTGAATGAAAAATTTTATACAAATTAGACTATTTTTGACGGTAGCCCTGTTTTCTTCAGCGGTACTGGTTTTTGCTGGGAATCCCGATCGACAGGGAGAAGCGGGAGCCTATGAGTTACTGATGAACCCCTGGGCCAGGTCTGCGGGTTTGCACACCATGACGACCTCTATGGTTACAGGAGTGGAAGCCATGCGCATCAATCCCGCCGGTATAGGAAGAATTGATGAGTCACAATTTTTATTGGGCCACGCCAGATATCTCGGTTCCACCGGGATCAACATGAATGCGTTGGGACTCTCACTGAAAATGGGTGATGCGGGTGCATTGGGAATTTCTCTCATGGCACTGGATTTTGGCGATACCAAGGTGACGACCACAAGTCAACCCGAGGGAACCGGAGCTACTTATTCACCTACTTTCTTTAATGTGGGAGTTGGGTATTCTCATATGTTTGAAAACAATATTTCAGTTGGGTTCCTGGTGAGGGGAATCAACGAGAGTATTGCAGACGTAGCTGCCTTTGGATTTGCCATGGATGCCGGGATTCAATACGTCACCGGCCCAAAAGATAATTTCAAATTTGGAATTTCGCTGAGGAACATTGGGTCTCCAATGCAATTTGGAGGAGAGGGCCTTTCCTTTAGAGGCGAAGCACAGAATCAGGAGCAATTTGATTTTTTATTGAGGTTCAGTCAGCGGGCCGCTTCATTTGAATTGCCCTCGCTGTTGCACATCGGTCTGAGTTACGATTTTTACCTCGGCTTTGCTGACCGTTTCAGACTTACCCCATTGGTTAACTTCACTGCCAATTCCTTTTCCAGAGACGATTTGGGAGTGGGACTGGAATTCAGTTTTGCCGATATTTTTGCCATCCGAGGTGGTTATAAATACGAAGTGGGTGCGGGAACTGCCCTTGAAGACAAGGGAGTTTACACTGGACTGGCCATGGGTTTTACCCTGTGGCTCAATTTTAGAGAAGAGAGCAAAACCAATTTTTTTCTGGATTACGGCTACCGGGACACCAACCCCTTCAACGGAACTCATAACATGTCTTTGGGCATAAACTTTTGAGGTTGTTGAGCAGTTGATAAGGAATTCTAGATAATTTTAGTATATTTGCAATTAGCACGTGATTGTTGAGTTTTAATAACCCAGCAATCACTTGTTTTGTATAAAACTCACCAGGCGTTAAAATCTATGCCTGATTTTTATTATTTTAATGAATTGGCCTGCGGTTATTCCTCTGACTTGGAGTAGATAGATAATCCGCATAGGCCTTGCAGATCCAGTACTTTTTTAAATTTAAATGCCATGAAAACAACCTATCTAACACAGGAGGGATACGATCGCCTCAAAAGGGAATTATCGGAAATGAAATCAACCGGTAGGGCAGAGGTGGCCAGGGATATTGCCGAAGCCCGGGAAAAGGGTGATTTATCTGAGAATGCCGAGTACGATGCCGCCAAAGATGCTCAGGGAATGCTGGAACTGAAAATAAATGAATTGGAAAAAGTGTTGATGAACGCCAAAATCCTCGATGAAACCCAAATCGATACTTCTCAGGTGGTACTATTGACCAAAGTGAAGATGAAGAACCTTAAAACCAATAAGGTAGTAGAGTATACATTGGTTTCGGAATCCGAAGCAGATCTGAAATCGGGCAAACTTTCTGCATCCTCTCCCATCGGAGAGGGAATCCTGGGTAAAAAGGTGGGCGATGTGGCGGAAGTAAAAACTCCTGCGGGTACCATTGAATTTAAAATTATGGATATTAGTTTGAGTTAACTATGGCTTCAATTTTTACCAAAATAATAAAAGGCGAAATACCATCTTATAAAATTGCGGAAGACGATAAACACTACGCCTTTCTCGATATCAATCCCCTACAACCCGGTCATACCCTGGTGGTCCCCAAAAGAGAATTGAATTATATTTTTGATCTAGGAGATGAGGAATTGGCTGACCTGACTGTTTTTGCAAAAAAAATTGCGTTGGCCATGAAAAAGGTTCTTCCCTGCAAGCGCATCGGAATGTCGGTGGTTGGCCTTGAAGTGCCGCATGTCCACATTCACTTAATCCCCATTCACCAGGTCTCTGATATGAACTTCGGTTCTGGTACTGCTCAGGTGTCGAAGGATGAAATGAAGGAGATCGCCGATCAAATTAAAGGGGCATTGTAGTGTGGGATTTTGCCTTAGTTACCACATGTTAGACTGCCTTTAATTCCACTTCAAAGCAAAAGATGTCGAATACTATATTTTTCCCTTGGACTTAGCGAAATCCTTCCAACTGGAGAAGCGCTTATCCCGACTCTTTGTTCCCAGGTTCCCGTCACCCAATTTCAAATGGTGACAGATGGCCACAGCAAGTGCATCGGTAGCATCCAGAAATTTTTCGTTTATTTTACTACCACTGAGGTGGGCTACCATTCCAGCTACTTGCTCTTTGGATGAATTCCCATTGCCGGTTACCGACAATTTAATTTGTTTTGGACTGTATTCAAATACAGTGAGGTTGTTTTTAAATCCCGCGGCCAGAGCCACACCCTGAGCGCGACCTAATTTTAACATAGATTGGACATTTTTTCCGAAAAAAGGAGCTTCAACCGCCATGTAATCCGGGGAGTAAACTTCAATCAACTTGTCCACCCGATCGAAAATTTTGTTTAATTTTTCCGCCTGTGATTCCAGGTGGCCCATTTTGACCACCCCCAGATTGATGAGTTTGATTTTCTTGTTCTCAATTTCAATTAATGCGTAACCCAGCACATTAGTCCCGGGGTCAATTCCTATTATTCTCTCCTTCTTGGTAGCCAAAATTCAAAGTGATTTTAAATGCCCTCAATGAAAAATTCAAGACAAATTGCAATGTAAAACATATCAAATATAATATTAATATTTTTAACCCCAAGTGTTTATCCCCTGATTTTGACCTTTGACCCCTTATTGCTTAGGGAAACGATGAATTAATGACGACTCATTTAGCCAATTCACATTTGCCTCGAATTCACCCTTCAACGGGCAATATCACAGCCAAAAGCCAGATTCGAATCCTTCCGCTGAGCTTCAATAATCTCATGGTAGCCTTGTCGGTGAAGGGTGGAATAATATTTACGAAATATTTAATGATTGCAGGGTTTTCCTGTCCGGATTGGGTCATCTGTGGTGATTGAGTAACATGAATCCACTCGAAAGTGTGGTAATCTACTGTTTGTCTGACCGGATGGTAAAAGGAATGAACTAAAACCCTGACATTTTATGTTTTAAAGCCGGATGATAGATGTCCATACTAATTAATTTGAATTTATCGTTTCTAACACCATAACTAAGAACCATGAAATTACACTCCGGATTATTGCTTTTTTGCCTTTCACTGTTACCCTTCATGGAAAGCGGGAACAGTGGAAAGTCTGCAGTACCTGAAGAAATAAACTTCATTCAGCCCCATTTGGAATCTCTCCCGGAATGTGCAATGGATAACCATTCCTTTCAAGCTGGAGAAAGAGCAGTGTATACTGTGTATTACAAATTTGGATTTATCTGGCTCTCTGCCGGAGAGGTTGTTTTTACGGTAGATGAAAGGGATGGAAAGTACAAATTTGAAGCCAAGGGCAGTACCTATTCTACTTACGATCGTTTGTTTAGTGTTCGGAATACCTACGCCTCCACAGTGGATAAAAAATCTCTGATGCCCTTAGAAGCCATGCGCGATGTAAAAGAGGGATCCTACACCAAATATGTAGAGTTGGATTTTGATTACGATGCGAGGCAGGTAATCGCCAGGCACGGAAAAACCAGAAACAACCTTCAGGTCGATCACATAGAAATGAATCGTTGCATGCACGATGTACTTTCCATTGTATACTATTCCAGAAACCTCGATTTGAGAGGGGTCAGAAAAAACGATGTATTTGACTTCAATGTGTGTTTTGACGACGAAACTTACGACATTGGAATGCAGTATAAGGGTAGAGAAAAAAACAAAAGCATCCGCCGTCTGGGAAATATCGATGTAATAGAATACAGTCCCGGTATGATTGCGGGAAATGTCTTTAACGAGGGCGACAAGATGACCGTATGGGTTTCAGACGACAGAAACAGAATTCCCCTGCAAATAGAATCTCCACTCAAAGTGGGATCAGTCAGAGTGGTACTCAATGAGTATGAAGGGCTTAAATACCCTCTCGCGTTCAACTAAAAAAACGAAAAATGGTAAAGTTGTATATTGGAATAGCCTTGGTGTCGATTTCCTTTTTTGCGGGAGTGTATTTTACCGGTAAATGGTATTCCATGGGATTTCAGAAGCACAGCACTGAATCTGCATGGGTGTTGGCCGAAAAGATTTCAAAGGTAATGAAGCTGGTGACAGTCGAGGGGGAGTTCAACGAAATTTACGACTACAAGGACTACTACAAATGGGACTGGGCTCCATTTCGAAAAAAAATATTGCTCAGGGTTCACGCCACAGTTTCTGTGGGTTACGATTTAGAGGGAATGTCCTTTGAACTGGACGAAGAGTCCGGAACGGTTTTCCTCGATCACCCGGGCAATCCGCGCATTCTTTCCATCGATCACAAAATAGATTACTTCGACATCCAGCAGGGCGCATTCAATTCATTTTCTGAGGCAGATTACAATCGCCTGGGGGAAAGTGCAAAAAACTATATTGGTGTGGCTGCCACCAGCAATTCCAATCTCTTTGACGAGGCCCAGACTCAATTGGTCGATATTATTACTGCATTTGAGGCCGGATTGGAGACCATCGGATGGAAGCTGGTGGTGCGTGAGCCCGAGATTCAACGAGAGAGTTTCACTGGCCCCCTGCCGGAAAACAGTCCTTTTCCCCTTTCGAATTCCTACTATTAATTTGGGTTAAGGTCCACAAACCTTATTAGTATCCTGGCCAGGTGTCATATGCCCCTTGCAACCAATAGGTGATTATTGTAATGGTATCCGATTGATGTGTCCCGGATGCCCCCATCCTTTTTTAAAAAAAAGTATCCCTTTATACGTGAATTTTTTAAAAATTCAATAATCTTAGCACCGCTTTTATTTTAAACATCAAAAAGGGTGCTCCTATGAAGTTCAAAATGCCGCACACGCTGGCTCTGTTGTTTTTTCTCATGGCTCTCGCTCTGGTAGCTACGTGGTTTATTCCTCAGGGAGAGTTTCAGACTGCAGTGAATGAACAGGGTATTGAGGTGGTAGTGCCCGGTTCTTACGAGGTAGCTGAGGACCATAGGTATTTGAGCCCGGTTTCACTATTCACGGCAATTCCACGTGCTTTTGCCGACGCTCAGGGCATTATTTTCTTCTTGTTTATCATCGGTGGGGTGTTGGCAATTATACGGGCTACGGGCACCATTGATGCGCTATTGGGGCGATTGTTGGAGAAATTGGGAGATCAACCGGGAACCTTAATCTTCACAGTTATACTGGTATTTGCTATTGCCTCCAGTGTGATGGGTGCTTCCGCCGAGTATATTCCCTTTGTACTGATCCTGGTGGCTATGTGTAGAGCAATGAACCTGGACAGTATGACGGCAGTGGGAATCATAGTGGCCGGTTATGGAGTGGGTTACGGGACTGCTGCATTCAACCAGTATACAGTGGTTGTCGCCCAGCCTATTGCCGGACTGGAAACCTATTCGGGCTGGCCTTTGAGGTTGGGAATACTCTTTCCTTTTGCCATGATAGCGGGACATCACGTCTGGAAATATGCCCAAAAATTAAAGAAATCTCCGGAATCCGGTTTTATGTTTGGTTCAGAGCCCCCGGCCGGAGGAGAGCCCCCCAAGTCCTATCCACCTTTGAAGATCAAGCACTTTGCCATTTTGGCCGGTTTTATGCTGGCTCTGGGTATAGCCGTTTGGGGTATAGCCACAAGGGGGTGGTATTTGACCGAGTTGGGAGCTGCCTTTCTTATCCTGGGGATTGTAGCGGCTGTCATTGGAAAAATCGGTCCCAGCCTGGCGGCAGAAAAATTTGTAGTGGGAGCCAAAGATCTTGCGGAGACTGCTTTGCTGGTAGGGGTTGCAAGAGGAATAGCCCTGGTGATGGAAGACGGGCAGATACTACACACTATTGTAAATGCACTTTCAGTACCCCTCTCTTCAGTGGGCCCTGAAGTAGCCGGTGTAGGGATGATGATAATGCAGACCATATTGAATTTATTTATTCCTTCGGGCAGCGGACAAGCTTTTGTCACCATGCCCCTGATGGCACCCTTGAGCGATTTGGTGGGGGTAGAGAGACAAGTGGCGGTACTCGCCTTTTTGTTCGGGGATGGATTTGCCAATATGATTGTTCCGACCAATGCGGTTTTGATGGGTATTCTGGGCATGGCGGGAATTCCTTTCGACAAATGGTTTCGATTTTGTTTTCCTCTGGTGTTGAAATTGCTGGCTGCAGGGGCGGTAGTCATAGTGTTGGCAGTATCGCTCGGCTATTCTTAAAAGGGTGTTTGCAGGCCCCTCTCTCAATTAAAAACCTGGAACTATGAGTATCTTTTTTATTGTAGTAATTTTGTACCTGGGCTTATTAATGGGGATATCCATTGTAAAAAGTCGCTCCATAAAGGGCCAGGAAGACTTTATGGTTGCAGGCAGATCCGTACCTACCTACAAATTAGTGGGAACCTTATTGTGTACCTGGATTGGGTCGGGCAGCTTATTGGCGGGAGCGGGATTGGTCACTCAGGTGGGTTTGTCTGAATTGTGGATGGCTGCCGGTGCCTGGGTGGGGATTATCATGGTTTTTTTTCTAGCTGCCCGGGTGAGGCGCATTGCGCAATATACCGTTCCGGACATACTTGAATTGAGGTACAATAAATGGGCGCGGATACTCGGAACCATCACCATAGTCATAGCTTATACCACCATAGTGGGATATCAATTCCGGGGCGGTGGATTTGTATTGAACCTGGTAGCCGATATACCGGAGTGGGCAGGAGTCCTACTGACTGCGGGATTTATAATTAGTTTTACTGCTTTTGCGGGAATGTTGTCCATCGTCTCGGTGGATATTATCAATGGAGCC
>JAGTVA010000075.1 GCA_018224445.1 Saprospiraceae bacterium
GAAGGAGGACTGGAGGCACTCCGGTTTTTTACAGAACCGAAAAATGTGTGTATAAAATATTAACCCTGGCTAAGAAAATAACCTGCGGTACAATTGCTCGAGATCGACTTCATTAATGCTGCTGTGTGATAAAGCGTGAACCGCTTCTCCATTCACCAGAACAATGATTTGGGGTGACTGGTGGGGAATTCGATAATTTTCACTGATCTGATTGGATATACTTCGATAGGCGATTAGATCCAGATAATACACCTCGGCCTTGTTTATATTCTTACGGTGCCATTCCTGTAACTCACTTTTGGCGTGAGAACTGATGCCGCATCGCGTACTGTGCTTAAACAGGTAGACGGGTTGGTCGTTGGATCTGTCGTGGGCTGCCTTGAGGATTTTCAAGTCTGTAATATTTTCCCACAATTTAGGAACTGAACTATCCTGTCTAAACATAAATCCTTTCGTTTATTTTGCAGGGTTGATAACCCAAAAGGTAGAAGTATTGTTCATTAAATAAGCGGATTAATCACTTGGCTATATAGATGCCTGGTTTACTTGTGAAAAATCCCCATCTCATTCCAATAAAAGATCATTAAAGGGTATCTACAAGAATCATCTGTTGATTTTATATTGTGCAATGTATTGATTAACAGTGATCTATTAAAATTTTAAGGATTTATTATAAATAATTTGATATAAAAAAATAATTTATATAAAAATATATTTATATATTCGCTTTATCTAGCAACGAAAACGAATGACATATGGAACTGTTGCAAACCCCTTTTTTATCCCATTTTTCCGAATACGGATGTAAATTTTACAGAATAGGTGAAGGTTGCGTTAAAGGCCTAAATGCAATGGAGGAGCAGTTGCTTCAATTCATGGGATTACCCGATTCCGCCGTACCCTATTTTTATTTTGATTTATATCTTGAGGAATTGAGAGATGTGGATATAGAAGATTCAGTATTGGTCTTGGGAACAGCATTGGAAATGGCTGGTTTTCATTATTTATATCTCTCCAGGGATCACTCCGTTAAGGTGAGGTTAAAAGACGATTCCACCCTGTTTGTAAATTCTTCTCTGGAGCAATTTATGAGGTGTCTATACCGCTATTCTATTTGGCTGGAGGACATTGAAGAAAAGGCTTTAGAGGAGGCGTTTATCGAGGTGAGTTCTGAAGACATATTCAACCTCTTTTACTCATTGAGAGGAATAGATCCAAAGGCTGTGTCAGAGGGAGCCATGTGGAACTACATTTTGCACACGGAGATTAAAATAGAGACTGTTTTGGTTCAATAAAAAAAGCGGAGACAACTCCGCTTCTATGTGCCCGGAACAGGAGTCGAACCTGCACATCCATAAGGACACTACCCCCTCAAGGTAGCGCGTCTACCAATTCCGCCATCCGGGCAGGTAAATTGAGAGTGCAAAGTTAGTAAACTCCAACTATATAATTTTAAAATAACAGATAATTATTTAAAGGAATCAAAGCCATTGCACTAAACCCGGTTAATTTTTCTGCCTCCTCCCAGGTGATAAATAAATAAAATATGAGGTATATTTACTTTGGAAATATATAAAAAGTTATTATCTTTACATCGTAATTCAGCAGGGCATCCTGACCAGATGTATTCAACTTGCTGATGATCGAGGGAAGTTCGTCTGAATTTCCCGGTTAGTTTTCTTATTTTGAGACCTTAATCGAAAAAGCCTGAAACTTAAAGTAGTTTTAGGCTTTTCGATTTTCGGACGTTTCCTATTGAAGCTTTTCTTGATTGGGCAGCGAGACTTACTGCACATAAATGACTTCGTGCAGGAATCGCATTCCCACAGACAATTCCACCGCCAGGTTTATTACTTTTTGTTCGGGATTCAGGCGATTCGGGTCCCAAAAACTTCGGTGGGGTGGAATGTATATTTGATTGGAAAAATCCGGTGCTACCGTCAATTCAATAAACATTCCCGTATGGGAGCTCAATGGAAACTCCAATCCACCACCGGCCGTAATACCAAAAGTAAATTTATTGATTTGATCTTTTAGGTTTTCATAGGTCTGCCGGTCGAAATCCGCCTTGATATTGTAGTCGCCCCTAATCCCAATAAGATAATATAACCTGCTGTCGTTAAAGACCTCCAATTTTTGTTTGGCTCCCAGCAACAGGGAAATATTGTGAAATCTAAACTCATCTGTTCTCCCCGGAATGACATTACCTGTAATGGGACTGACAAAACTACCCCTCCTCAGCGCACTCCCCTTTTGGTGGTATCCCAATTGCATAAATAGTGAATTGAGATTATCCACGGAATGGGATTCAATCGAAGCGGCCAGATGGTACTTTATCAGGGGCCTTCGGTTGTAGGTGCTCCATCGCTGCGATCCTGCAGTCAATCCACCTTTAATCCCGTAGATAGTCCCCTGTGCAGCTGTCTCCGGTATTTCCAGGTGACATAGCGATAGAGATAAGAAGACGATCATTAAGACTTTTAACCTGTTAAATGCCATTTTATCTATTTAAATTATTAATAACGATAGACTGACGTCGAGAAATTGCCAACCCGCCCACTTCGCGGTCCTTTTACTTGGAGGTCCCCAGTAGCCAGAGTCAAATTTAAAGTGAAAAAATCCAATTGGATTTTAAAGACTATTCATTCAACCCCTCCTCCCTTTAACACGCTTTAAACTTTGACCATTTAACTTTTGACTTTTCGGTTAACCCTATCCCAACCACTTCAACTTGCTCGCTGCCAACTGCCGATTTCGCTAATCCACTCCACTTCGTTCCGAAGTCTTCCCGAGACCAGTTCGAATCATTCCGCTTCACTATTCGATTCTCCTGGACACTTAAAGGTTAGATTGCACTGGGTCCACCTATCAAACTTTTAAAGAAAAATCAAGGACTACATCAATCTCATGACGTAAATTTCATTTCCAATCTCATAATTCATAACTCAGTTCGCTGCATGATTCTCCTGGCTTTGGACTTTCGACTTTCAATATTCCGCTCAAGACCATAGACCGTTTCATTCATTGTTTTTTACCGTACAAAGATACTGATTTTATCTCTGTTACCGAATGAGTAGCACCTGCCCTATACTCAAATTGTGGTTTTCAAGTCCGTTCCTTTCAGTGATTTCACCTACAGAAATTCCGTATTTGCGGGATATGGCATAAAGGGTTTCTCCTGCTTGAACCTGATGCTCCACCTTTGAGGGGGATTCCAGTTTTTCATTTTTCCCGTCATTTACAGATTCGATAGCTGAATTTCCAGCATCAGAGGGTCCTGCAGGAGGTAGGTCATTTTCTCCGTCTACGGTGTCTTTACCTGGTAGACTCTGATGCACAACCGGGTCGCTGATAGGGTCCTCTGATTCTATTGCAGGTTCTTTAGCTTCCGTTTTTGAAGGTTCCTGTATTTTGTCTTTGCGCGGGTCTCTGTACTTAATCTGTTCTCCTCTGCTCCGCCTTCCCCGGAGGTAGATAATTTCTCCTACAGCGGGTTCCTTCCCTTCATTCATTCTGTTCCTCGCATACAATCTGTCCAATCTCAGTCCGTATTGAAGGGAAATATCCAACATGGTTTCTCCCACACTTACGCGATGTTGCTTTTTGGTTCCCCTGAAGCTTCTCCTTTTAGGCTGTAAAAAAACAGGCCTGTCTTCCTCAAAAGATTGAAAACCGTCTTTAATATCGTCATTGAATCGAAGCAATACACGCAGGGGTAGTTGCAATTCGAGCGCGATATCGGCCAGCGTTTCTCCGGATCGGCCTTTGACCACCGTCAATTGATTGATTTCAAATTCTCCTCTGGGCCCACGCGCCTGATCTCCCTTAAAAAATTTATTATCACCCTGTGGCTCGGAGGTATTGCGACTCGCTTCTTTTTTGACATTGGGATTGTGGGCCAGAGGTTCCAATTTTAAGTCTAATTCGGCTAATCCGTAATTCTCGATCAAATTGATGAGTAATTGCCCGTACTTCCTGTTGGTGGCGTAACCGGATTTTTGCAAACCGTGCGCCCAGGCTTCATAATCTGTTGGATCCAATTCAAAGAGCCATCCATACCTATGGGCCCTGGCAGCACCGGCTAAAAAGTCAGAATGCGCCATATAGGATTCTTCAGGGTGGTCGTAATATCTGAAACAGCTCTCGATCAACCTTCCCCTGGAGTCTCTGTCGTCGTCTTTCCTATGGTGAGTTTTACCGTTCCAGTCGCTGTGGCATTTTATCCCAAAGTGGTTGTTGGCTTTGAGGGCTAGCTCACTTCGTCCCGCATTGGATTCCAGTATGGCCTGAGCCATTTTTATACTTGCCGGGATTCCAGAGCGTTCCATTTCATAAATTGCTATATCTTTGTATTGATCTATATAACTGTATATAGCCTGTCGGCCTTCATTGGCAAAAAGGGTTGCCTGCATTAAAAAGGCCAGGCAAAAAATGGGGAGTAATTGAATTGATTTCATATAAACAGCTTTTTGATATAAGTACAGCAAAAACTATGCCTAAATGCTGCAATACAACCTTAAATAAATTAAATAATTTTTTAATATATATTGTTAACGACCTATTTGACTCTTAAGTTTACCGGGTATTAACCTAAACGAAAAATTAGGTGTTATTTATTAACTTATATGAGGAGTTTACAAAAGGATTAACAGAATTTAAAACAAGTGTAAGTCTATGATTTTTTCGTTTTTTAATAAAATTATTCCAATTTTTCCTGCAATGAAAAAAGTTAAATTCGCCCTTTTATTCGTCTTTTTACTCGGTGGAGGATTGGTGATGTTTTCCTGTGGTACGACTGGAGAAGATAAAGAAGCAGATGAAACTGAGGAAAATACCTCCAGCGGAATAGCCGAAATTGACGAAATCACCCAATTGATCGCGGAAGATGGGGAAAATGCTGAATTGTATCACCAGAGGGCAACCTTGTATTATGGGAGAGGAGTGATTAGGGAATCCATTCGGGACTGGATAAAGGCAATTGAATTGGATTCCATAAACCCCGAATATCACCACCGACTGTCTGACGCATTGATGGATGACAATGCACCTCTTCGGGCAATAGAGGTGATGGAGGATATAGTGGATATTTATCCGGAGCGCGTACCCAGTTTATTGAAATTGGGTGAGTTGTATCTGATCATGGGGTATTACGACGAGGCCATCCAGGCTTTTAACCGGGTTTTAATTGTAGAACCAAAGAATCCGGATGCCTTGTTTATGAAGGGGTTGACCTTCAGGGATCAGGGGGATTCTGTCAGGGCGGTCCGGTTCCTTCAGGCAGCCTTGGAAGTAGATCCGTCAATCACTGATGCGTATATTTTGATTGGGCAAATTTTCATGGAGGCCGGTAATGAGCTCGCTGAGCGTTATTTTAAAAATGCAATAAGATTGGAACCGGGCAACCCCACCACGCATCACGCGCTCGCGGAATACTATCACATGACCGATCGATTGGAGGAGGCATTGGTCAAGTACGGAGAAATGCACGTTTCATTTCCGAGCTATGCGGATGCTTTTTACAACTCCGGATTGGTGTATATGGAGATGAATGATTTGGATTCGGCATATGAGATGTTCAATTTAGCCTTACAGATCAGGCCCACCATGGCGAGGGGATACTACTTCCGGGGGTTGATCTATGAAGAGAGGAGGGAATACGACCGCGCCATAGATCAATACGACCAGGCCATCAGTTTGTCTCCCCGCTATCAACGAGCCATCGAAGCGCTCGAAAGGGTAAAGTATATGAAAGATAAGGAAAGCTAGATTGGGTTAAATTATTTGTAAGAAAAAAACCCGCCTATTTATTATTCCTTTTTAAAATTGTCCAAATCGTGCATTTTCCCGTTTGCGATAAGGTATTGTATTCGACCGTCCTTTTCCATCAACAGGGCTGCATTCTCACCGATTGCAGGGAATTCCGGCAGGGACTCATCTTGTTTGAGAATGCGAAAGGGCAGTATAGCTTCAAGATCACCGTGAACCTCCTTTTTAACTCTGAAGTGACCGTATCCTATCTTTATCAATTCGAACCAATTGGTATTGATCAGTTCCTCCAAATCTTCAAAGATCCGCCCGTATAATTTAGCCCGGCGAATTTGATACCCGCTTGCGTCAAATACCTGGTACCCACTAAAAGTCGACAGGTCACCTACATCTGCCAATTGGGATTTTACTCGCAGGGTACCTCGGGGCCCGTCAGAAAAAACAGCCTGGTTGCGATAACCCAGGTCGAGAATAAAGGTGTGGTTTTTTGTAATAACTTCCGCTTCTGTAATCAATAAATCAAAAATGGAAATGCGATTCATGGGAATGGTTTCGTAGGCTTTTCTGCTGTAGTTTTGAAAATCCCCATGGGCAATACTGACAAAAGAAGACATCAGCATTACAAAGTGCAATTTTCTGAGGTATTGTTTTTCTGGGTCGTCCAACAAGCCACCGGATTCAATGAGGATGGTAGAAGTTCCCCATTTTTGAATGTTGTCTCCAAAGGCTCTGGGCTCAAAGGTGTCGTTGAACTTGGCCACCTTTCCGGGGACGTATTCCTGCATTATTTCGTTCAGTTGAGCGATGAGTTTCATGGAGTTTAATCGCACTTCATTGACTTCTTTTGCCTCATTGTAGGCGGGTGCTAAAAAGGCTATGGCTACCGGCTTGCCGCTATTTCCAGCTCCGTAATACAGGCTTTGGTCGTGAAGATTAAACCCAAACTGAGGGTCGTATCGATCGCGTACCGTTTTTAAAATTTTGGATTCCGGGGATTGCAATCTTCGCGCATCCCGATTTAAGTCGACATCGATGGCATTTCTCCTTTTGTACACCTCCGCTCCGTCGGGATTCAGCATGGGCATAAAAAGCAGTGTTACCCGTTCGGCCAGGTCGCTTTTGAACTCCGCGTGATCTCCCGATTTTAGAAAATTAAAAATGTCCATAACTGCCATAGTAGCCGTGGGCTCATTCCCGTGCATTTGAGTCCACATCAATATCTTCTCAGGGCCGTGGCCCCATTTGACCAGGTGAATACTTTTTCCCTGAATGGATTTACCAACCGATAAAACTTCGAATCCGGGATGTAAATCGAGCGACTGAATCATGGGTTTAATATCCGCGTGTTTAAAAAAGCGGTCGTAAATATTGATTTCCTTGTATTTTTCGTGTTCTTCGTAAAACCAGGAGTGATCCTGAGCGCAGATATTTTGAAAGGAAATTACAAGAACAAGGGCTGTAAATAGGTATCTCATCATTGGGTTTTATTATTTTCTAAAATAACGTTTCAAAGTTAGGTTAATTTATATAAATCCTACATTTTTACTGTAATATATGAAAATGATTTATAAAAACTACAGCTTTCAACTCCTCATTTTTACCGGAATGGGGTTACTCCTCCTCCTTCTGATGAATTCCTGTCGAGGGCCGGCCCATTTGTCGTATTCCGAGGAGCGGAATTTAAACAAAATGATTTCTGATTCGGAAGTTTTTAACTCCGGCTTTACAGGTTTTTTAATCATGGATGCCGAGAGTCGGAAGGTGGTGTATGAAAAGGATTCAGACAAGTACTTCACTCCCGCTTCGAATATAAAAATCTTCACGCTATACACCGCTCTGGAAATTCTGGGCGACTCCATTCCCCTATTTTTTTACAGTCAATTTGGAGATACCCTCCGAATCAGAGCTTCGGGCGGCCCGTCTCTGAATTCACCCCACTTTCCGCCTGAAGAAAATGCACTGGAGTTGCTGAGTCGCGCTGGCATTAACCACCTGGAAATAAGTTATGGGAATTACCGGGATTATAGGTTTGGCCCGGGATGGGCTTGGGACGATTACATTTACATCTACCAAGCTGAGCGCACCCCTTTGTCTCTATTCGGCAACCGGGTGAGGCTCACCTTTTTTCCGGGCGACTCCATTCCCGCGGTTTTTCCCGACTTTTTTGAAAAGAAAGTGAAGTTCAAACAGAAGGATCACCCCATGCCGGGCAGGGTCTATGTGGGCCGAAGTGAATTCGATAATGAATTTTATTACTATTCCGACGGATTGCATACCGATACCATCGAGCGATATATTCCACTTGTAGTAGACAGTCTGACGGTTATAGAAAAATGGGAGTATTTCACCGGACTCGAGGTGAGATGGATCGATCCGGGCCCGGATACGGGTATTTATTGGAAACCCATTTATTCCATTCAGCCTGATTCAATATACCGCCGAATGATGTGGGAAAGCGACAACTACCTGGCGGAGCAACTGCTGATGACTTGTGCGGGAGTGAAATTGGATACACTGAAAAGTACGCTGGTCATCGATTATGTCCTGGATAGTTTACTATCCAATATGCCGCACGAATTCAATTGGTGGGACGGCTCGGGACTCTCCAGATACAACCTCACCACTCCTGCCAATCTGGTTTATATTTTAAAAAAGCTCTACGACAGTAAGTACCGGAAAAAAGTACTTTTCTATTTTCCTGCAGGTGGTAAATCCGGCAATTTAAAAGACTCCTACTCGGGCACTTCAGAGCCCTATGTTTACGCCAAGACGGGTACTTTGCGCAATCACAACGCTTTGAGTGGATACCTCGTGGGGGCGTCCGGGAAAACCTTTATTTTCAGTTTTATGCACAGCCAATTCCCGGGTTCTTCTGCACTTCATAGAATCGAAATGGAGCGGGTATTGCGGTTCCTGAACTCACACCTTTAGTGGCTGTAGAATTTAAAATTAATGAAAAAGTTATCTTTGTGGCCTAAAGAATGAAATCATGGAGTTGAAAGGTCAGGTTTATCAGTTGGATGGGTTGGATATTCTGGATTTAGTGGAAAAATACGGGGATCCACTCTACTTGTATTCCGGGGAGACTATGCAACAAAATTTCAGGAAACTGCAAGCAGCATTCCACTGGGACAACGTACACATCATGTATGCCTGCAAGGCGTTGACTAATGTGAGTGTTTTAAAGTTATTTAAAAAATGGGGTTCGGGATTGGATGCGGTATCGGTAGAAGAAATTCGATTGGGCAAAATGGCGGGGTTTTCCGGCAGCGAGATTATTTTTACGCCGAGTATGGTGAGGGAGGAAGACTACGACTTTGCAGTGGAAGAAGGGGTGAGGGTTAATGTTGGTGATCTGAGCGCCTTGGAATACATGAGTTGCGCACATCCCGAATATCCCTTGTGTATCCGTATAAATCCTCATATTTATGCGGGAGGCCACCACAAGATTTCCGTTGGCCACGAACATTCTAAATTTGGGATCTCCATTTTTCAACTGGAGGAGATGTTGGAATTAATTAAATCAAGAGGTATTCGGGTCGAGGGCCTGCATATGCACGCGGGGTCGGACATTCAAGACGACAACCACTACCTCCGGGCGATAGATGTGCTTTTTGAGGTAGCCAAATCTTTTAAGGATTTAAATTATATCGACATTGGAAGTGGGTTTAAAACCATGTATAAAAAATGGCAGGAGCCGTCAAATTTGGAAAAAATTGCCGTGCATGTAAAAGTAAAATTGGATGAATTATCAGAGGCCTTTGACCGGAAAATTGAATTGCTTTTGGAACCCGGAAAATTATTGGTGAGTGATGCGGGCTTTTTTCTCGCCAGAGTGAACACCGTCAAACCATCGGCCAGGAAACTATTTCTGGGGTTGAATACGGGATTCAATCATTTTGTACGCCCGATGCTTTACGACGCTTTTCACGAGATTGTCAACCTCAGTAATCCGGATGGCGATAAAGTCTCTTATGAAGTGGTGGGATATATTTGCGAAACAGACACCTTTGCAAAGGAACGAATCATTGACCGGGCTAAGGTCGGAGATATACTGGCCTTTTGCAATGCTGGGGCATACGGTTACCACATGGCCAGCAATTACAATTCAAAGTTGAGGCCACCGGAGGTGCTGATTGTAAAAGGAGAAGATCATTTAATTAGACGCAGGGAAACTTTTTCTGATTTGATTAGTACACTTGTAACCTGAGTTGTAGTCTCAAATTACCTATAGGGAAGGAATAGTTTATAAAAAAAGAGGCTGCCTCACAAGTAGACAGCCTCTTTTCAGTTATATAGATTAATCCGGGTTATACAACCTTAGGGTTTAATTTTAACAACTTGCCTAACTAAATCAACCTCATCATTATGAATGCGAATAAAGTAATTTCCCTCCTGAAAATGGTCTAAATTGAGCGCAAAATTAAGGTTGGAGAAACGATGAGATTCCATCAGTTGCCCGGTGGCGTTATAGATCGTTACTTCAAAATCCCTGATGGATTCGTCTAACCCATTTACAGATATTTTTCCTGCTGTGGGATTGGGGTAAATTTCAAGTTCAATGGATGCGAAGTCCCTGACAAATACTACTGTACTTTCGTCGAATACAGCAAAGGGACTCAACGAAGTAATTCCCTCTCTTTGGATGCTCCACATCCCATTTGCTTCCTGATTGGCCTCGGCAGTGGCAGTCATGTCCCAATTGCCCTCGGTGTAATGACTTAAATACACTTCGGAATTATTGAAATTATTAACCTCCATATCTGTGGACCACCATACCTCAATATTCATATCCAGGTTGGCATCAATATCTGAATCAATAAACCAGGTTGCATTCACTACACTTTGTTCGGCAGCTATATCTATTCCGGAATTTCCTTCAGATTGAACGCCGGTCGCTACATTGACCATTACCTGCCCACTGGTTGAACCCTGGTTGAGCTCAATAACAGCTGGACTAAAATTGACTTGCGTACCTACAGGAAATTGCGCCCCGGCTCCTGCTTCTACACTCATTACAAGGCTTCCGTCGCCTGCGGTAATCACATAAGAACCGCTTCCGGATCCACTGATGTTTGCGCCACCTTCAATAATTAAATCAGAATCGCCCAAACTTATATTTCCACTTCCACTCAAAGCCAGCTCACTCGCTATGTTTAATTCAGATCCCAGTTCCAATGAACCTCCATCGTCAATATTGAGCGTCAGGTCATTGGTTGTATTTCCTTCAGCAGAGAACCTCAATTCTCCTGAAGCAGAAGTATTTAAATCCAATGAAATATCAGAATCAGCCGTAGAGTGAATACTTACAGAACCCGTAGCGCTGAGGTCACCTGAAACATCTAAATTAAAACCATTTAATACCAACTCGCCATTTTCCAGAGTGAGTTCTGTGGTCACAAATAAGTGATTCTCAAGATTAGCACTCCCTCCTCCATCAATATCAATGATGAGTTTGCCCACGGTATTGCCTCCTGTGACGAAGGGCAATCCGGCTGTAACAGATTGAGTAGTTGAGACGACCAAACAGGTTTCTGAATTGGCAAAAAACAAACCTTCACCTGTAAAATCTCCGTTGAGAATCAACTCTACATCAGAAATATCGATTACATTACCGGTCTCCAGATGGAGATTGCCCTCCACGGTGAGATCGGATTCGAGGGCGATGGAGTTTCCATCACCTATATTTATAGTGAGGTCGCCTATGGTCTGGCCACCTGCTTCAAAGTTCAAACCAGCGGTGGTCCCGCCGTCCACATTGAGGGTAAGATCAGAACCTGCATCGGCGCTGAATGAACCGCTACCGGTAAGGTCGCCGTTAATAACGAGTTCAGATTCATTAAGTGCAAGCACTCCGCTTTGGAGGTCTACTACACCCTCTACGGTTAAGTCGGAGTTCAATCCCACCTCGTTACCGGCATCGGCATCGATGGAGAGATCGCCTAAAACCTGTCCATCTGTTGCGAAATTCAACCCGGCAGTAGTTCCACCCGCTGCATTGACAGCGAGAGAGGATCCCGCATTGGCGTTGAGTGCACCTTCACCAGTGAGGTCTCCGTTAATATTCAGCGTCTGGTCAGTAATATCGAGTATACTTCCACTTTCTAAATTCAGCGTACCCTCCACGGATAAGTCTGAATTGAGATCAACTGAGTTACCTGCACCGACATCGATGGAAAAGTCTCCTATTACCTGATTTGCGGCTTCAAAATTCAATCCTGAGGTTGTTCCACCCTCGGTATGAATAGCCAGGGAAGAACCTGTATTGGCATCAAAGGACCCATCACCGGTCAAATCGCCGTTGAGCGTCAGTGCAACATCAGAAATGTCAATCACATTACCGGTCTCCAGGTGGAGGTTGCCCTCCACGGTAAGATCGGATTCGAGGGC
>JAGTVA010000076.1 GCA_018224445.1 Saprospiraceae bacterium
CGAATTACGAATTACGAATTACGAATCCAGTTGGCTTTTTCGACTTTGGACTTTTAGGACTTTCGACTTTGGACTTCCGACTTCCGACTTCCGACTTTCGACTTTCGACTTTTCTAGACTTTCGACTAATAGGACTTCCGACTTTCGACTAATAGGACTTTCGACTTTCGACTAGTAGGACTTTCGACTTTTAGGACTTCCGACTTTCGACTTTCGACTTTCGACTTTCAACTATTCTAATGGCATCTTAATTTTCTCAACCATTACCATTCATTAATATCAAATTTAAATATACACTAAACAAAGAGCAAAATTATTTTAATTATAGTGGAGGGTTTAAGTTTAATTTATTTTTATCTTTGATAGCGGTTTTAAAATCCTTAACTAAACAAACCTTTAACATGAAAAAAATTACTCATTCATTTCAACTAAAGACAAAAATGTTTTTGTTGATGATCTCGATCTGTTGTTGGATTCCGGCGACCTTAGGTGCCTATTGCAACTCAACTGCGACAGATAGTGACGATACGAGAATCACCAATGTTTCCTTACATACGCTCGATGTGTCCTCACCCAACACCTGTGCTGTGTACACCGATTATACAAACCATTCTACTGAGTTGGTTGCCGGGGATACCTATAATATCTCCGTTACACACGGGACTTGTATTGGTTTTTTTCAAGCCTACATCACGGTATATATTGACTTTTATCAAAACGGTGAATTCGCCCAGGCTGATGAAGTGTTTAGCTTTGGGCCCACAAACCAATTGGGGCCGGTTAGTGGTTTCATAACCGTTCCACCTGACGCAGTAACCGGGTCAACCCGGATGAGGGTGATACTGAGCGAAGATGGACCTGAGCCCCCTTGCGGCAGCTATAACTATGGGGAAACACAGGACTTTTCTGTAAATATCATCGATACTCCCTGTACCAATCCACCTGTACCGGGTAGTGCAACTTCTTCTCGCAGTGAAGTTTGTAGTGGAGAAACCTTTCTATTAAGCCTCTCCGGATACACCACAGGTACCGGCCAAACCTACCAGTGGCAATCATCTGCCGATGGTATGGAATGGGACGACCTTGACAATGCCATAAATGCCTCAGTAAATGCAACTCAACAAGAGGAAACCTGGTATCGCGCAATAGTAACCTGTGGTGCAATGGAAATTTCCGAAACTGTGAAAGTTGGTATGCTGCCGTCTATGGAATGTTATTGTACATCAAGTGCAGCAGATGGTGTAGATTCAAAGATCAGCCATGTTACTCTCCATACGCTCGATGTATCCTCACCCAACAGTTGTGAAGTGTATACCGATTATACAGACCATTCTACTGAGTTGGTGGTGGGGGATACCTATGATATTTCAATTTCACAAGGGACCTGTTTTGATTTTTTTGAAGCCTGGATTACGGTGTATATTGACTTTTACCAAAACGATCAATTCACTGAGGCTGATGAAGTATTTCGCTACGGGCCCACCAGCCAATTGGGGCCGGTTAGTGGCACCATAACCGTTCCATCCGACGCTGTACCCGGGTCAACCCGAATGAGGGTGATACTGAGCGAAGATGGACCTGAGCCCCCTTGCGGTATTTATGCGTATGGCGAGACCCAGGATTTTACCGTTATTATTGAAAGTCCGACAAATACTACAACACCACAGGAATCCGCACATCACTTTACTATATTCCCGAACCACGCAAGTGACAGGTGTACAGTATCGTTGAGGAGCCCCAATGCATCTGATTTCCACATGGCCGTTTACGACATTATGGGAAGGGTGGTTTATTCCCATACCGGGATATCAGACAGGGAGTTATTGCACGAAATCGACCTCAGCACCTGGCCGGTCGGGCAATATATTGTAAATATGAATATCGATGGAAAGCAATTGTCCAGAAAGCTTATTGTGAGCAGATAGAGAATTTCTCTTGTAAAAAAGTGATTTACCTTGAGGCTGTCTCCATACGAGATGGCCTCTTTTCGTTTGTTGCGGTATCGCTTCGCGCCCGCCTTTAACCCGCATTATTCATGAGGGTTTCGTTGTGAAAGGTTGTGTCAAGTCACGCATACTATAGCCGGCCCAAATCTTGGTATTTTATCCCTTTTCAGCGTTGTGGTCAGAAAATTCAATTTTTAAAACCCGCAATTAAAATGCAGTGCCAGGTTTAGTTTTAAAAGGTCTTTTATTAGGTCCCGGACATCAGCGCGAAGGTCGCCGAGGGTCCTCTACAAAGACAATCTTTTGTGGGACCATTTTTGATAGATGATAGTCCAAGCAAGACGTAATAATAACCTCCTATTTACTGAACATCCACTACTTTCTCCGCGCCCTCTGCGTCTGCTTACCGCCCTTTGCGAGAAAACTTTTTCCCTGGTGTCAAGTCACGCATACTTTAGCGGGCTAAAGCAAAGAAAAGCAACGACGAATAGGGAGGAATTCTATGAATAGTATTCTTTCAAATGACTGAATGTGTAAATAAAGGCGTATCATTAAACAGATTTAGTTTTGCTGAACTTACAATACACTGATTTACATTTCTTTATGCAATTTAAAATAATCAAAATCAGGTTTTTAGGGATTTAAATATCCACCTGCACCCTCAGGTTAATTCTCCGAGAGGTCAAATAATTGGGTATGGCGTATTGGGTTTGAAAAATGGTCTTGATCCAGGTTTTACTGGCTTCGTTTTGCACTTGCATCAGGTTGAACACCTCCAGGCTGGCCCATACGCGGCGCGTAGAACGAAAAATACTGTTGGGATTGCTCGAGCGTTTGGATTCATCCCAAAGGAGATAGGAAAATCCAATATCCACCCTGTGATAGGGCGAGTATCTGTAGGTGTTTCTAAAAATCCTGTTGTCGCCTTTAATTCCAAAGGGCAAACCCGTTCCAAACTCCAGGTTAAGGTGCATTTTAAAACTCTCGTTGTGAGGCAAATAGTCCTGAAAAAATATAGACGCAGTCACCAACTGGTCCGAGGGACGCGGTACATCCTTTACCTCTGAAGCCTCTGCTTCGCCCAGTTCTCTCTCCATATGAGTAACATCTTCCAGGCTTTCCCTCGCGCTCAAAATGGACAGATTGATCCAACTCTCCGCACCGGGGACAAATTCTCCGTTAATCCGGGTGTCCAGGCCGATCACATAGCCCGAGGCATCGTTTTCCCCCGAGTACTGAATTTTTACATTGTCCAATTCATAGGAAACGAGGTCCCAGAGTTTTTTATAATACAACTCGGTAATCCATCTGAATTGCCTGCGATTGCCTATAGATTGGCCAAAGTCCCACGTCATTCCACCCACCAAATGGAAGGATTTCTGGGCTTTCAGATCACGGTTGATAGTTCCATTCGGGCGGCGCAGTTCGCGGTAAAATGGTGGCTGAGCGTACAAACCCGCACTGAGCCTAAAGGACATGTCCCTGGTCCAATCCAGGGGTTTCAGGCTGGTGGACACCCGTGGAGAAGGGATAAATTCCCCGTTGAAGTCCCAGTAGTTAAATCGCACTCCACCGGCAACCTGCCATTCCCTGATCCCCTTTTCCACTACGGTATAGGAATTCTGGACAAAACCCTCAAAGCGATTAGAGGGCGCTTCATTGGTTGTTTTTAATACGGAAAAAAGGCTGACCGACTCGCCGTTGTAGGGCAGGGAGTATCCGGTGGAATCGAGCCGTTCCCACTCGTTGATAAAATCGTCGAAATACTCTCTTTTATAACCCACACCCCACTCCAAAAAGTGGGATCGATCGCCCCGTTCACCGTTGAGTTGATTAAATTCTATCCCGCCTCTGTGATTCAGGTTAAAAACCCTGAGGGTGAGAAAATTGCGTTTGTAGAGGTGTTGCGTTCCCGTACCCAATACGGCTACCTCTTCGCCAAATCCCTCGCTGCCTATGTCTGTTTCAATTTGAGACAAACGGTAAAATCCGAGGATATCGGTGGTTTCATTTTCATCGCTTTGAAATCCGGATGCGAGAAATTTCAGATAGAGGGGATTATCCTCTCTTTCTGGCAAGTAGGTGAGCGACACGCCCCCCATGTAGTTTTCAAAATCGTCCAGTTCGCTGCCCTCAAAGACGGAGGACAACTGAATGGCGAAATCGACCAGGCCCGATGCGGTGGTTCGTTCCTCGGGAATGAAGGTGTATTTGCTGCGGTTGTAGTTGCCGATTACTCCCAGTTGCAGAGTGGGGCTAAAGTCGTATGTGACATACCCTTGAAAATCGTAGAAGTCGGGGACGTACTCTCCGGTTACGTCCAGCGAACTCAATAAGTACTGGGTGGTTTTGTATCGAAAACCACCGAGAAAACGAAGTCGATTTTTTCCATTGTCGCCCTCCAGGCCGCTGCCCTCGACATGCACCGCCGCTCCCAGCATACTGGCCTCCAGGCCCATTTTGAATTCGGTGGGAATTTTGTACCTGATGTCCAACACGGACGACATTTTATCGCCATACCGGGGCAAAAACCCACCCGAACTAAAAGAAACATCCCGGATGAGGTTGATATTTGGAAAACTCAATCCCTCCTGCTGACTGGTGCTGATCAATTGGGGGCGATAGATCTCAAAGTCGTTCACGTAGACGAGATTTTCATCATAATTGCCGCCCCGCACTATGTATTGACTACTGAGTTCTCCGCCGGTGCCACCATAGGTACCCAGGGCAATGCCCGACAACAGACTCTCAAAATTTCCGGAGACGGAGGGAATCATTCTCAATTCTTCCGCGCCCTGCCTCACCATGGTAACCTCTTCTATTCTTCCGGATCTCACCACCACTTCCAAATCGCTGTCGGCGGCAATTAAATAAATGGCTACCACTCTATTTTGTCCCTCGGGTACAGGGGCAATGGATTCCCGGACCGAGTTGTACCCCACTCTTGTTACCAGTAAATCAAATGGGGTGTCGGGAGGGACTTCCAATTCGAAATGGCCATTCTTATCTGTTTCTGTAAAAATATTGGTTCCGTCAATCTGAACTACTGCAAAGTCAATGGGTTGCTGACTCAGTTCGTCAATTACCTTTCCGGAGAGTATGGCTTCGTTGGCAGTAAGGGTATTGGGAAGTGCCAACAATCCCAGTCCTATGGCAAAATAATTTATATAAAACAGTAATCTCATTCTATTTTTTAATTGTGTGGAGGCTCACCCGGTATTTCCTCATTTCCAATCGGATTAAATGCATCGCTAAGCAAAGTTAACCCCTAATTATTTGAGATTATTACGGAGGCGAAAAAAATTAACCCGCCTTATTGGTGTACACCGATTTCTTTAAACCGCTGGATGGTTTTGACGGGGTTCTCTGATTTGAATACGCTGCTTCCGGCGACTAGTACCCGAGCTCCCGCTTCGAGTACGGCTCCTGCATTTTGAAGTCCTATCCCACCGTCTACTTCTATCATGGCTTTGGAGTTTCGCTCCTCAATCATATTGGCCAATGCCCTGACTTTGGGGATGGTCCGGTAAATGAATTTCTGCCCTCCGAATCCAGGGTTTACGGACATAATCACGACCAGGTCGATATCTTCGATAACATCTTCGATGGCGCTTATAGGGGTGTGGGGGTTGAGTGCTACTCCTGCCTGGGCGCCGGCATCTTTGATTTGTTGTATGGTTCGGTGTAGGTGCGGGCAGGCTTCGGCGTGGACTGAGATGACTGAGGCTCCGGCCCGGGCAAATTCTTCTATGTATTTTTCGGGTTCCACTATCATGAGGTGAACGTCCAGGGGTTTGTCGGTGAGTTTGGAGATGCAATCGACTATCATCATTCCAAAAGAGATATTGGGCACGAATCTGCCGTCCATGACGTCCAGGTGGAGCCAGTCGGCTTCGCTGTTGTTGAGCATGTCGACTTCGTTGGCCAGTTGGGCGAAGTCTGAGGCCAATAGGGAGGGTGCCAGGAGGTGGTTTTTATTGATCACGTTTTTTATTTTTGGTAATTGGTTGTAAAATTAGGGAAAAAAAGGGTTTCGATAGTTAAAAGTAAAAAGTTAAAAATTAAAAATTTGCCCGGTGGAATAAGGCGGAGCCTTCCGCAATGCCGATTCCACGGGGTGAAAAGTTGATGATTCTACTTAATTCTTCATATTTTAGCACTTAGACACTTAGCTTAAACTTCGAGTCGAGGTCACGGAGAATGGCTCACCACAGAGGAACGGAGGGCACAGGTGTCCCCCCACCAATGAATTGGGGGCGCGGAGTGGTGATTTTTTTCAAACATAGCAAAACACAGGGACCGGAGCGTATTTCGACCTTTCAATACATCGCATTCGCACCTCTAAATCCATCTCTTAAACCTGATTTAATTTCCTGTAATCACCTCCTTGTCCTCCAGGGGATTTTCTCCGCGCATACCGAGAAATACACCGGCTGTGGCCACTACGTCTTTCTCGCAATACCGGGCTATGCGCTCAAGTTGCCCCCCTCCCAATACAGTCCGTTGACCATACTGCCGTCTATGTCGTCTTTCGGAGTGGGCACCCCGAATAGTTTGGCTAAAAGGGCGAGAGAAGTATAGGCTTTGTAGTCTCCGAATTTCCAGAGTTCCATGGTATCCAGTAAATACTTAACTTCCCATGGTTTTTTTCCGGGGATGTTGAGCATGGGCGGCAAATTGATTTTGTTGACCAACATGCGCCTTCCGATATAAGGGATGTCGAACTCCTTGATGTTGTGCCCGCAGATAAAATGGGAATCCGGATTGGAAAAGTAATTGGAGATCAGATCGGCAAATTCTTCCAGTAGCATCTTTTCGTCGTCTCCGTAATAGGACTTCACCCTGAATTCTCTCTGCCCTTCACGCCATTCGGAAAAGAACCCCACTGAGATGCAGACAATTTTTCCAAATTCGGAGTAAATTCCGGCGAATTGTGCGTATTTCTCGGCGGGGGTGATTTCCGGGTCCAGGTTTTTGCCCAATCTGGCCGCTTTGCGCTCCCAGAAATGTTTGAAGTCCTCGTCCATTTCGTCGTAACTTTTTTTGGCCGCGACCGTCTCCACATCAAGAAATAATACTTTTTCGAGCCTTGCGTTTCTAATCATAATTAAAATTTTTATATTTACGTTTTAATTTGCCTTCGTCCTTGTCCAATCCAGCAAACTCTATATTTACATATATATACACAAAAATCTAAAAAAAAGGCGATGAATGCATCAAAAACAAGAAAAAATCTTTCTACCATTGCGATTATTGCAATTATTCTGTTGTTGCTGATTAACGGTTTTCTCCTCTACGACCGGGCTTCTAAAGATCAGGAATTGAAACAGCAGGAAAAAGACCTGACGGAGGTACGACAGTTGCAAAGTGAACTGGAAAAGGAGTACTACGAGGCTCTGGCTGAACTTGACGACATGCGGGGAGACAACGAGGAACTCAATGCCATGATCGATGCGCAGAAGGAAGAGCTCACCAGACAGCGCAATCGAATTTCCAATTTAATCTACGAGAACAGAAATCTGGAAGAGGCCAGAAAGGAACTCACCGTTCTCCGCGAACAAGTGGATGAATACATTGTCAAAATCGATGAGCTGACCGAGGAAAATATCGCTTTGCTAAGCGATAAAGAACGACTGGAAAAAGAAAAGGAATTGCTTACGGAAGAAATCACTTCGGAAAGGCAGGCCACGGATGAGCTGATGGCTATTCAAAGTAGCATGGTAAAGGAGAGGGAAATGATGCAGGATGAACTGAAGTCTATTTCCAAAAAGGTGGATAAGGCTTCTGTAATTGAGGTGGCTAATATCGAGGTGGATGGGTATCGGGTCACTGATGGTGGAAGGGAAAGGCGACGGAGAAGTGCGCGCAATGTAGATATGCTGAGGATCTGTTTTAAAACTACTGCCAACGATTTGGTGGAGTTTGGAGATGAGACTTTCTTTATTCGGATCGTTTCTCCTGCGGGGGAGACGATGGCGATTGAGTCTTTGGGCTCAGGGGTTATTGAGGATTTCAGTACCAACACGCAGGTTCGGTTTACTCAGATGCGAACGGTCACTTATGATCAGGAGCCTCAAACGGTTTGCTCTACCTGGGCGCCGGAGGTTAATTTTACTTCGGGCAATTATACTGTAGAGGTTTACAATAAGGGTTTTTTGGCCGGGACGGCGAAGTTTGAGTTGAGGTGAACAGTGAAAAGTTAAAAGTTTACCCTTTGGAATTAGGCGTAACCTTCCTTTACCTATTTGCCTTTGTGGTTTTATCTGACCTTCATTTTTATGTTACTTTTTGCTTTCTGATGGTGTTTTCGTTGAGAGGTCTCAGAGGGTAGTTTGCCGAACATGGAATCCGCTTTGCTAGAGGCTCCACCTTATCCCACCGGGGTTCACCCCGTGGAATCCCGTTTTGCAGGTGCAGCTAAGCTGCTATTCCACAGGGTGAAATTTTCAATTCCCTCCGCGCTCTCCCTTTCTATGGTAAGCTTTTTTTTTACGAAGGATACAGAATAAATTTCACCGCATTATCCCATTACAACCAACCCCTCATCAATAATCCGGATTAGTTTTTAAAAATCGGTGGCTCGGGGAATAACAAAAAACCTAAAGTGTTGTTAATTTCATAGGTTTTTAATTAAACCAGGACGTACGCGATCCGCAATGAATACCCGATTGGGCAGGAATTTTTTCTGCACAGAATAAAAAAAACACCATGCGCGGTTGGAAATTTAAACGCTGGGAACCAGGGCCCCAGGAAGGTAAAAACTTTGAAGAGCTGCTCGAGATATTCAGGCAATTGCTTCTGTATACCGCCGGAGATACCGGAGAAGCACTCAGTTGGATGACGGAGCTGGACCGGCAGTATCACTTTACGCCGGAGGATTACGGCATGGCAGACTTCATCAAGGACCTGATCGATATGGGTTTTTTAAAGGAGCGAAAAATGGATGGGGAGCCCCGCTACGACCTGAGCTCTAAAATGGAAATTCATCTGCGGAGATCGGCACTGGACGAAATTTTTGACCAACTGGCCAAGTCCGGTAGAGGAAATCACGACACCAGGTACACGGGAAAAGGAGACGAGGAAACCAGCGAATTGAAAAAATTTGAATTCGGAGACTCCATCGATAAAATTTCGCTTCCCGATTCACTGAAAAATGCCATCATCAGAAGCGGGTTGCACGACATTCAACTCTCGCAGGACGACCTGGAGGTGAAAGAGACCTACTACAAGGCCCGGACGAGTACGGTGTTGATGATAGACATCAGCCACAGCATGATACTGTATGGAGAAGACCGAATTACGCCCGCCAGGAAAGTGGCGATGGCGCTTTCAGAACTCATCACCACCCGCTATCCCAAGGACACCCTGGACATCATTGTTTTTGGCGACGACGCCTGGCAAGTAAACAAAAAGGATTTACCCTATCTGAAAGTAGGGCCTTTTCACACCAATACCGTCGCGGGATTGGAACTGGCTATTGATTTGCTGAGGAAGAGGAAAAACCCCAATAAGCAAATTTTAATGATTACAGACGGCAAACCCACCTGTATCAAGCTTGGTAAAAACTATTACAAAAACAGCTTTGGACTGGATAAAAAAATACTGAACAGAACGCTTACGCTGGCACACAAATGCAGAAAGATAAACATCCCAATCACCACCTTTATGATCGCTACGGATCCCTGGCTGGTGGATTTTGTGGATCAGTTTACCCGCGCCAATGGCGGAAAAGCATACTACAGCTCACCCGATAATTTAGGAGAATTTGTTTTTAAAAACTACAAAAAGTAATTCATCAATATGAGCAAAAAGTTAGCCCGTACTCTCGGAGACTTGAAGAAGTCAGGATATAAGCCCAAAACCATCAAGGAAGAGGTAAAGGACAACCTCATTTCCTTTATTCAGCAAAAAAACAAGGTGTTTGACGGCATTTTTGGATACGACGAAACGGTGCTGCCGGACATCGAAAAAGCACTGCTCGCCAAACACAACATCCTCCTGCTGGGACTGAGGGGGCAGGCCAAGACGAGGATTGCGAGAGGCATCCAGCATCTTTTGGACGACAAACTCCCCGTCATCCGAGGGTCTGAAATCAACGACGATCCACTGAACCCGATCTCTTACTACGGGAAAAAAGTGATTGAAGAAATGGGGGATGAAACGCCCATTGACTGGATCGACCGAGCCGATCGCTATGTGGAAAAACTTGCCACTCCGGATGTGAGTGTATCGGATCTCATCGGCGATCTGGACCCCATCAAAGCGGTCAATCAAAAGCTGTCCTATTCGGATGAGCGCTCCATTCACTTTGGGTTGATTCCGAGGTCGCACAGGGGAATTTTTGTCATCAACGAATTGCCGGATTTGCAGGCGAGAATTCAGGTAGCTCTTTTAAACATACTGGAGGAAGGGGATATCCAGGTGAGGGGTTTTAAATTGCGGTTGCCGCTGGACATTCTCTTTGTCTTTACCGCCAATCCCGAGGATTATACCAACCGGGGAAACATCATCACTCCGCTTAAAGATCGAATCGAAAGCCAGATTACCACCCACTACCCCACCGATCCGGACATCTCCAGGGCCATTACCAAGGCCGAGGCCAAAGTAGATCAGTCGGTACTGGACGATGTGGATATGGCTGAAGCTGCTGAGGACTTGCTGGAGTTTATTGCTTTTCAGGCGCGGGAATCGGAGATGGTGGATCACAGCTCGGGGGTTTCTGCGAGGATGTCCATTTCGGCGAGGGAGTTGCTGTACAGTGCGGCGGAGAGAAGGATGCTGATCAATGGGGAGTACAAGACCAGTATCAGGTTCAGCGATTTTTGGTCGATCATTCCGGCCATCACGGGGAAGGTGGAGTTGCTTTACGAAGGGGAGTTGAAAGGGCCTCACGAGTTGGCACTGGAGATTATGGGTGAAGCTTTGAAGGAGTTGTTTTTGGAGTACTTCCCGAATCCGACGAAGAAGACGAAAACGAATGATCAGGATATTTACAATACGGTGAGGGCTTGGTTTGAGGGTAAAAATACGGTGGAGCTCCACAACGACGAAACGGATGAGTTGCGGTTGCAAAAACTGGAGCAAATTCCGGGCTTGACTAAGGTTCTGCAGTCGCAGAGTATCGATCCGAAGGATGTGCCTTTTTTTAAGGAGATGGTTTTGCATGCGCTTGCGGAGTTTGAAATCATCAATAAGGAGATTATTGCCGGGTCTCATCTTTTTAAGGATCCGTTGGCTGGAATGTTGGATGATTGGGAGAATGAGGACGATATTTAATATAGGAGTTTCTTATAATTTGAGTTTGGCTTTTGAATAATAGGAGTTTTTCAAGAGTGGGTGCTCTGATTGAATAAAACCAAGTTGTTTTTTGGAATTTCAAATGAGGATTACCGTAATGGATTTGGTTTTTTTTATTCACCCCAGAGGAACGGAGAGCACGGAGGAAGAGCACAGAGAACGTCTTGCAGAGAAGTGTATGCTGAGTGATGTATTTAGTAGCTGCTTGTCGAAATGCGAAGCATGGCCTTTAGAAATAGTAAAAACAAGCTTTCCTTCAATATTGAATTAAAATCGCCATCGAAACCTCCGTGTCCTCAATTCTCAACACCAACGAGTTAGGACCAAGTGAGTTTTCCGTTCTCTGTGGACTCCATTCTCTGTGGACTCCATTCTCTGTGGACTCCATTCTCTGTGGACTCCATTCTCTGTGGACTCCATTCTCCGTGGACTCCATTCTCTGTGCCCTCCGTTCCTCTGTGGTGAGTCTCCTTTGTGCCCTCCGTTCCTACGGTGAGATAATTTTATCCAAAATATCCCCTAAACTTTAAAGTAAAAATCAGGATTCATACATAGCCGTTAAGAACTCGTTTAATTCCATCCTTGAGTAGGAGGTTATTAAAATTGATCAATAGTCCGAGCTTTTTGTCTTTGAGTTTGAGGTAGGTGAGTACCTGTGCGATATGGATATCTGCCAGTGCTTCTGCAGACTTGACCTCTACAATCACTTTATCCTCCACCAGCAAGTCAATGCGGTAACCCGCTTCCAATTTTTCTCCCCTGTAAACTATCGGCAGAGGGACTTCCTTTCTTACGCTCACTCCCCTGCTACGGAGCTCGTGATACAGACAATGCTGGTAACTACTCTCCAAAAGTCCGGGGCCGAGTTGGCGATGTACTTCTATTGCTGCCCCGATAATCTTACTTGATGTTCCATTTTCTCCCATTTCTTCTTTCCTTTTATATAAAAGGTGTATTGAAAATTGAAAATGTACCCAAGTGATTAAATATTTTAACTATTTATTATTGATGGGGGCAGGGGTGGTGAGTTTCCTTTGTTCCCTCCCTTATGTGGCAAGCTTTATTTTTAATCAAAGAAGAGTCAAAGGTCACGGGGCATATATCTGCTTCAATAAATCGTATTTCGACACTTTGGCCCCTTAGGTCGAACCCTTCATCAATTATCCGGGTTAAAACCAACTCATTATGACAAATCCTGTTAAATTTGTGCGTTAATAACTTTTACCACCAAAAATAAGATTGCGTGAGTGTATTGATATTTTTGATTGTCTATTACCTGCTGCTCAGTGTCTCCCTGTATTTCCTCTTTCCCAAGTGCGGGAGGGAGGCCACAAATGGATTGATTCCCGGATTGAACTTTGCCGTATGGGCAGAAATTGTCGGAAGGAAGCGATGGCACGCCCTGTGGTTGCTTTTTCCCATAGTCAACTTCTTTATCTTCTTCGGACTCGTGATTGATATGGCCAGGTCATTCGGACGACTGTCCCTGCTCGATTCCACCCTCGCCGTGCTGTTTGGTCCGTTTTATTTTTTTTATCTCACCTTTACAGACACCCAAAAGTACGAGGGGCCCATACTTTTGCACGAAAGAGAATACAAATCCAAAATTGACCGCGCAAAAGAAGAGGGAAAAGACTACCAGGTCCAAAAACTGGAGAGCAACAATCCCTATAGAAAATCCGTGGGCAGAGAGTGGATCGAAGCCGCCGTTTTTTCCATATTTGTAGCCGCTTTTATCCGCATGTTTATGGTGGAAGCATTTACCATACCGACCTCCTCCATGGAGGGATCCCTGTTGGTGGGCGACTACCTATTTGTAAGCAAAATGCACTACGGACTGCGCACGCCCATGACCGTAGTACAAGTACCCCTTTTGCACAACAGAATACCTTTTTTTAACACCGAATCCTATTTAAAAAGACCTCAACTCCCCTACTTCCGCTTTGGGAAATTCCAGGAAATCGAAAGGGGCGACATGGTCGTTTTTAACTGGCCGGCGGGAGACAGCATTTATTTGCTTCCCCACAGATCGTACAGTGTGAGTCAAATAGAAGTGGGGCCCGAAGAGAGTAAATCTCAGTTTAGAAATATGGAAGTCATTCACCGGCCCGTAGACAAAACGGATTTTTACATCAAGCGCTGCGTGGGATTGCCGGGAACGGTTTTTGAAATGAGAGAGGGAAAAGTATATATCGACGGCAAGGCCATTGAGGAGCCCGAAAAATTGCAGTTTCGCTACAGGGTACAAACGGGTGTTCAGATTGCACCCTCTACGCTGGATCGTCTGGATATCAGTATGGGAGATCACATTCCGCCCAATATTTTTCACCTCAACGACTATCAGGTGGATGCGCTGCGGTCCCTGGACAATTCCATAAAGGTGGAGCGCATGTACCCCGGGGTGAGTACGCCTCAATATCTGTTTCCTCACGACCCGGAGAATTTCCCGGACTTCGGTTGGGACAATTACGGGCCCATACCCATTCCGGCGGAGGGAGAGACGGTGGCCCTTGACCAGACCAATATCGCTTTGTACAGGCGCATTATCAACGTGTATGAGGACAACGACCTGGAGATAAGGGACGATGAGATTCTCATCAACGGGGAGGTGGCGACGACTTACACTTTTAAGCAAAATTATTACTGGATGGTGGGAGACAACAGGCACAATTCAGAGGATTCGAGAGTCTGGGGATATGTGCCGGAGGACCATATTGTAGGTAAGCCGTTGTTTATATTTTTTAGTACAAAAAACGCCAATATGGGGGACGGCATCCGGTGGGATCGGATTTTTAAATCGGCTTCTGATTTGTGATTTATAAAAAAAACGGTGGGCTTTTTAGGGTAAAAAGATATAATGCTGTGAAGTAAGTCCATTTTTAATATTCACCTCGGAGGAACGGAGGGCACGGAGATAGCACAAAGGGAGATTATTGCAAGCTCAGGACTGTAATACTTTTTAACTAGTTAAATTGATTGAAAATATTTTTTTGCAATATACCAAAACAGACCATTAATCAAAATCCTATGCGATGAAAACGATTTACCAGCGGGTTCCTCACTATCAAATGCTCCCATGCGCTATGTTCCTCATACTGTTAGCTGCCCTTCTCCCCTACTCCACACTGGCACAGCTTCCGTCCTCCTCAGTTTATCTGGTACCCTTTCCCTCCGAGGCTGTAGAACAAAAGCCCCACACCACCATGGAATACCTTCTCGCCAGTGATTTTAACCCCGGTGGTTACAACCATCAACCTTTTTTTGCCGATAAAAACACCCTGCTGCTAAGCTCAGGTCAACACGAGCAAACCGACCTGGTGCAACTCGATCTTGAAAACATTGAAAAAAAGCGATTAACCGCTACCGAGGAGTCTGAGTTCAGCCCGGGCATAAATCCTCGCAATGGTTACCTCTCCTTTGTCCGCATGGAAGAGGACGGAGTACAGCGGCTGTGGACTGCTCCTGCTGACTTGTCCAACAACGGATCTCCGGTCACTCCCCTGCACCTCAAGGTTGGGTATTATCAATGGTTGAGGGGCAATCTGATTGCCCTGTACCTGCTGCGTGAGGACCACCACGAAATCATTGTGTGGAACAGCTACTCAGGGGAGGAAAAGTTTTTGACCAAAAAACCCGGAAGGTCCCTGCAATCAGATCAACTGGGCAGACTCTACTACGTCATCAAAAAAAACGAAAATGTAAGACACATCTACCGCTACGACCCGACTACTCAAAACAGTCAATTGCTGGTGAGAATGCCCACCGCGGGAAGTGAGGACTTTTGTCTGGGCCCCGACGGCATACTGCTCAATGCAGTGGACAACGTCATAATGGGTTTCAGGCCCGATATAGACTCCTCCTGGCAGCCGATACTCACGCTTCAGGGCATGGAAAATCAAAGAATAACCCGCCTGGCTAGTAATGGGGTGGATTACCTGTGTTTTGTGGTGGAGCATTGATTTGCTATTTATAAGTTTAACTGTGGCTGATAAATGCCTGCCAAAAGAGGGAGGCGTGCCGGGGTGGTGGGTGTAGGATAAAAGGTTTCACGCAAAGGGCGCAAAGAAAACGCAAAGGGGCGCAGCTCCCCTACCTCATCACCACTACCGATTGACTCCATACTTCTGACTCCGTGCGTACTTTGACGATGTATTGTCCTGCCGGCAAATGACTCAAGTCTATGGGAAGTTGTTGAGTACCTTTGCTTATGGTCTGCTTGTACAGTTGCTGACCCATCGTATTGAAAACCATGAGGTTTCCCTCACTGGTCAGCGATTTTGGAAAATTCAAGTCTGCAATTAATCGTTCCTAAAAAACTTAAACAGATGAATTTACTTTTATTCATTGCACTTTTTAACTGCGCGGACCCTTCACCTGAAATGGCGATGGACACTGCCACCTATTTTCATGTAATGGAAGAGTACCGATCTGAGGCCATAG
>JAGTVA010000077.1 GCA_018224445.1 Saprospiraceae bacterium
TCAGGAGAAAAATGCTCCCCGGCCCTGCGGTATCCGTTTCGCAACATTTCAGCCCTCAGAGCCCCGTCGTTCAGAACCGTTGTAATACCCTCCTTCAATCCGGTTGCATCACCTACTTCAGCGAGGTATCCGGTCTCCCTATGCAATATTAACTCCGGCACCCCTCCTGCCGCTGTGGCCACTACCGGGACTTTTCTTATCAAAGCATCGAGTACGGTCGTACCCAGGCCCTCTGTTGCACTCGTAAATAAGAAAACATCGAAATCCCACAAGTGTTTTTTGGCCTGGTCTATATAGCCGGGAAAATGGATTTTTCCCTGCATCCCCAACTCATCGACCAAAACCTTTAAATCCCTTATCAGGTCGCTGTTTCCGGTTCCTATCCACACAAAACTAAGGTCCCTTCGCTCCTTTAATAAAGCCGCTGCAGTTTTTATAAAAGTAAAGGGATCTTTGTGGTGATCAATTGCTGAAATATTTCCTATCACTTTATCCGTATCGGGAATTCCCAATATCTTTTTAAGCTCACCCTGATGATTCATTTCTTCGGTTGGCGGATCGACGGCAGAATAGACCAAGGTTGCCTTTTGGGGATGCTTCAGAAAATCAGCAGTAATCTCCAACACCTTTTTGGAAATACAAATTACAGCCCTGACCGAAGGGTGATTGTATTTCCATCTGGTAAATAGATTTTGTCGAATGGGATTGTCCACGCGACGGTGAGCGATTATGCTGCTTCTGCAGTTAAAAAGGGTGACGGAAAGAACCGCCAGCGAATGGGCTTTGGAATCGTGGGCGTGAAGAATGTCTATATTGTTCCGGTCGCAAAAGCGAGCTATTCGGAAGGCGTCCCACAGCAACCAGGGCTGTCTGAAAAAAAGTTTTTTCGGTTTGAGGCCGAGGTCGCGCATTTTTTGATCGGCTTGTCCACCGGGCATTACAAGCCATTGGTCAATTCCTTTTTTCTCCAATTGTCTGAACAGATAATAGAGCTGCTGTTCTCCCCCTCTCCACTCTGAAGCCGTAGAGAGGTGCATTACTGAGAGGATTCCTGGTTCGGCTTTCATTTGTTTGAATTTTTACTGGACCTAAAACTGCCGACGAGTTGTTGCCAACCTGTCCGCTGCTTGGCCTGCCCGCCCGCTTACGCGGCTCATTTCCTCGAAGGTCCCCCGGACCTTCGCCCAATTGGGATCGTTCATTCGCCCACCCTCTTCGAGGTTTGCTCATCCTATCTCTTTAACATCTCCATAGACAATAAAGGGAGGATTACGCAATTCGGTTTTGTTGTATTTAATCGGCTGGTCGTTATCCGCCTGTAATACCACCCCCCCGGATTCCTCCACAATGAGGTGTCCGGCAGCGGTATCCCATTCGTTTATCAATCGGTTGTTGGGATATATATGGGCTTCTCCTCTCGCCACCATCAAAAATTTAACCGTACCTCCCCGGTATTTAACCACCGGGTCAGTAAATTTACTGAAGTACCGGGTCATCACATCTGAATCCTGTTTGGGAGAGCAGACGAATCGCAGCCCGCGGTCTTCCTTTGAAAATACCTCAGCTTCCAGTGCTTTGGTGCGATCTCCCATTCTGACAAACGCACCTCCACCAGAAGTGGCGTAATAAATTTCACCTGTTACCGGCATACCCACCACTCCGAGAACGGGACTTTGGTCCCTTATCAATGCAATATTAATTGAAAAATCTCCGGTCCTGTTGATGAATCCATAAGTCCCATCTATGGGGTCGACCATCCAGAGCGATTGAAAATTTTGTCTCTCTGAAAAAGGGGGATTGATCATCTCCTCTGAAAGAATAGGTATTTCCGGCGACAACTCCCTAAGTCTGCGAACGATCAGTTCGTTGGCCAGCAGATCTGCCTGTGTCAGGGGACTGCCGTCTTTTTTTGTTTGCACATTCCATTCCTCGTCGCGATGATACATCGAAAGCACTTCGGTCATGACCTCTTCACAGAGTTCAATTACAGGGTCCAGAAATGCTTTAGTATCTGTCCGGGGCATGAAGTTCTTTTTAAAAAAAAAAGCGAGACTGCACTACACGCGAGTTGTACAGTCCCGGCTAAATCAATTATTCATTTTTTACAGGATAGGGAGGTATCTCGGGAAACTCCACGGGATTCTCTTCCAATTCTTTCAAGAGTTCTTCTACTCCTCTTTCCAACTGGGCATCGAAGCCCTTGTATTCCAGGTGTGGATCGTTGACAACTTCAATATCCGGATCTACGCCATATCCCTCGATTACCCACTCGCCGGTATCGGGATCAAAATGGCCAAATTCCGGCTTTCTCAGGTCCCCTCCGTCTACAAAGGGCAAGCTCCCTCGAATACCGACTACACCACCCCAGCTCCGCTGACCGATTAAAGGTCCTATGCCGTAGTGTTGAAACTGATAGGGAAAGAGATCCCCGTCTGAAGCAGAATACTGATCGATCAAAACCGCTTTGGGTCCGAGGTGCATTTGAGCGGGTCGCGTCCCCGCGCGCTCTGCATTCCTCCATGAGGTTCCAAAAACCAACTCTCTTCTCAATCGCTCGATCAACATGGGCGACACATTGCCTCCTCCATTGCCGCGCACATCAATGATGAGGGCTTCTTTTGCCAGCTGGGGGTAAAAGTAACGTACAAACATGACCAAACCTCCGGGACCCATATCGGGTACGTGTATATAGCCGATCCTTCCGTCTGAAAGCTCGTCTATGGTCTCAATATTGTGGTTGATCCAATCAAAATAATACAACTGGGACTGATCGGAAATCGGTTTGACGAATATTTCCCTCCCCGAGTTCAGATTAGGCTGATCACTTACCGTCAATTCAGTGGTTTTGCCCGCTGCACCAATCAGGCCGGCATAAATGTTGGGCAATTCAGAAGTGGGGGTGCCGTTGATGGCGAGAATAAAGTCTCCCTAGGAAACATCAAATCCGACAGCAGCCAATGGAGATTTTACGCCTTCCATCCAGTTGGCTCCCGGCAGGATTTTGTCGATTTGGTAAAAACCGCTCTCGTGCCTGGAAAACTCAGCCCCGAGCAAACCCAGTTGAACGCGGTCTACCTCCGGTCGGTCTCCATTATTCACATAGGCGTGTCCCACACTCAATTCTCCAATCATTTCCCCCATGATATAAGTGAGGTCGTTTCGATGGTTGACATAGGGCAGTAATTGTTCGTATTTACTTTTGATCGCTTCCCAATCCACCCCGTGCATGTCGGGATCGTAAAAGAAATCCCTCATCTGTCGCCAGGTTTCATTGAATATCTGAGTCCATTCCTCTTTTCGATCCACGTGGACCACCAGTCCACTTAAATCCAACTTATTCTCTGCTTTTATCTCTCTTTTTTGCAGGTCTTCTATGAAGTAGTCACTCCGTTCTCTTATCAGGACTTTTTTCCCATCGTGGGAAATAGAAAATCCATTGAATGAACCAATAGCGGTCTCTTTTTTGGACTCAAGCTCGAGGAATTTAACAGCGGGGGACTTTCCACTAGCTGAATACATATAAAACACTCCGTCCTCTAACGCACGAAGGCCCCAATAATTTCCGGCAGAAGTTGACAGGTTCTCTACCCTGTCCATTATACCCTCCCTGTCGACAACTACTTTGACTTCGTCGCTGTCTTCATCTCCGTTCTCTTTGTCCTCTTCCTTTTCCTCTTTGTTACCATCCTTTCCTATGGATTCTGTATTCTCCACCTTGTGAAGTGAAAGGGTTTCATCCGAAAGATGAAGGATAAACAAATTGCTCATGTCAATAAAAGCGTGATTCCATTCTGTCTGAGAGTAGATGGGGTTAAACTCCCTCTGAGAGACAAAATACAGGTATTTTCCGTCGGGACTGAATTCGGGAGAACCCGCATTGTACCATTCATCCGTAACGGGAAAAGATTCTCCATTGTCCAGGCTGTAAAGGTGAATTTGGGTAGCTCCCCACAGATTGGGAAGTGAATACGCTATCCATCGGTTGTCTTGAGACCAGGTAAAGTCCCTTATTTCCCAATCCTGACTGTGGGCAACAGTGGTCCGATTCCCGTTTTCGACATTGTAATAATACAGGTGATGGGAGCGATCTGACAAAGCGATAAACCGGCTGTCGGGAGACCACTCCATGGAGTATTTATAGGGACCTCCGTCGTCGGATACTTGACGAGCTTCTCCACTTCCATCTGAAGGAACAATGTACAACTCATCCTCTCCCGTTTTATCAGAGATATATCCGATCCACTTTCCATCGGGGGACCAGGAAACGGATTTATCGTGTGCACCTGAAGACTGGGTCAAATTTCGAGTCACACCCTTTTTAGCGGGCACGGAAAAAACATCTCCTCTCGCGCTGAATACCACTCTTGCTCCGTCCTGTGAAATAGCGGAAGAGTATAGATTATCAGTGGCATCCACTCTCTTGTCTCGGCCCACAGCGAGGTCTTCCTTCAAATTAACACTTACTCGCTGTAGGTTTTCAGATTCAATATCATAAATGTATATATAGCCTCCATTCTCAAACGAGATTAATCCGCCGCTGATATTGGGCCATTTGATGTCGAACTCATCAAACTCAGTTACTTTGGTAGTTTCTCCGCTACTCCTGTCGTACACAAACAGGTTCATGGTGCGGTCTCTGTCGGAGGCAAAAAATATCCGGTCTCCGTGCACCATGGGAAATAAATTCTGGGACTGGTGATCGGTAATATTTTCAGTCTCTCCGCTCTCAAAATCAAAAAGCCAGATGTCGTCTGCCTGGCCACCGCGGTAGTATTTCCAGGTTCTGAATTCGCGAAAAACCCTGTTGTAAGCCAATTGATTTCCGTCTTCTGTGTAGGAACACCAGGAAGCTACTGAGAAGGGGAGTTGTTCAGGTAATTCACCCGACAAAGGAGCTTTCATCAACACACCCTTAAAAGAATTAAAACTGTTGTCTCTGGTCCTGAATACCACGTGTTCATCGTCCGGGGTCCAGGTCATTACGATGTTGTTGGGGCCCATTCGGTCAGAAACGTCGTCTCTGCCAAGTGTGGTGGTATAAGTTATTCTCTCTGGCACCCCACCGGAGGAGGACATAACATAAACCTCCGTATTGCCGTCGTACTGTCCAGTAAAGGCAATTTTTGATCCGTCGTTGGAAAACCGGGGAAAGAGTTTCATGCCCGGGTGATTGGTTAATTTCCTGGCCGTCCCTCCGGTACGTGCTACCGTGTACAAATCACCGGCATAGGTAAATACCACCTGGTCGCCGTGAGCTGTCGGGAATCTCAATAATCTGGCTTCGTCTTCGGTATCGTTGCCCAACAGGTAAGTGGACAATCCTAGAAAAACAAAAAGTAAAATCAGTCTGATTGGCATAGTATTAAGGGTTGGTTAAAAAATATATTTAAAGTTTTTTTCACGGTATTTCATCCAATAGAGTCTACCGATCTTTTCGAAGGGGTGAAGATAGCGATTTTCGGAGAATTTTTTATTATCGCAAAGTACAATTTACACTGATTGATCGGTGATGTGGTGATGTAGCAAAGTTTTGAGTGATGATTTATGAGTTATGCACGATGAGTTGGCTTGGGGGAATTTGAAATACGTCAAAGTGATGGACTCATCGGATTTTTTTGGTTGCCTAAGTCCAAAACAGGGGTGCAGGTACTGTGTCTCGAAAAATTCGTATGGCCCATTTAACCCGGCCGGGGTAATCACATACCATTGCGACACAGATAGCCGGGGTATAAACCTGTGTGTATCTGTGAAAATCTGAGGTAAAACAAACAAATTATTACAATAACTGTCCCCAGTTTATTCGATGCTACAGGGCCTGAATCTGTATCAGTTGTACTTTAGGTTGATTTGGTTAGTGGAGGTACTTAATGGGCCTTTTTCCCTTCCCGCAAATCCGGCGGATCTTGACTGCCCGCTTTAATTAAATCGATCCGGGAAAATAAAAATTAGAGGTCTATCAATTGAATGGGTTGAAATTTGACCGAATCTGTGCGAATCTGTGGTGAAAAAAGTTAATGTCAGACCAGGTCCATTAGCGTTATCTTGGCCTACTTGTCTTGATTTTATATGGGTTTAATGTTTGGGAAATTTTGCGGTAAAAAAGACCATGCCCGTTTGATAATAAATAATTCCATTAACTTTGACGACCGAAAAACAAATGGCTACATGCAAAAGAGAATACTGGTCACCGGAGGATGCGGGTTTATTGGGAGCCACACCATAGTCCAATTGATAGAGTCCGGATTTGAAGTGGTGAGCATAGACAATTTTTCCAATGCATACCGGGAAGTGCTCATTGCCATTAAAAAGTTGACCGGGAAGAATGTCCACAACCTGGAAGTGGATTTAACAGACCGCGACGCCACTCTCAAAGGCGTAAGAAAAGAGGGGCCATTCGAGGCCATTATTCATTTTGCAGCCTACAAAAGCGTGGGTGAATCCATGTCTTTTCCCTTTAAATACTACCAAAACAACATCCCCTCTGTACTGAACATCAGCGAAGCAGCCATACAA
>JAGTVA010000078.1 GCA_018224445.1 Saprospiraceae bacterium
GACTCAAAATGGGGTGGATACCATACCTCAGGCAAAGCCTAAGGGTATTGTAAATCAGCCCTTTCAGGGCAATCATCCCCTTCACCCTCGAGGTAGGTCAACAAAATAATCAGCGAAATCCAAAAATCAAATAAACCAGCGGTTCAGACAGTGGGGTGAGCCACAACAGTGGACTTCCATATATGTGTAGGAGAAACCTTGAAAATATCAGTAGTATTTAAAGCAGTAGTATTTAAAGCGAAGACTAAAACCACAGAGTGGCAATTATTCCTACGTAGCGGGGTCGCAATTGGAATATTTGATTCGATTCAAATTCCGGAGAGAACCGCCGGAGGATAAAATTTTTGTTGTTGAGTAAATTGTGTCCCAGGAGCTGTAGTTTGAGTTTTTTGGATACGTAAAAATCCCCCTTAAAGTCAAGGGCAATAAAACTGCTTTCGGAGGCGCCGTAGTGAAAGTGCTCCCCCGTTAAACCGACTCTGATGCGCTCATTCCTCGTGAGATAATTGATTTCTGCCCGGTTGTTCCAATACCAACTGTCGGATTTTTGAAAACCGGGGTCAGAGGAGATAATCAAATACCTGAGTCGCCCGGATAGAATCAGCTCAAATCCGCCTTTTCTATAAGTCGCGTCCAATTGATTGGAGTAGCTGCGGAAACTTGAAGTCACTTCCCGATGGTTTAAATTCCTGGAATAGTTGTTGCCCGAAAACGACAATTTGCCCGAGAGACTCCAATCGGAGTGAATGAAGTCTTGTTGCCAATTGAAGTCCAGGGTGAGATTTCTACTTTTGTTGGATCGATAGGTTGCAATTTGATGCGTCAAAAAATACATCATATTCGGGATCACTGTATTGGGCCGATAGGTAAAGCGCAGACCGAGATCGTAATTAAACAGACGGTCGATTCTTTTATTTACATATTTTGCATTCCACTGGTGACTTCTTTCTGAACCGCTGCCCTGGTAGGCTTTCAAGAATCGGTAATGGGGAGTGAGAATAGAATCGGGAACGACATAACGCGGACTGATGGGGCGATTTTCAAATGAGTAATTCAGCACCACACCCGACCAGCGGTTTAATTTTCTGTCGAGTTCCAGGTCTACAGTAAGGTATGGATTCAGTTCCCGATGGTAGGTCGATTCGGTTTGCAGCCACTTGTTGGATGAAATTCCCAGGTTTACAGATCCGCGGTAACTCATTGGGGTGTGTTGGGTTCCCTTTTCTAATTGAAATGCTCCGTATAGGGTATGGGCGGCAAAGTCCGAATTAGAAATATGGTGATTACCCGCTTCCTGACCTGAGATGTGGGTGTTCAGCTCTTTTTGATTTCTGAGAAATTGATGGCCCAAACCTATACCGATCCGGTGTTCTGACCAATCCTGGTTCAGCAGCAATTCACCGGTAGATTTGAATTGAGTAGTGTGGACTTGATCCTGAAAAACGCCCTCTTTATTGCGGAGGTTTGCGGTTCTACGGTTGGCATTTTCCCAAACCTCTGAAAATCGGGTATATTGAAACTCGTGCCGGTAATCCAGTGCTGCATCACCCATTTTTCTGGAGAAAGTTAGGGTAGGTGAAAAGTTATAGGCATCTCTTAATTTCAGTACATCGGAAAGAGTATCAGTGATCTGACCGGAGTAATATTGCTGATTTTTTGCTGTTTGATAGGGCAGATCCGCTGTCAGTTCAATATTCAGGTAGGAATTTTCCGTGCTGTACTCCGATTCTAATTCGGTCCTGAAGAAGTGCTGGTCTGAGAGGGTGTGGTTTTCAAATCCGTAGGTAAAGGTAGTATCCGGGAGAAAATTCAAAGTAGAAAGTGAGTGAAAATGAGTGAGTTCTGATTGCTGAAAATAACTGGTACTTCGGATGGTCCAGTTTTTGCCTGCGGGAATGCCCAACAAAAGGGCGGAGCCCAGTATTTTTTGATCGGTAGTATAACTTTTTGAGCTCATAGGAGCAAAATTCATTTGCGTCTCGTAATTCCGGTTAAGACCACCCATAGGCATGCGCAAGGGATTGAAGTGTGAGAAATCCTCAGCGGGAAGGTATATGCGTGCCGACATTCGGTTGTTGGTGAATCTCGCCATACTCTTTAATCCGGGAGAAACTCCGGTAACATCCCCAGTCAGGGTCAGTAGTTCACGGGTTGAAGCTCCTGCACTGCCCCTCCCACTGAATTTCATTCTTGAACTACCTTTCGTTCTTAAATCCAGAACCAATTCCGAAGGTTCGAATTTTGCCATTACCGGATTGGAATGGTGATTGGATATGATATCAATTTCCTCAATTAGAGAGGTGTTGACAGCTTCTACCATGGTCATATAGGAGTCGGAAGCCAGATCTACTCCATCCAGGAATACCCTGGAAACAAATCTGCCCCGAAAAGAGATGCGGTTTCCGGTAATTCGAATCCCCTCTATTCGCTCGAGCACATCAAGTATTCCCGGAGTGGAGAGGGTGGCAAAAGAATCGACAGAATAGGTGAGCGTATCGGGGATGGGCTCTGCGTAAACGGACTCTCCCCTTACCTGGATTTCCTGAATTTCGTGAATGCGAGGACTCAGTCTGATGATTATTGTATCGCTTTTGACCTCCCTGAGGTCAATGGTTTGCTCAGCAGGCTCGTAGCTCAATTGAAACACTTCAATTTGCAGCAGTTCAGCCTCCCCGGGTACAGTGAGATTCGCCCTGCCCTCCTGATCTGTAAATTCATATCCTTTTTTTCGGGTTTCCCCTGCCTCATAGGTGTAGACGATGCTGGCGTGCACCACGGGCTCATCGTTCCGATCATCAAGTACTGTGAGGACGAAAGATTGTCCTGATAGTGGCAGTCCGGCACACCAGATAATGCAAAAAATCAGGTACACTCGATTCATGGTGTCGTGTTTAATCGCATTCATCCCAGCATTCATCCCACCTCACATTTTTTATTTTTGTGGGACAATTTTTACAGTCCGGATCGCCTGCGCGAGCATGGAGAATTTGTACATATCGATCAAATTCTTCTTGCAAGTCGCAATGGGTTGCCAAATCCCATCGATTATCGGGATCGATCCCGAGTATTTCTAAATTTAATTCGGGCTGGTCAAGGGAACCAAACTCACGCAATTCAAAATACAATTCCGATTGTTCGAATTCAAGTCTGACGATTAAGCCCGGCAATCCATGAAAAAAAAAGGGACCGGAAGGAACCGATATTTCGGGAGCAAACCACGCGGTAAAATCCCTGCAGCGAAACTCAGTGGTCGCCTTTATACATTGCAGGTCGTCAATAAGTTTCTGTTCACCGCTTATTTTCCATTCAAATTCGAGGTAATCCTCCAAAATTTGAATCATTTGTGGATTGGTGAAAAATTCCCACGGGTTGGTTACAGTTCTTATGATGTACCCCTCTTTTTTGTTTTTGTAGAGAGGCATAATGGTCGATAGGGCCGAAGGACTGCTAGTTCTCATTTTACTAACCGGGAATCCTCTGTCGTCGTATTCTGTCACTTTTACTTCCTCCACCTCCGAACTGTCGATGACCATGGAGAGGTGTATATCCGAACTCCATTCGTGGTACTCATATATTTTTAATTCCGGGTGTTGAGGGTATACCATCTGGTATGTAAAAAAGTACTCCCCCTGAGTGTATGCACTACCGGAAAAAAGCAAAATCAACGGAATAAATACAGCTATCGATAAGTATTTCATGGTTTTTGGATTTTTTCCCGGATGGCTTTTGCAACCATCCGGGAAGGGTTAATAATTTCTGCATTTATATTCACCAACCTGGATTTGAGGGCTGGTAAATATTAATGCTCAACTTTAGTTCCAGATTTTCTACTCCATATTATTCCAAAAGGTTATACATTCTCGAATTGCCTCATAAGCTCTGTTGCAGGCTTCACTTGCTGAATTGTCGGAGGTTCCGGTTCCGGTGCACTCGACTTCCATGGACCCTCCAACCAAGGTATTGACTCCTACTTCAAATGTCACTGTGTAGGTGCATTCATAATCTGCAAGCAACTCCATGAAGTTGATCATTTCTACCTTTTCCTCTTCAATTTCAATAGAGGGGGTTGCATTTGCCGGATTAAAAGTGGTTCCAGCCAGAAAAAATACGATTAAAACTGAAAATAAATACTTCATGATAATAAGGTTTTGATTGGGCTGTTCGGGCAGCCCGACCCTCGGAAGGAAATCTTCCTTATTGGCCTTCACTGACCCTGATTTGTCCGCAGGTCATATTGCAGAACGTCAACCTTGATCTCGTCCGTCCCTTTAGCATTTATTCCAGATCCCGGGCAAATTTTGGGTTCTCGAAGACATCAATCGCTTACCCAATCGGATTCTCTGGTAAAATAATTTGCGCGCGTGAGGTTATTAGAGCATTCCGTAGAAAACAGAAAGCATATGGAAAAGGCACCCTTTCTGTTTAACAAAATGGGTAATTGAATTTACAATTATATTCGTTCCTTATCAATAGAACGAGTGTGTCTCGATAACTATAAGGTGATAGTATCTCATATTGATTTACATTATAAGGTGTTACTGCAAATATAATTATTCAAAATATTAAATACAAATAAAATACGGGTAAATATTAGTTTAAAGCCTAAAATAATATTTAAAATACTGGAAATGAATTTTATAATAACATACAAACTTAGAGATTAGCACGATTTATAACAATTTTGTTTTTTTAATTTAGTTATAAATCAACCTAATTTGAGTATTTTGGACCATGCTCAAATCGCAGGTAAGTCATTTCGCCTAAATCATCGAATAGCCTGGCCCGTCTTGAGGGAGGTGATGTTGAAATATACATGGATGCCATACTACTCATCAACGGTCTAACCATTTTATCCCAGATTAGTATTCCTTCCAATACGACCATCTGATTTTGGGATCCAGGGATTATTGAAATGGAGTCTTGAATAAAGTTAGACTAATTTGGGATTGAGGGGTATATTTGATCATGGTAATAAATTAAATGTAAATGCATGGATTTTTAAACACTTCACTCACCCCCTATCTCAACGCCTCCTCCAGCTCCAACGAAGCATTGCTGCCCTCGTCCCGGTACTTGATAATGATCGGGCAGGCCGCCATCAAGCCCTTCTTTTTGGCCCAGTCGTTTTGGATGGGGCGGGTCCCTGGAATGACTACAGCCCCTTCGGGTATGGGAGCCCCTTTACCCAGGGTTGTTTGATTGACGCAATCGTATACAGGTACCGATTTGGATAGGGTGACGCCCGGAGCGATAACCGCCCCGCGCCTGACCAGAATGCCCTCGACAATGACCGCTCCCGCACCGATAAAGCAGTCGTCTTCAATCACCACCGGGCTGAGTCCCACGGGTTCCAGTACCCCTCCGATCTGCACCCCGGCCGAAAGGTGTACATTTTTTCCGATTTGGGCGCAGGATCCCACCAGCGCATGGCTGTCGATCATAGACCCCTCATCCACATAAGCGCCAGTATTCACGTAGGCGGGTGGCATGAGTATTACGCCTTTGGCTACATAGGCACCTCGTCGAACAGAGGATCCCCCGGGAACGAGGCGAACTCCGTCCTCCGGAGTAAATTCGCGAGGGAGGAGGTTGTGTTTGTCCACAAACCCCTTGTAAATCCCCTGCAGAGATATATTTTTACCGGCTTTAAAGGCAGCTAAAATGGCCTTTTTCACTTCTGTATTGGCTTTCCAGCTGTCCCCGTCGGGTTCTGCTGCGCGCAGACTGCCATTTTCCAATCGATCCAGTACTTCTTTCCATTCCATGTTCTAGTCTTTATTGTTTTGATACCATTTTTCAATTTCTCTGTCGACGCGGATGAGTTCTGACAAATCCGTCAATTCCATTTCTGCAAGCGGGGGTTTGAGTACGGCCGTTTCAATCACCTTGTTTTCATTCAGTAAGAGTTTGGCCGGAACGGGATTCGATGCAGAAAAAAGCGCATCCACCGCGTCGTTCCAAACCGGGTAAAGCGATTCAGTCTCTCCCTTGAGACATTTTTCAACGTACAAATGGGTGGCCTTCGGCCAGACATTGGAAGCCACCGACACCAGGCCCGAACAACCGGCTGCCGCGAAAAAAGCGGTGAGGGCATCGTCCCCGCTGTAGAGCGGAATTTCCGGAGCGGACCGTCGGAATTGCTGGTAGTCCGCTATACTCCCACTCGCTTCCTTCACCGCCCAGAGATTGGGGTGATCTTTTACCCGAGACAATACCTCCGGGGGCATTTTTACCGCCGAGCGCGAAGGCACATTGTAGAGCATACAGGGTTTTTCTGCAACATCCAATAGGGAATTAAACCAGTGCGTCTGTCCCTCCACTCCGGGTTTGGAATAGAGCGGAGTGACCAGCAGAAAGGCGTCTATATTCAGTCCGTTACAACCCTTGATCCAATCCACCTGCATCTGAAGATTAAAACCGCCTACGCCCACCATGATGGGAACATTGGGATTTAATTCCGACACAAAGTTCAATATTCCCATTTTTTCCTCCTCCGAAAGCGCGAGGCCCTCCCCAGTGCTTCCTATGATGAGAATTCCGTTCCCGGCCTCTTCCTGTCGTTTGATCAGGACTTCTAAATCGGAGTAATGAACGGATCCATCTCTTTTCAATGGAGTGATAAGGGCCGTCCAAAGTTTTGTTTCTTTCATAATCTATATTTTCTCAGTTACTAAATTTCTTTATTCAAAATGCCTAAGGTAATTCAAATATAAATTTTTTCGAAGATCTCTTGAGGTTTTACATAAAAAGTGTTTTGCATCTTTTATTAACGGTACTTTTTATTTGTCCACAGGTCATGGCGTGGTAAGGTTATTATTTTGGCAGGCTCATTACAACACAATTCGACATGCAAAATGAATCAAACTCGATACAACCCATTGCGCCCTCCCTCTGCGTGTACTCTGCGTTCTCTGCGCCATTGCGGTGAAATTTACTGTGCGCCCTCTTTTACAGTTTTCAAAAAAAATTAATTCATTGTTTACGGATAGTGAATAATTTATACCCTTGTCTCTATTTGTTATTGATCAGGGCAAGTTCAACAGAACCGGAGGATTAGTTTGATTTATCAGCAAAACCTAAGTCGTAATTAAGGTTTAAATATTTGGTCAAAAAATGATTCAAATTTATACACTCCGGGTTTAATATCGGAATGGTTGAACAGTTTCCTGGCTGTCCAAATAGCACCTTCTGCAAAGAGC
>JAGTVA010000079.1 GCA_018224445.1 Saprospiraceae bacterium
CGGTGGATTTGCGGGTGGGAGAAATTGTCCTCTGGTCTTTTTAATCAACAAAGCCACCGCCCCGCCGAAACTGATGGGGAGGCTACTCCCTCTGTGTTGGGTTTTATTTAATCCGTGCCATCCAATCATCCCCCGACTGTAACGTGGCAGGCGTGATTTAGACAAAGTGGACAAAAGAAAGAGAAAAAGTGAAATAAAAAATTATTTAAAAGGGAAAATAATTCCTTTATTCACTTTCTCAACTTGGAGAAAAATTCCTTCAATAAGGTTTTGCATTCTTCCTCCATAACGCCATAGGCCACTTTGGTTTGGGGGTGCAGTATTTCCCTTCCGTAGCGCATAAATCCGTTTTTATCGTCCTGGGCGGCAAATACCAGTTTTCCGAGCTGTGACCATCTCAAGGCCCCCGCGCACATGAGGCAGGGCTCCAGCGTGACGTAAAGGGTACAGTCCATAAGGTATTTGTTTCCTATTGCTTCAGAGGCAGCAGTCAGAGCCAGAATTTCGGCGTGAGCTGTGACGTCGTTTAACCGCTCAACCTGATTGTAGGTTTGGGCGATTATCCTGTTTCCGCTCACCACCACAGCTCCCACAGGGATCTCTCCTTCCTCTGCGGCCAGCAGGGCCTGTTGAAAAGCCTGTTTCATAAAATACTCCTGAGAAAAAATGCCTAAAGAAGGTTGGGGCTTCATGTAATGGTTTTTTGTTCCTCAAATGTAGGCGGATAAAAAAATTCATCCAATTCAGAGGCCAGGTTTTTAAAAAAAGATTCATAACTTTGCATATGGAATTAAAAACGACAGCATACGAAAAATTTTCGAACCGCGGCGTTACTTTTGACGACGTCCTGCTGGTTCCCGCCTATTCAGAAGTACTTCCCAGAGAAGTAGATATTTCGACCCGACTTACCCGAAAATTGAGAATCAATGTGCCCATTGTATCCGCAGCCATGGATACGGTAACCGAAAAGCATCTGGCCATAGCCATTGCCAGACAGGGGGGATTGGGAGTAATTCACAAAAATATGTCCGTAGAGGAACAGGCCGAGCAGGTTAGATCGGTTAAGCGGTCCGAAAGTGGAATGATAATAGACCCCGTAACGCTGACCGAAGATGCCCTGGTGGGAGATGCGATTCAGCTTATGGAAAACTACAAAATAGGTGGAATCCCCATTGTGGCTGAAGGCAATATACTCAAGGGTATATTGACCAATCGAGACCTTAGGTTTGAAGACAATTACTCCAAATCGGTCAAAGACCTGATGACCTCCAAAAACCTCATTACTGCTCCGGTAGGTACCGACCTGGATAATGCCAGAGAAATATTGCAAAAACATAAGATTGAGAAATTGCCGGTAGTGGATAAACACGGTAAGCTGGTGGGCTTGATCACCTATCGCGACATTATAAAAGTGAAGGACTTCCCCCTTTCTTGCAAGGATTCCTACGGCAGGTTAATGGTGGGAGCTGCGGTGGGAGTATCAAAGGATACTCTAGAGCGGATCGAAGCCCTGATAAAAGTGCAAGTAGATATGATTTGCATAGATACTGCCCACGGACACTCGAGAGGAGTGTTGGATTTTGTCAGAGAAATAAAGAAGAATTATCCAGATTTGCAATTGGTGGGGGGAAATGTAGCTACTGGTGCAGCGGCCAGAGCACTGGTGGATGCGGGAATTGACGGAGTCAAGGTTGGAGTGGGTCCGGGCAGTATCTGCACCACCCGCGTAGTAGCGGGAGTTGGAGTTCCGCAATTGAGTGCTATCCACGATGCTTACCACGCCATAAAAGATACGGGTGTTCCCATTATTGCAGATGGCGGTATTCGATTTACAGGGGATATAGTCAAAGCCATTGCTGCCGGTGCCGACACCATTATGGGTGGCTCACTGTTTGCTGGTGTGGAAGAAGCACCGGGTGAAACCATTATTTTCGAGGGTAGAAAATTTAAAATTTACCGCGGAATGGGCTCATTAGGGGCCATGCAAAAAGGATCTAAAGACCGTTACTTTCAGGATGTGGAAGACGATGTAAAAAAACTGGTACCCGAGGGAATTGAAGGAAGAGTACCTTACAAGGGAACCCTGGCTGAAGTCATGGTCCAATACGTCGGGGGACTGCGCGCCGGCATGGGGTATTGCGGAGCGGCAACCACGGAAAAACTGAAGGAAGCCCAATTTGTAAGAATCTCTCAGGCAGGCGTGATTGAAAGCCATCCCCACAATGTAACCATTACCAAGGAGGCACCGAACTACAGCAGTAAGCGATTTTAACCAAAAAACCTCCTACTATGCCTGACTCCTCTAGTAAGCAGGCTCCGATACCACCCGAATACTTCCGCCAAAACAACGCTTTAGTGGTAGCCAGGAATATTCTGGGTACCCGCTTGTGTACCCGTGTAAATGGAGTGTACACTGCCGGCATTATTACCGAGACTGAAGCGTATTGTGCCCCTGAAGACAAAGCCAGCCACGCCTGGAACGACAGGAAGACCAAAAGAACTGAAGTGATGTACAGAAACGGAGGTCGCGCCTACGTCTATATGTGCTATGGAATTCACAAGCTGTTCAATTTAGTGTGCGGGCCTGAGGGAGTAGCCCATGCCGTTTTGATCCGGGCTATCCAACCCATTGAAGGTGCGGAGGAAATGATGAAAAGGAGAAAATTAAAGGTACTGACTCCCCGAATCAGTGCAGGTCCGGGTATACTTAGCCAGGCGCTGGGAATAGACATGCAATTTAACGGTGTGGAATTAAGTTTGAATAACGGTGTATGGCTGGAGGGAATACCCGACAAGATCAAACCGGAAGATGTGGTTTCAGCAAGGAGAATCGGTATAGAATACGCCGGGGAGTGGGCGGAGAAACTGTGGAGGTTTTATTTGAAAGATTCCCCCTGGGTATCTAAAATTTAGAGGGACTAGGTTGGAGTCTCAGAGAAAAAACCTTGGGTGGTGCAGTCGGATGAGTTTCGGAAATTAATCACTATTTTCAGCATTTTTATTACAAGCTTTAAGTTTTATGCAAATGAGTATAGTTAAAAAATGTCTTTGTTTATGCCTGACTGTTGTGGTATTGCTTTTAAGTCTACCGGCAGAGGGGCAACACGCCGAAGTATACGAAGATGGGGTTTTTAAGGACTACATCCGCACGGTTGTTTTTCACCCCTCAACCGATCAATTGGCCATGCCCGCTATTCGATTGGGGAGCAGTCAACAACTGGTGTTGAGATTTGACGACATGGAAGCGGATGTAAAGAGGTATTTTTTTAGCATTGTGCACTGCGATGCGGATTGGAGGCCATCCGAACTCGAGAAGTACGAATACATAGACGGTTTCGATATGGAGGAAATCTTCGATTACCAGTTCTCCAGGGGAACACTTATCGATTACACCCATTACAATTTAAGATTGCCCAACAGAAACTTCAAGCCCACGGTAAGCGGAAATTACATACTTCAGGTGTTTGACCCGGAATTGAAGGATCCACTGGTGTTGACCCGCAGGTTTGTGGTGTTTGAGCCCAAACTCTCTGTTGCCGGAGAAATAATCCGTCCCACCAATCTGAGTCAATCCAGAACCCATCAGGAAATCAGTTTTTACATCTCTCAGAAAAACTATCCCATGAGCAATCCAATGGACGACCTCAGGGCTTGTATTTTACAGAATGGCTGGTGGCTTAACGCCATTTGTCATGTCAGCCCGCGGTACACCTCAGGGGAGATCATTAATTTCGAGCACAGGGGAAGATTGGTTTTTGAAGCGGGCAGAAATTTTCGCCCCATGGATATAAGGACCACTCGGTTCAGGTCTGAGCGGGTTCACACCATCGAGCATTTTCAGGACGGGACAGAAATTGTGATGAAAACCGACGATAAGCGGACTCATAAATCGTACAGCCTGATCCACGATTTTAACGGGAGATTTATCATTGAAAACCGGGAGTTTGATAACCCCCACCTCACCTCAGATTATGTATTTCCCTTCCTTACCCTGAGAAGCCCACTGCCCGTTTACGATCAGGAAGTTTATGTTATCGGCGGTTTTAGTGGAATGGATTTAAGGGAGGACTGTAAGATGGATTTTGACGATGAGAAGGGGCTGTACTACAAAGAGTTGTTTTTAAAGCAGGGCTACTACGATTACCAGTATGCCAACAGTCATAAAGGTTCTGATTCTTTTTCCACCGATGAAATCGAAGGAAGCGTATTCGAGACCTACAACGACTATTACATACTACTTTATTATCGTCCCTTCGGAGGTCGCTTCGACCGCGTGATAGGATTTGGGAAGCTGAGTAATAAGGAGTAAAAAATGAAGGAGTGGTCAGTCGAAAGAGACTGAGAAGTGGACTAATTGATCCAATACCGGGACAAATTGGTGCCGCTTGATGTACTCACCTCAGACTAAATAACCCCTTATTTAGACAATGAAATAGCTTAAATAACCCTGTATTTGTATCTAAAATACCCTTAAATAACCCCTTATTTATGATTTTTTGTTAGCTTTGCGATGGGTTAACTGCTGCCAAAGGGCACCCCTGAAAAAACAAATAGGATTTAACTTAATGGGTTATGATACACAGAAAAATACTTGAGGACCTAAAAAAATGGCGAAAATCTGCCAATAGAAAACCCCTTGTTTTGAGGGGGGCAAGGCAAGTGGGAAAAACCACAGTTGTCACCGAATTTGGAAAACAATACAGACAATACATCCATCTTAACTTGGAAAAAAGTAAGGATGCCGGTTTCTTTACTCAATATGGGGACGATGTCAGAAAGATATTCGAAGCCATTATGCTCGCCCGAAACCTGAAGAACAGGCCTGCAGAAACACTTTTGTTTATAGATGAGATACAGGAAGTGCCTCGTGCAATTCATTTACTTAGGTATTTTTATGAGGATATGCCCGAACTCCATGTGATTTCCGCTGGATCCCTATTGGAACTGGCGCTGGGAAAAGTAAAATCTTTTCCGGTAGGACGGGTACTTCAAATGCCGGTACATCCTCTTGATTTTGAGGAATTCTTAATGGCTATGGGTGAGGAAATAGCCCTGGAATACTACCGCGGAATCCCAATTCCCGATCTGGCAGTGAATAAATTATTGACTTTGTTCAATGAATTTATCATTGTGGGTGGAATGCCCGAGGTAGTTGACCATTATCGCAAAAATGGGAGATTAATTACTGCGGTTACGGAGGTGTATTCTTCCATATGGGACAATTACCGGGACGATATAGAAAAATATAGCGAGAGCTCCGGACAGCGAAATATTTTAAGACACATTCTGGATTTTGCACCTCAAACACAGGACAGAATTACCTTCCATGGGTTTGGCAATTCTTCCTACCCTTCCAAAGAGGTATCCGATGCCTTTCGCAGCTTGCATAAAACCGGATTGATCCGGCTCATTTACCCCACCAATGAATTGCGCCCCCCTTTGAAACCCAATTTAAGGAGAAAGCCCAAAATCCAGTTTGTAGATACCGGCTTAATGAATTATGCAGCGGGAATTCAATCACATCTACTAAAACTTGAAGACCTCAATAAATACTACAAGGGCTATCTGGTGAATCACATGGTATTTCAGGAAAAAATAGCGCAGAGCAAACGCATCAACCAACTACCTTTTTTCTGGACGAGAGAAAAAGCCAATTCCAACGCTGAAGTGGACTGGGTGCACCCCTTCGAGAATACAGTCTTTCCTGTGGAAATAAAATCGGGTGCAAGTGGTCGTTTGCGATCTCTCATGGAGTTCATAGACCGATCAGGTCACTCCGTAGGATTTAGGCTATTGGCCAATAAAGTATCCATAGAAACCCTGACTACTATTTCCGGAAAACCCATGAAACTGGTCAACCTACCCTATTTTTGCGGAGGAATGATAGAGGGGTACATCAAATGGGTGTTAGATAGTGAAGGCTAATTCGAGCTGGACGCGACCTGACCATAAAAAATTATTGTTGCACATGTACTTATGCAAAATAAGTGCCTTTTTGCACATACACTTGTGCAATTGGCCTGTGAGTCTGTTTTACAAAAACCTGAAAAAATATACCTCGACAACACCAATCTTCTTTTCGCTTTGTCAGATGGGAATCCGGATATCGGAACCATACGCGAAGTATTCGTAAACAATCAATTGCGTGAAGTACACAAAATTCAGATTCCTAAAAAGGGAGATTTTATTGTAGACAACTCCATTGCCCGCATTATTCATGAGGGGTTTGTCGTGAAAGGCTGGATCCCAATAGAAATGGGGGCTTAAGAAGATTTTATACCGCAGGCGTCTCGTCTCGTCTCGTTGACGAGACGGAGAGGACAGAAAATCGAATAAGTGCCCATTTATGAAGGGATATAGTCTTGTAATAAAATCCTTCATGAATTATGCGGGATAACCTTTGAGGTTGGTGGAAAGGGAAAAAGTCAGGAGCAAATAAAAAATACAGAAAATTCATTTCTTGTCAAAGATGGAGTTGAAGTGCCATTTGGCAACACAATTCCGATCTGGTTGATTGGGTTCCTTTATTGATGAGTTCACCTCGCCTAATCTTTCAAATAATCCGCAAAGAAAAAGAAGTAGACAGCAGCGACCCGATAGGGATTAAAATCTCCTCTTACCTCTCCCATTCTTCGTCCGGATTGATACACCGATCCGTTGTTGCGAATCTCCCCTATTACCCTTCCTCCCTGATGAATTCGTCCATTGGATCGAACTTCACCGATGACCCTCCCTCTTGAATAGACCCGCCCCCTGTCATTGATTCGGCCTATTTTCCTTCCCTGAGAATAAATAGCCCCATTGTCCCTGAACTCCCCCACAGACCGTCCGCCCATATACAGCCTACCATTGTCTCGAATCTCTCCGATTTTTTTGCCGGAGTGATAGAGGCTTTGTGAGTTTACCTCTCCGGTAAGGAAAAAAGCTGTGATAAAAAGGAGAAAAAATATTTTCATGACTAATGGGATTATTTCTCCAACCACTTCATCCATACATTTTGATCGGCAATCGGGATATCGTTTTGCTTGCAGATATTCATGGTATGACCGGTACCACCCGATACAGGGTCATTGAGATCGTCGTAGAATATGCCAAAGGTAGCAGGAGGGATGGTTTCGGTGCCAATAGCTTTAACGGTATCCCTTATGATGTAAGCAGCTTTTATAGCGAATCGCCCTCTTTGCCCCGAGGCGTATTGATCGATCAGTTTTTCCATTTTTTTATTGCCTTTGGACTGGTATAGCAATTCGGGTTCTGAAGCCAGGTCGATGCTGTCCATAGAAAGCGTTTTATAGGCCTTATTGGTTCTTTTTCTGTGGTTGTCGTAGGGGGTAATTACCTCTAATCGGGTGTGGTCCACTGCGGCTACGCCCTCGGAAAAAAGCTGATCTGACCCCGCAGCATTTCCACTTCTGAAAATCATTTTCTTCGTTCTCTGAGCGAGCAACTTACCCAATGCAAACAATTTTTCTCGATCTTCATCAGCTACCTTGCGTTTTCCCTCTAAAAGAACAATTGCCTTATCGAGATCGTGTTGTTCAATAAAGTCATTTAAAGTCATAATTGGTGTTTATGGATTAATAAAATAGTGCAATTCTAACAAAAAAAAGAAATCAACAGCTACACCCAAACCAGTTTCACTTCCGACAATTCCCTCTCACCATCAAATCTTTGCGCCTTTGCGCCTTTGCGAGAAAAAAAATGACATCCAATAACTGATTCAAAATCAACAACTACACCCAAACCAGTTTCTCTTCCGACAATTCCCTCTGACCATCAAATCTTTGCGTCATTTCACTTTGCGTCTTTGCGCCTTTGCGAGAAAAAAATTGACATCCAACAACTGATTCAAAATCAAAAACTACACCCAAACCAATTTCTCTTCTGACAATTCCCTTTCACCATCAAATCTATAGGCTGCCAATACTCCACCTTTAGCAACTGAAAAATCCAAACAGCAGGCATTGGTTGAACGGAGTTGGGGCAAGCCACTTAACCAATAATGACCAAAGAA
>JAGTVA010000080.1 GCA_018224445.1 Saprospiraceae bacterium
ATTGGTCGAAATCAAAGCGTTAAACAGTGAGGATGTAAAACTTTACGAACGGGCCATTGAACTCAGGAATAAAAATTTAAACAGATGAAATGCTGGATCGCTTCTTTTCCCCGCTCGGGAAATACTTTTTTCCGGAATATTCTGTATTATGTGTACGGGCTGGAATCCAGCACCTGGCACAGAGAATCCACCTACCCGGTAGACGAAAACTACGACCGTTTCCCCTTTGTTAAAACACATTTGCTGCCCCGCGACCTGGTGCCGTCCGATGAGAATATTCCCGCTATTTACCTGGTGAGAGACGGTAGGGATGCCATGGTTTCCATCGCTCACCACAGAAAGGACATCGTACACCCCGGTTCAGATTTTACGGATAATCTTCGGGAGGCCATAGTCGCAGCCGAGGGCAGTTTTTTTGGCGGTTGGTCCCGCAATGCCAACGAGTGGATCGAAAGGGCCGATCTGATCATAAAATACGAGGATTTAATACGCGATCCCCGGTCGGTTTTTAGAAGAGTAGAATCACTGATCGATTTGCCGGAGGCCAATTGGGACAATTTGCCGGATTTTAAATCGATGAAGTTTGGAAATCCAAAATACGGAGGGCAAACCACCTCCAAAACGATCAATATCAGTCCAGAAGAATTTAGCAAAAAGTTTTTCAGAAAAGGAGTAGCCGGTTCATGGAAAAAAGAGATTTCAACCGATTTGTTGGACTTATTCAATGGATTGCACGGAGAAACCATGGAGAGACTCGGCTATTCAAAAGGCCCTGAAGGCGTTGGACAAAACCAATTGCTCGATTATTGTGCCATGAAGAAGCTGGAAATTTTGCCTATTGAGGAAAGCGAGAATGAAAAAAAGACCAAAATTCTTATCGAGAGCAACAAGCTTCAAGTTTCAAAAAACGATGGTATCAAAAGGTATTTAATTCAATTGCTCAAGGGTTTTGACGAAGTGAACCGCATGGGCCATCCTAGTTTTCACTTTGACTTGTTGATAGGAAATCGCATTGTCCCACTGTCGGAATATATGGCGCACATCAGGTCGGAATCAGTAGATGTCAAGCTGTATGAAAAATTGCTTTTGGGGGTAAAAAAGACGGTTAAAAACCTTTTGCCAAATGGAATTTACGAACCCATCGCCAAAGTATACAGAAACAGTCCGGCTCGCTCGCTTCTCAGGCAGACGAGGTCAAAAGTTTCAAAAAAGGAGGAGGAGGAATTGATTAATAAATTCCGGGGAGAACCCGGAGGTTACGATTTGATCCACCTTCCCCTACCGCAGAATTTCCGGGCTATTCAAAATCTGGATGGAAACCTGGTGGTTACTGTTCACGATATTACCCATAGGATTTTCCCGGAATACCACACCCGTCAAAATATTGAACAATCCGAGGAGGGTATGCAGTTCTGTCTGTCCCAAGCCAATAGGTTCCTTTCCATTTCTGAGAACACTACTTCGGATTTGACCAAACAATATCCAGTAGATGCTGCCCGGGTCGAAACCGTATATGAAGCAGCGGACTCCAAAACTTTTTACCGAAATTTCAACGCACACTTATCCGCGGAAGTGAAAGAGAAATACCAAATTGGGATTGAACCCTACTTCCTGTGTTTATCCACCATTGAACCCAGAAAAAATCTCCTCAACACGGTGCGCGGTTTTCTGCTTTTTAAGGAGAATAACCCCGATGCATCCATCCAACTCCTGATAGCGGGAGACAAGGGCTGGGGGTCAGAGCACGAATTGGCTGCATTGACCAGGGGGAGGCCCGATGTTAATTTTACCGGTTTTATTCAAGATCGCGATTTGCATGTACTGTATTCCGATGCACTTGCATTTTGCTACCTCTCCCATTACGAGGGCTTTGGCCTTCCACCATTGGAAGCCATGAGTTGTAAGACCCCGGTTTTGCACAGCAACAGGAGTTCGCTTGGCGAAGTAGTTGGATCGAATGGCCTGATAGCCAATCCCGACTTACCCGAAGATATAGCCCAAAATATGGAAATGCTTTTTTCAGATGCCGATCTTAGAGCAGATCTCGTACAAAGGGGATTTGAACACGCCATGCGTTTCAGCTGGAGAAAAACCGTTTTCCAGACTCTGGAGGTGTATCAAAAATGTATCAGGTAAATTAGAGTACAATCATTGTAAATTATTCCTTGATAATAATTTTATAAAAAAAATGAGAGTAGTTGCCTTTGGAAAATTTTTAAACAAATGAGAGTAGCCGTAATTGCCGATCCCTTGGACAATCAAAATGCCGGTGTACATGTGTATACCCGGGAAATGATCCGCTCGATGATAGCCTCCAATCCCGGGCATGAATTGATATTAATCAGGGAAAAAAAAGACCCGAAAATAAAGGGAGTTCGTCAAATTGGGGTTTGGAATACCCGCCTCCCCATTGGGTTTGCTTCACTGAGGCTCTTCATTCTAATTCCGCTTATTTTGAGGTGGCACCGGGTAGATGCAGTTATTGAACCTGCACATTTCGGTCCTTTTAACCTTCCCGCTTCCGTCAAAAGGATTACGGTCATTCACGATCTCACGCCTGTTCTGTTCCCAGGTTTACACCGATGGCACAGTCAGTTATTACAGCGCCTTTTTCTAAAGGGAATTATGAGAAATGCGGACTTGATTGTCGCTAATTCTGAACACACCAAGCGCGATATTTGTAATTACGCTCCGGAAGTTTGTGAAAAAGTCGTTCGGATTTACCCTTCCACAGCTGAAGGGCCGGTCAAATTTTCTGAGGCTGTTTTAAAGCAGTACGGCATTCGACCGCCTTATTTTTTGACGGTAGGCACGGTAGAGCCGAGGAAAAACCACGCATGGATTTTGGACGCTTTTGAGGAGTTTAAAAGTCGGGAAATGAGCAATTGCCAGCTGGTAATTTCCGGAGGAAGAGGGTGGAAGTCCAATAGTTTTTTTGAAAAAATGGAAAATCACCCCTTTAGAAAGGATATTGTATATACAGGTTTTGTCCCCGATGAGCACCTTCCCTCGATTTACCATTTTTCTATTGCTATGCTTTATCCGTCTCAATATGAAGGTTTTGGACTGCCTGTATTGGAGGCCATACGATGGGGGACGATACCCGTTGTCAGAAAAAATTCTAGTCTGCCCGAAGTGGCAGGGCCCTCCGCTTTTTACATTAGAGGCGAAGATGCGATAGAATTTGGAAAATTACTTGGAGAATTGTCCTCCCTGAATAAGGAAGAGCGTCTGAAAATATTGAGACCCTTAAGAGAGTTTACGGAAAAATTTTCATGGGATAATTTTGGTATGGAGTTGTGGAACCAATTGGAGTCCATAAGTGCAAAGTGAACCAATTATTACAGCAATTACTGAACGTCTGCTTCCAGTAGCGATGGATTATTTTTAAAGATCTCGGTTAAGCGATCCCCAACCAGTTTGTGACCCAGTTTATTGGGGTGTCTGTCATTGGGCGAAACGATAAGGGAATAAGGTATATAACCCTCGTATATCCCCTCTAAATCAATAACTGTAAAACCAATATCTTTTGCTATGGTTTTAACGGCTTCCTGTTTACTTTGTATTAATGGATGTGAAATTATGGTAGGCCAGTAAAGCAAGATAGGCCGGATATCGTTATCAACGCATAGGTCGTATAGGTACTGGTAAGAACCCTGAATTAACTCGTCGCTGTAAGGTTCCATTTTAATGAAGATATCCATCGGATCCATTGATGGCTGAGCTGCACTTTTTTCGATGACCTCATGAATGAAGTCGTATGGTATGGGAACGCGATTGTGATAGGAATTAGCTACCAGTCTGGTATTTTTAAAGTGGTCGATACCCTGTGAAATAATAATGAGATTGTGGAAACCATACTGCAGGGACTCCTTTTTTTCAAAATCATAAATACACTGAATAATATCGTATCCGGGGTGACTGTAATTCCAAAATTCGTAATGGAGATTCTCATTCATGGAGTTTAAACTGTCCTCTAGTATCTGATCAAATACTTCGTGATCTGCTACACCGGAACCATTGGGATAAGAGCCACCGAGTATAGCTGTTCTAATGGTATTTTCACCGGGCTCGGTGGGGTATTCCCGGTCCCTGTTCCCGTATTGATTGACTGAGTAAGATTTGTCTTTAAATTGTATCTCTGTGTTGGGTTTGGAAGTGACCCCTCTGATATCATCGACCCTAATTGCGGCCTCTGAAAATTTGAATCGCCCACCCCTTCCGCGCTCCATGAGTTCGCCGACGGGATTGGTCAATTCATTTCCGATGAGAATTTCCTCGTAATACCCCTCTACCAAAAGGTGTTCGTCCGCATAATTTAAGCGGTGCTCCATTAAACCCTCCAGTGAAACAGAAGTCAAGTCTTCAATGGAATTTTGTACGGGTTGAAAGTGGAGGAGCAACATGGCCCCAATCATTGCAGCTGACCACAAGGTAGCCAGGCCCGACTTTGGATTGGGATCGACAATTTTTCCCCATTGCCGCAGTGCAAATACCCGGTAAATCACAGATCCCATTCCCCAGAGTGCAAGGAGACCAAAAAATAGAAAGAGAAATTGTGTCAAACTTCCCGTAAAGGCGTATTTGGCTACTGAGGCCCAATTGCCCATGGTGGTTGAAGACCATATGGACCATAAAATACACATGATCAAAAACATGCCTATTATTTGAGCAGTAATGGTAAATGCGTAGAACCAGGTAGTGGTATCCTTACGTCCGCGCGCTCTTTTTGATTCCCAAATTGCGTTTCCGGCAACCAGCAGGCCGAAAACCCCCCAGAATACGATGTCTACCATCCGAAGTGGAAAGAAGCCCCTCAACCAAAACCACTGGAAGGAGTGCAAAAACCAGGTCATGGCAAAAATGAACAATATGGTAATTACTTTGGCATTGAGGTCGCCCCATTTGCGAAGCTTAAAAAAAACAGGGTAGTAAAACAGACGAACTACATAATCCCTGAAATAAATATTGATTCGACGCCAGAGATCGGCAAATCCGGATGCCAAAAAGTAATTGTCAAATACCCTCGGCAGGTTAAAACCAAACAGGCACAGCACCCCTACAGCAATGTGAAAGAGGCCGGATAAACGGATGATGAGCAGGTAGTTGGTAGTGGCGTAATGCCAGAAAGAGACGGCATCCTGCACTTCTACAGGGGGAATTAAGATGTAGTAGTAAATAAAGCGGTAGACCAGCAGGTGAAAAACGCCTAATGCGATCCATTGCACCCCTTTTTTGTAAATATACAGGGCTTCATCGTCGTAGTAGTTCCTGAGAAACAACTTGTAATCAACCACGGGAAAGAGCAACAGACTCATATTGGGCATCATAAAGAAATAGGTGATATCCTTAAGAAGGGGAGGTCTTTCTTTCTGATAATTTTTGTCGTATAAAAAAAGTGAAAGCCTGAAAACAAACATGGAACCCAGGGTAGAGAGAACCAAAATATGCGGCTGAATCCAATCCGGTTTAGAGGCCATCAAATAGATCAGAACGGCAAAAATAGCACCCAATAAACCGTATTTCAAACCATTTGGCTTCACCAGAGCGGCTATGAGGGTAATCGCTGTTCCCGCCACGACTACGCCCACCATGCCTTTCCACCCGATAACTACAGCTAGTAAAACCATACTCAAGACGGCGAAGAGGTACAACCTGAGGGGTGGTGCGAGGGCTGCATTTAAGAGGAATCCAACAGCGGTTACGGTCAACAACTCGGGTAAGTTGAGCGTGAGTTCCAATTCGTACCACCGGCTGATCAGAATCAATGCTACCAATTGCAGAAAAATCAAACTGAGGAGTTGAAAATTATCAACTTTTATTTTCTCTTTAATATTCAACGATTTAAGCATGGTTTGGTAATTAAAAAATAAATAACTACATCAATTCAACACCCAATACTACAGTCTGTTTTTTGCCAAAGGAGTTGTATTCCATTTTTAAGACCGCAAAGATAAGGACTAAACCCGAACTATTAATGAGGGGGCTGTCCTTAAAGACCCACAGCCAATAATAATACCTCGGATTATTTGTGAATGTGCTTCTACATCGCTTTGCATATCACAAATAGTTTTGTAATAACCTGAGTTCGACTATTCTAACTCGCATAAAAATTTATAGATCAATATTTTGTAAATATTGTAAAACTATAACTGAATTGATGTACCTTATTTTTTAACTTTTTAGTCTTTTGAAAGCTCACTTTTCATAGAATTTCTCCCTATGCGTCGGTCCTTATTATTGATTTATCTCGATAAATATTCGAAAAAGAGTCTGGCCCAGGGAGTTTTTGAATTATGCTTCGGAATAATAGTCGAACTCAGGTTAATAAGCGGCCCCCCTAAATTTTTCGAGTTAAATAGTAAGGATTTAGATTGCCTGTATTAAATCTTACCGGGGTGAAACTCACTGTGTTATTTATAATTTACTGGTTATTTTCAGGAGAAGGATTTAATAATTCAGGTCGCTGTATGAACCAATCTACCAGGGCATCTGCTATGAGAGAATGACCAAGAACATTTGGATGCCTGTCTGATGGTGAGACATATAGTTCTGTAGGCTTATATTCTCTATAGACTTCTGATAAGTCTATCACAGTATAACCAATTTGACTGACCATTTCAGCAATGTCGCTTGAATAGTCCCGAACAAAGGGATGTATGGCCGTAGTCGGCCAATACATCCAAATAGGCTTAATTTCATTTTTTTTACATAATTCGTATAAATGAGTATAGGACTTCCTTACCAATTCCTCGCTGTAGGGTTCCAGTGATTTAAACATTTCATTGGACGACATCGATTTGTTTATACCACTTTTTTTGATGATGTCCTCAAGATATGGATAAGGCATCTCAGTTCCTTTTAGAAAATGGTCTGCAAGGGTTTTGATATTTTTAAACATATCTACACCGTGAGAGATGAAGATGAGATTGTCAAATTGATATTGTTCGGCCTCCTTTACTTCAAAATCATAAATACTGGGAATTAAGTCATAACCGGGATGACTGAAATTCCAAAACTCATAATTTAAACCTTCGACCATTTTATTTATGCTATCTTCGAGAATGCGATCGAATAACTCGCGATCAGCTATACCGGATCCATTGGGGTAAGAGCCACCGAGTATAGCTGTTCGAATGGTATTTTCACCGGGCTCGGTGGGGTATTCCCGGTCTCTGTTCCCGTATTGATTGACTGAGTAAGATTTGCCTTTAAATAGTATTTGTGTATTGGGTTTGGAAGTGACTGCTCTTATATCATCCACCAAAACAGCAGCCTCTGAAAATCTGAATCGGCCACCCTCTCCCCGCTCTACCATCTCCCCGACTGGATTGGTAAGTTCGTTGCCTATGAGAATTTCCTCGTAATATCCTTCAACCAGAAGATTTTCGTCTGCGTAACTGAGTTTGGGAAGCATGAATCCATCCAATTCAATGGATGTAAATTGCTCGATTCCCTTTTGTACGGGTTGTAAATAAAGCAACAATAACAGGGAGATCATTCCCACCGACCACAAGGTAGCCAGGCCCGACTTTGGATTGGGATCGACAATTTTTCCCCATTGCCGCAGTGCAAATACCCGGTAAATCACAGATCCCATTAGCCAGAGTGCAAGGAGTCCAAAAAATAGAAAGAGAAATTGTGTCAAACTTCCCGTAAAGGCGTATTTGGCTACTGAGGCCCAATTGCCCATGGTGGTTGAAGACCATATGGACCATAAAATA
>JAGTVA010000081.1 GCA_018224445.1 Saprospiraceae bacterium
AGCAAGACCTTCAAAAGTGGACCGAAAATTATCAAGAGCCGTGATTTTTTGTTTCTTTTGTATCGAGACAAAAGAAAAAGAGAAATAAGTATATAAATAAAAATCTAAAAGTGCTGACTCCTTTCTATACAATTTCATAAGAAATACAGCTCATTCGTTCTTCAAAATAGAACTGTGAAACTTGAGTAAATAATTTTTGCCCTTAGGTTGACTAATCGAAACTCCCCGGATCAAAAAATAAATCTTAATTTGGCGGTTCAATAAAAAAGATAACCATGAATAACCCACTTTCGCTGTTTAGAGAAATCAATACCGTTGTACTGGATTGTGACGGGGTGCTTACCAATTCCCAGTTGCTGGTTACAGAGGAGGGAGAACTGCTTCGTTCCATGAGTGTGAGGGACGGATACGCCATTAAAAAAGCCATTGCTGCGGGGATAAGAATTTGCGTCATTACCGGGGGGTCCTCCAGGGGGGTGGAATTGAGATTGAAGGCCTTGGGAGTACCGCACTATTTTGGTGGAGTTCAAAAAAAATTTGGGGTATTTAAGGAATGGGTTGATTTCCACGAATTGGACGTAGAAAAAATACTGTATATAGGGGATGATATGCCCGACTTTGAAATTATGAAAATGGTGGGATTTCCCGCTTGTCCATCAGATGCAGCAAGGGAAATTACAGATATTTGCAAATATGTTTCACCTTATAAAGGAGGGGAGGGGTGTGTGAGAGATGTATTGGAAAAAATACTTAAAATTCAGGGAAAATGGTTGGCGGTATAGATAGGGAAAAATAGGTTTTCTCTGCAGGAAAATGAGTGTAGAAATTGCTGAAAATTAGGAGGTGTATATAGCTAGAATTATTTTCAATTGAGGGCGGATTTCCCATTGTTTTTTTGTATATTTGCACATTCTAAAAACTAAGGAAAGAAAACCATGAGCAAATCAAATACCCCCTCCTACGAGGCGAGTAATATTCAGGCACTTGAAGGGCTGGAAGCGGTGAGAATGAGACCCGCGATGTACATTGGAAGCACCGACTCAAAGGGGCTTCATCACCTGGTTTGGGAAGTCGTGGACAACTCCATCGATGAACACCTCGCCGGGAATTGCACCCAGATAGATTTAATTATAAGAAAGGACAACAGCATAACGGTTACAGATGATGGTCGTGGGATACCCGTGGGTGAACACGAGAAATTGAAAAAATCTGCATTAGAGGTCGTGATGACGGTATTGCACGCCGGGGGGAAATTCGATAAGGACACCTATAAGGTCTCCGGGGGACTGCACGGGGTTGGTATATCGTGTGTCAACGCCCTATCTGATTATCTGAGAGCAGAGGTACACCGGGAGGGTAAAATCTGGATGCAGGAATACAGTAAAGGTATTCCCGTTGAACCGGTTAGAGCGATAGGCGAATCCAAGACCACCGGAACGGTAATTACTTTTCACCCGGATGAAAGTATATTTTCCAGTATCGAATTTAAATACGAAGCGCTTGCCAACAGGTTGAGAGAACTCTCCTTTCTCAACATGGGATTAAAGTTGACCATAACCGATGAAAGACATGGTTCAGGCGGAGAACCCAAATCTGAGACCTTTGTTTCTGAGGGCGGATTGGCTGAATTTGTAGCCTACCTGGACGAGTCGCGCACTCCCCTTATTGAAAAACCTATATTTGTTTCCGGAAAGGAAGATCACGTAGAGGTGGAAGTAGCTTTGCAGTACAACACCAGTTATTCTGAAAACATATATTCTTTTGTAAACAACATCACCACCAAAGAGGGAGGAACGCATGTCAATGGGTTTAAAATGGCGGTTAGTCGTTTGTTGAAAAAATACGGAGAAGACAACAATTTATTTAAAAAGGTAAAACCCAGCAGCGAAGATTTTAGAGAGGGGTTGACGGCCGTGGTTTCTGTAAAAGTACCCGATCCCCAATTTAAGGGTCAAACCAAGGGTGAATTGGGCAACTCAGAGGTGACCGGGATCGTAAGTCGATGTGTGGGTGATATTTTGGGGCATTACCTGGAAGAGAATCCAAGGGATGCAAAGAAGATAGTAGAAAAGGTGGTTTTGGCTGCGACCGCCAGGCAGGCTGCGCGCAAAGCCAGAGAAATGGTACAGCGCAAAAATGTACTTACCGGAAGCGGATTGCCGGGAAAATTGGCCGATTGCGCCTCAAAGGACCCTGCGGAATGTGAAATTTACCTGGTGGAGGGAGACTCGGCAGGGGGAACGGCTAAACAAGGGCGGGATCGCAGCTTTCAGGCCATTATGCCGCTGCGTGGAAAAATTCTCAATGTGGAAAAAGCCCTGGAGCACAAAATTTATGAAAACGAAGAGATTAAAAATATTTTTACCGCCCTTGGGGTGTCCATAGAGGAAAACAACGAAGGAGAAAGGACCCTCAATATCAATAAGCTGAGGTATCACAAAGTGATTATCATGTGTGATGCGGATGTCGATGGCAGTCATATCGTCACCCTGATTCTGACTTTCTTTTTCAGATTTATGAGACCCCTGGTAGAACAGGGATTTATTTACATTGCAGCTCCCCCCCTTTATCTGATTAAAAAGGGACGTGAATTCCAGTATTGTTGGACTGAAGACGAGCGCAAGGATGCGGTGGCCCGCTTTACCAAAGACGGAAAGGAGAGCTCGGTGAAAATACAGCGATACAAAGGTTTGGGAGAGATGAATGCAGAGCAATTGTGGGAAACTACCATGGATCCGGACACCCGGTTTTTGAAAAAAGTATCTATTGAGGATGCACTGGAGGCGGATAGGATTTTTTCTATGCTTATGGGAGACGAAGTGCCGCCGAGGAGAGCTTTTATCGAGAAAAATGCCAAGTACGCCAATGTGGATGTGTAAAATTCCTCTGAAGGTAAAAAAAAACCGGACTTTAATTAAAGTCCGGCTCCCAGCTTATTTGTTTGTTTTGATTTGCCACCCACACGCATTGTCAATTTTCATCAATTAAGGGTATAGTGTATTTTATATTGACGACGTAAAACCCGGGATGGTATACTTTAAAGTAACTCCCTTCATCCTCAAGATCAACCTCATTGTTGTTTATATCGGGTAGAGATTCAAATTTACTTTCAAATTCTTGCTGTGTTAAATCGTATTTTAATACTTTTTGGTACAATTCTGACTCCTGAAAGTTCTGACGAATATTGAACTCAACTTTATACTGGGTAAAATCGTGCTGGACATTTCTCGCGGCTTGGTCGACAGTGGATTTGAAGAGCATGGTTTCTTCTCCGCCAAAAACATTGGTAATCTCTACGTTGTGATGAGCTGGAAAATATCCAAATGGCACCCCAAATTCGTAATTTATATAATCCGTAATATCCAAATGTTCTTCAAAAAGGAGTAACATTTCAGAGTCATTTTTGTAAACCCGTTTAATTTTTGGATATGCAATCGATAATTTCATTATTGCATGGCAGTTTTTATCCGCATCAGGAGTCCATACTGAGGCAGAGCCTGTTGGTAAGATTAATGATCCCTCCTCAGTGATTTCTTTTCTGTTTTCATCCATAATACATGGATCTACACTGTCTTCACAGGCGTCGCAGGACGACAGAATGGCCATGGTGAAAAGTAAGACAATTAATAAATGGGAATTTTTTAAATTCATCATAAGACAAAGATTTTTAACCAGAGTTAAATTGGATTTTTATTGATCAGTGTAAAGGTATGGCTGGATTCCTGCTTTTTTATTGAGAGAAATCATTGTGTAGGATGATCTTGATCAGGATGGAAAAAGGGAGAGAAATGATTTGGTTCTCAGTGCTCTGCAATTGGCGGGCACTGGAGAATAATTATAATCTAATTCTGCAATACTCAATCAAAAAAGCGCTGGTAGCGATCGCGGTCTTTTTCATTTTGAAATTCGGGGAGATCTAGGTACTCATTCGCATCGTCGTCTTCGTCTTCCACTTCTTCATAGGGTACAAACTCCTCTTTTTGCTTTTGTTCTTTTTCCTTCACCACCCGATCTACTTTTCTGAATAAAAGGGCTTTGCCAAATAGAAAGGCAATTACGAGGGGAAATCCAATGACGGTCAATACAGTCATAATTATTCCCCAGTAAATGTTCCGATCCAGGGTCCGCAATAGGTATTTACCGTATGCGAGGACCACCTTATAGTCGAGAATTAGAGTAGCTATGAAAAGAAAGGGTGCCAACCAGGTGAGCAGCCTGAAAACGCCTCTGGCCACAAAGAAGATGAGCATAAATACAATGACCAGCATGACGAGGCTGAAGATGGTATTTAAGGGGTTGACTTTTTTGTTATTCACTCGGATAAAAAACATGGGACTCTTGTGTTTTGTGAACCAAAATTCCATTGGTCCGTAGCATGGGATAAATTATTAATTAATATAACGTATTAGCAGTGCATATCGTTTACGGAAAAAAGGAAAATTCTAAATTATCGAATTTTTATATCGAGTGTCTCTTCTACCAACTCGTGCATGGTTTTCATCTGGTGTCTGGAGAGTTTTTGCCCCACCTGGGCAAAAAGCCAAAGGGCCACCATACCGATAAATATAATTAATGCCAGCCATAGGATGGAGGCCTCCTGACCCAGTGAGAAAAGTGACAGGCCCCACATCAACACTATGAAAAGTGAAAACCCGAGTATTACATAAAAAAATACCAACATGGTCCAAATTCCCGCGGCGGGACTGTATACGCCTCTCAACAGACTTCCCTTTTCCCCCGGAATGGATTCTACCGTCATGGTAAATATGGGCGACCACAACTTTCTTTGAACTGCCGGCATTTTCAGGGTTACATAACCCGGAATGCTTTTACCGAGAACGGGACACTTCTCTTTTTTTAATGCCTCCCCTATGAGATATACAACTTCATCTGGACCGTGCTTTGTGGTTACCTTAAAACGAGGTCGCAGTCGATAGTCCTTAGATGGGTCAATTGTTTCAACCATTACACAATTCTTTTGGTCAAAAGTAGCCTCATTTTTTATTTTATTATAGAAGGGAACTGAAGTTTTGACTAATGCTTTAAAAAGTTTGCAGCTCGTAAAAATTAGGTTTTTGTACAGAGCCAATAGTGAATCCAATCCCTTATCTTTGGAGCAAATTTACAAATCCATGTTTTACCAAATATTCCTAAAACCCCTTCTGTTTTTGTTTTCTGCTGAAAGAGCGCATCACTTGGCCATAGTTTTACTGAAGACCGGTTTGTCCATCCCTGTTTTTTCTCTGTTTCTGAAAAAGTCGATGAGTGTTTCAAAGAGAAAAAACAAGGCCAGAGAGCTGATGGGATTGTCTTTCGAGAATCCCGTAGGCCTGGCTGCTGGTTTTGATAAGGATGGCAGGCATTTCAAGGCCCTGAAACACATGGGCTTTGGATTCATGGAATTGGGAACCGTCACTCCACGTCCACAGCCCGGCAACCCGCGCCCCAGATTGTTTCGGTTGCCATCAGACAGGGCCATAATCAATCGAATGGGTTTTAACAACCAGGGAGTTGAAGCACTCAAAACCAGGTTGAGCAACAGGAAAAATGACGGTTTAATTATAGGGGGAAACATCGGCAAAAATAAGGATACGCCCAATGAGGAGGCAGTAGAGGATTATTTGGATTGCATGCGGGGGCTTCATCCTGTAGTCGATTATTTTACTGTAAATATGAGCAGTCCCAACACTCCCAACCTCAGAGCCCTGCAGGATAAAGAACCCCTGAGAAACATATTGTCGCGATTGATAGCATTCAATACCTCCATGAAGAGTCCCAGGCCTATACTTCTCAAGATTGCGCCTGATTTAACTGAGAGGCAAATTGACGATATAGTCGAAATTGTCCACGAACTAGATTTAGATGGGGTAGTAGCCACCAATACTACCATCTCGAGAGCCGGCCTTCAAACCTCAGAAGAGAAAATTAAAGCCTTAGGTGACGGAGGACTCAGCGGTGCACCACTCACAGAGAGGTCCAGAGAACTGGTTTCAGAACTGCGGGAGAAACTCGGTTCTCAATATGTAATTATCGGAGTGGGTGGGATTATGTCGGGGGAAGATGCATTGAAAATGCTGAATGCCGGTGCAGACCTGATTCAGGTGTACTCGGGTTTAATTTATCGAGGACCGGGTTTGATAAAGGAAATCTGTAGCGCATTGGAAAGGGAAAGAGATTAGCTGCGCCTCTGCTCCTTTTAAACCAAGCCCTCCCTTAAGAAGTCGTGAAGGTGGACCACGCCGAGGTATTGGTCATTTTCTGCTACAATGAGTTGGGTAATACTGTATTCCTTCATTGCGTTGAGCGCCTTCATGGCCATGGTATCGGGTGCGGTGGTTTTGGGGTTCTTTGTCATAATCTGCTCTGCAGAAACCTCCTGTAAAGGTTTAGGCGAGGACAACATTCTTCGCAGGTCGCCATCTGTTATAATCCCGATCAGTTTTTCCTGTCGATCCAGTACTGCTGCCATACCCAATCTTTTAGAGGATATCTCCAGTATAATTTCCTTCAGTGGACTGTCTGTGTACACCGTGGGGCGTTCGTTGGATTTATAGAGATCACTAACCCTCATATACAGTTGTTTGCCCAGTGCACCTCCGGGGTGATACCTCGCGAAATCAGCCGCTCCAAAACCTCTCAGGGACAATAACCCCATGGCGAGGGCATCTCCCATTGCCATTTGAGCAGTGGTGCTCGCAGTAGGAGCGAGGTTGTTGGGGTCGGCTTCTTGCTCTACAGGGGTAAATAGGAGGTGGTCGCTTTGTACGGCCAGGTATGAATTCTTTTTGGAAGTCATTGCAATGAGCAGATTTCCTCTCGATTTGACCAGGGGAGCAAGGACTTTAATTTCTGAAGTTTCTCCACTCTTACTGATACACAAGACGATGTCCTTATCTCCCACCATTCCCAGGTCGCCGTGTATGGCGTCTGCGGCGTGCATAAACAGGGAAGGGGTTCCGGTTGAGTTGAGTGTGGCCACTATTTTTTGAGCCACTATGGCGCTTTTGCCTATTCCCGAGACCACCAGACGCCCGGGGGAGCTGAATATTTTTCTGACCAATTCCGGAAAGTCCCCGTCGATTTCACCTGCAAGTGCCGCGAGGGTCTTGGCTTCAATATTTATGGTGTCTCTGGCTACGGCAATGATTTGTTGATCGGACATTTTTCAAAAACTTTTAAGTTGATTTCCGACTGCATATATACGAAGATTTTTGACGGTTTTGTACGCACTTTCTTTTTTCCTTTTCATGCCGGGCCATTTTTATGGGCTCTGAGTTAAAAAATTGGAATAAGCCGGGCACTATTGCGTTTGAAGTTCAACGGTTAAAAATTTTTTGAGCTTTTATTTATTTACCCAAGAAGAAAAATAAGCTAAACCTGTGCGTCCTCAGTTGGGTGTCGAAATCTTGGGCAGTTTTTTGCGGTAGAGCCTGGAGTTTTGAGGTTAAATGGCAGATTCAGGTAAAATTAATTTCAGACTATTAAATTATCCGGCCTGAGATTAAAAAAAAGTGTATATTTGAAATGGCGATATGCATTTAAAAAATATAACAAAAAAAGTTGAGCTGTTTCGATGACATTAATTATCTTTATCGAATAGTAAAATCAATTAACTGAAGGTTATTTAGTAATACACAAAATCATAAAACACATATTTTAATATTAAATGGAACTAGGAGTAACTGATACGAAACAGGCGTTGAAGGAGTTTTTTGGATTTAATCAATTCAAAGGACTTCAGGAGCCCATAATCAAAAGTGTGCTCGAGGGGAACGATACTTTTGTAATCATGCCCACGGGTGGAGGTAAGTCACTTTGTTACCAACTCCCAGCACTTATGCTTCCGGGTACGGCCCTGATAATATCACCCCTCATCGCATTGATGAAAAACCAGGTGGATTCCATCAGGGGTTACAGCGACGAGGAAAATGTCGCCCACTTTTTAAACAGCTCCCTCAATAAAACCCAGGCGAGGCAAGTAAAGGCCGACGTACTGGAAGGTAAAACCAAAATGCTTTTCGTCGCTCCCGAGACTTTGACCAAGGAGGAAAACGTCGAATTTTTAAGTAAGGTAAATGTCTCATTTGTAGCCATTGATGAAGCGCATTGTATTTCGGAATGGGGACACGATTTTAGGCCTGAGTACCGAAAAATAAGGGAAATCATTGAAGAGATTAACGATCAGATACCCCTGATTGCACTTACGGCTACGGCTACTCCCAAGGTCAGGCACGACATTATAAAGAACCTGGCGATGGATAATGTGAAAGAGTTCGTCTCCTCTTTTAACAGGGACAATCTGTATTACGAGGTCAGGCCCAAGGGAAGCAAGAACGATGCGATGAAGAACATTGTTCAATACGTCAAAACCAAACCCGGTAAGTCCGGAATCATCTACGTTCAAAGCCGAAAGGCCACCGAGGAGGTAGCGGGGTTTTTAAAAGTGAACGACATCAAGGCGGCGCCCTATCACGCCGGAATGGACTCCAAAAGTCGCAGCAGGGTACAGGATGAATTTCTGATGGAAGAAATCGATGTAATCTGTGCGACCATTGCCTTTGGGATGGGAATCGATAAACCCGACGTGAGATTTGTCATTCACTTCGACATTCCGAAGAGTATTGAGAACTACTATCAGGAGACTGGCAGAGCGGGGAGAGATGGATTGGATGGGGAGTGTTTGGCGTATTACAGCTACAAGGATATCCGGAGGCTTGAAAAATTCCTGAGAGATAAAACCGTAGCGGAGCGGGAGATGGGGGCCCATTTACTTGAAGAAATGATTTGTTATGCAGAGACTTCGGGTTGCAGGAGAAAATTTTTACTGCATTATTTTGGGGAGGAATACGACGACAGTCTGTGTACGAGCATGTGCGACAATTGCAGGTATCCCAAGGATAAAATAGAAGCTTCCGAGGAAATGGAAATGGGCATTCAATCCGTACTTACCCTCGGTGAAAACTACGGAGAAAAAGAGCTGGTAGACTTTTTATTGGGCGTGGAAAATAAATTTAACAAAGATTACAAATACGACACCCTGGATGGATTCGGAGACGGTAGTGAACGGGATGAAATTTTCTGGAATACCATCTTTCGACAGGGGGTATTGATGGGGTATTTGTTTAAAGATATAGAGGAGTACGGTATCCTTAAAGTGACAGACAAGGGCAGGGCTTTTCTCGAGGACCCGGAAGAGATAGAGATCAGCTTGATAAGAAATTACGACGACGAAGAGTCCAATGGAGAGTTACAGTCAGGTGGAGGAGGGTCTTCTGCCCTCGATGAGATGTTGTTGAAAATGCTCCAGAGCCTGCGGAAAAAACTGGCCAAACAACACAACCTACCGCCCTTTGTAATTTTTCAGGACCCCTCACTTGAAGATATGGCTCTGCAGTATCCTTTAAAAATGGAGGATATGACAAAAATATCCGGAGTGAGTCAGGGAAAAGCCATGAAATACGCCCGGCCATTTCTCGAGTTGATAAACGATTATGTAGAGGAAAATGAAATAGACCGGCCCGACGATATACTCATCAAACAGGTGGCGGAAAAGTCGGTAAAGAAAATCGCTATCATTAAATCCATCGACCGGAAAATTCCATTGGAGGACATCGCTTTTTCCAATAACCTGACCATGGAAGACCTCATAACAGAAATCGAAATGATTGTCGCTTCGGGCACCAAAGTCAATCTGGATTACTATATTGAAGACGCTGTAGACGATTACTCCAAGGAAGACATTCACGATTATTTTATGGAGGCAGAGACCGACGATCCGGTTACGGCTTACCACCAACTGAAGGACGACGATATTACCATTGAGGAGATAAGACTGATGCGAATTAAGTTTTTATCTGACCTGGCCAATTAATCTGATTTGAACAGTATAATTATAATAAACGGCCCCAATCTCAATCTACTTGGAAGACGCGAACCGGAAATATACGGCAAGGTATCCTTTGAGGAGTATTTAAATGAATTGGAATTGCGCTTTCCCAACCTACCACTAATCTACCACCAGAGTAATCACGAAGGGGCCATCATTGATTGGCTGCACGAATACGGTTTTTCACCTCACGGAATCATACTCAATGCCGGCGCACTGACTCACACTTCTATTGCCATAGCAGATGCGATAAAAGCCATTACCACTCCGGTGGCCGAAGTACATCTATCCGATCTGAGTAAAAGAGAATCTTTCAGACAGAAAAATTATCTTACGGACTGTTGTGTATTTTCTGTTCAGGGAATGGGACTGGAGGGGTACGCCATTGCTGTCGATTATTTTTTAGCCTTCACTCAGGGTAAATCCCGGGTTGATTACACGGCCGATTAACACGGGTTTCAATCCTGTAATTTGTGGCGGTATTCTTATCAGTGAGAGATCTGAGAATGTATTTTCTTGACTGACTTTTCGATGGTTTTGTATTCCATTTCCTCTTTGGCTAGATAAATATATACCGCTTGCAAGGTGTATATTTTAAATTCCCCAGCCTGCAATACAGGGGGAGGATTTAGCCTTACGGCCTCGCGTATTCTCCTTTTGATGAGATTGCGGGCCACGGCGGTTTTTATTTTTTTTGCAGAAACCAGAGGGGTAAATAAAAAGTCGGCCTCACCTGAATTGCTTTTTAATTCTGTTTGCCACTTAATCAGTATGGGATATTTTAAAAAGGAAGCTCCGGAGGCGATAATTTGAGCAATAGCCTTGGAACTCTTTAGAGGTTGGATACTTATTTTATCTGTACTGTTCATTGATCATAGAGTAAATCAGGACTGCTTCCCGAAGAACAGCGTGCGGAAAGTGAATTAAATAAAAATTTAATTTTTCACCAGAGATTTCAATTACTTCTTGTGTACCTGGTCAGAAACAGTCAACTTGTGCCTTCCTTTAGCCCTTCTTCTGGAGAGGACTTTTCTGCCATTTTTGGTACTCATTCTCGACCTGAATCCGTGCTTGTTGGCTCTTCTTCTCTTCGATGGTTGAAATGTACGTTTCATTGTATAAGGTATTTAATAGTTTTGTGCAAAATAACGTTTGAAAAAATCAGTGAAAATGAATTTTAAAGAAAGAATCCTGCACCCAGATTAATAATGGGTCGCAAAGGTAATAAATTCCTTTCTTTTAATGGGTCTTTTTAAGTATAAAAAAATCAGATGCTTACTATGATTATCCTATACCACTCGTGATTATTTCATTTTTCACACAGGGAAGATTAAGGAAAATAGTACTTGCCAATTCTATCTAGCTGTTCATTGAGTCTAAAAATTCGTGGTTGTTTCTTGTTCCGGCCATTCTTTTTTTGATAAAATGGATGGCTTCATCCGGTTTCATATCGTCCAGGTGATTCCTGAGAATAATCATCCGTTGCAAAGTAGTAGAATCGAGCAGTAAATCCTCGCGTCTGGTACTCGACTTGGTGAGATCAATAGCGGGATATAGTCGTTTGTTGGCAAGAGTTCTATCGAGTTGTAGCTCCATATTACCCGTTCCTTTAAACTCTTCAAAAATGACTCCGTCCATTTTGGATCCCGTGTCGATCAGAGCGGTAGCCAGGATCGTCAATGATCCGCCGTCTTCAATATTTCGTGCTGCTCCAAAGAATTTTTTGGGTTTGTGTAGCGCATTGGCTTCCACCCCACCGGACAGTACTTTTCCACTGGCGGGTGCTACGGTATTATAGGCTCTTGCAAGACGGGTGATGGAGTCCAATAAAATAACTACATCGTGGCCCGACTCAACCAACCTCTTGGATTTCTCCAATACAATATTGGCGACGCGAACATGGTTTTCAGCGGGTTCATCAAAAGTGGATGCCACCACTTCCGCATTTACACTTCTCTGCATGTCGGTAACCTCTTCCGGGCGCTCGTCAACCAGTAAAACAATCATGAAGCAATCCGGGTGATTTTTAGCAATGGCGTTGGCCAGGTCTTTCAGAAGGAAAGTTTTTCCCGTCTTGGGTTGTGCGACTATAAGTCCCCTCTGTCCCTTTCCGATGGGAGTGAACAGATCGATCATCCGAACGCCCTGGTCCTTCCCGTCGTCCCGGGTGGTCAATTTGAATTTTTCCATTGGGAACAGAGGTGTTAAGTAATCAAAGGGAACTCTGTCCCTGATTTCTTCCGGCCTCAATCCATTGATCAGATTCACCCTGAGCAGTGCGAAGTACTTCTCGCCGTCCTTGGGTGGCCTGATGGGCCCGGTGATGGTGTCCCCAGTTTTGAGTCCAAAAAGTTTTATTTGCGAGGGCGACACATAAATGTCGTCCGGGGAGGATATGTAATTGAAGTCCGCTGACCTCAGGAAACCATAACCGTCGGCCATCATTTCCAAAACTCCCTCTCCATCGATTACTCCGTCAAGATCCACGTTGAATTTCGGTTTCTTTTCAACCGGCTTTCTGGGGTTCTGGTCTCTATTTTTCTTATCCCCTTCGTTTTTCGATTTGGGAGAAGCAGATTGTTTGGGATTGGGCTTTGATTTGGGCCCTTTTTTATGGTTGTCTTCGTTTCTGTTGCGCTGGTCATTGCCTGAGGATTGCCCCTTATTATCGCGAGTCGAATCTTGAGATTTTCTATCGTTTCGATCCTTTGATTGATCTTTATCGCTAGCTCTTCTCTGCCCTTTATTGTCTTGGTTTCTGTCCTGATTGGATTTAGCTGGGGCATTTTCATTCTGCTTTTTTTGTGAGGATTTGTCCTGGTCTTTTCCCGCATTTTGATTGGATGGAGATTTAGACGACGAAGTAGAACTCCTCTGAGGACTCCTCTGCGGCCTGACGTATTCAGGCTTGGTTTCGGCTCGGTTGGCCGAAGGCGCATCTACCGTTATATTGCCTTTTTCAAGTACTGCCTGTTGATCCAGGATTTTATAAATTAAGTTTTGCTTATTGAGTCTGGATATTCTTTTCAAGCCCAGGGACTCTGCAATCTGCCGGAGTTCGGGAACTAGTTTTTGATTTAACGTATTAATGTCATACATCTTTTTGGTGTATTTTCTGGGTATTAGTAATAAAAATTGTGGTTAACAAATAAGATATTCTACGGGGAATTTATTTTTCAAAAAGCCTTAAGGGTAAATGATCAGGTAGTAGGAAACTAATTTCACTAATCGCTCGAAACCTTGGGGATGACGCAAAGATATGAATTACTTTATTAATTAATCAATTGAAATCTTAAATTTTTTTAATATATTTTCAAAAAAGCGATTAATTGAAAACTATTCCCGTGTAGAGCATCCCTGAATAAGGTGTATAACGCCCATGAACCGCATTTAGTTTACTTTAGTTATAAACATTGGATTTTTTTAAGCACCAAGTGTAAAACCGGTCGAAAATTAAAGGCCACTTGGGGAAAGAATTTATATTTGCGGTTTGTTTAATTAAATAGAATTGGAAAAATGCTGGAACTGGATATTTTGAGAGATAAAAGGGAAGAAGTAATTGCCGGCCTGAAAAAGAGGGGAGTGGGCAAAGATATTTTGGAGGCGGTAGACACCGCAGTTGTGCTGGATGAAAAGCGAAAGACCCTGCAAAAGCAAATGGACGACCAGCTGGCTCAAATCAATAATATTTCCAAAGAAATAGGGTCCTTGTTTGGCCGTGCCAAAGCGGGGGATGAGGACGCTCGTGAAAAGGCCGAAGAAGCTAAAAAGAAAGTGGCCGATTTCAAGGCCTTGGTTTCAAAGGTAGAATCAGAACATCAGGAAGTAAAGGCAAAAATATCGGAATTGTTGTACGATATACCCAACGTGCCCCACCATTCAGTGCCCGCCGGGGCTGGGGAGGACGACAATGAAGTGTATCAGGATGCTGCAAAGGCCCTGCCGGAATTGGGTGAGGGCGCAAAACCTCATTGGGAATTGGGTGAGGAATACAAACTGTTTAATTTTGAATGGGGAACCAAGTTGACCGGTTCAGGTTTTCCGGTTTACACAGGAAAAGGGGCTGCCCTGGAGCGCGCTCTGATCAGTTTTTTCCTGTCGGAAGCAACCATGGCCGGATACCTTGAGGTCATGCCTCCACTGATGGTGAACGAAGATACGGCCCGAGGGACTGGGCAATTGCCCGATAAAGAGGCGCAAATGTACCATGTGGAGAAGGATAATTTCTACCTGATTCCCACTGCGGAGGTACCCATAACGAATATTTACCGGGACGTCATTGTAACTGAAGAGGACCTCCCTATAAAATTGACGGGCTATACACCCTGTTTCAGACGTGAAGCCGGATCTTACGGCGCGGATGTAAAAGGCCTCAACCGGGTGCATCAATTCGACAAGGTAGAAATTGTACAATTATCACATCCCGAGGAATCCTATGAGCAATTAAAAGGAATGTTGAAACAGGTCGAAGGCCTGTTGATCAAATTGGGTTTGCCCTACAGGATTCTCAGGTTGTGTGGTGGGGATATGGGTTTTACTTCGGCCTTGACTTTTGATTTTGAAGTTTATTCTCCCGGCCAAAAGAGGTGGTTGGAAGTGAGCAGTGTCTCTAATTTTGAGACTTTTCAGTCGAACCGTATGAAAATAAGGTATAAGAACGGGAAAGGCAAACCAACTTTAGTTCACACTCTGAATGGAAGCGCCCTGGCATTGCCCAGGATTATGGCCGCCCTTTTGGAGATGAACCAAACAGAAAATGGCATTACAATCCCAGAGGTTTTGGTACCTTTTACAGGATTTGATATCATCAGAAAAAATTAATTTGAAACCATCACAGATTGTGATCTTTGCAGAGAAGTGAAATAGGGATAATTTAATTTCCAGGCTTCAGTTAATGTATCAGAAATATTTAAGTAGTTGAACCCTACAGAAACCGGAAACCAGAATCCACAATCGCACAGATTAGCTGAACTATTTTCGATCAAAATGAATTAAATAAAAAAAAAAATAAAATATGCCCGCAGAATACATTGGATACATGATCATTGCAGGACTGCTGTCCCTTGTGGGATACGCGGTTCAAAACAGATTGAAATCGGTTTTCAGGAAATACAGCAAGGTGGGAATGCGCAACGGGATGACCGGAGCTGAGGTGGCAAGAGAAATGCTACACCATTACAATATACAGGATGTAAAAATTGTGCAGGGGCGCGGATACCTGACCGATCATTACAATCCGTCCACGAAAACAGTGAGTTTGAGCGAGGGCGTGTACAACAATCGAAGCATTTCCGCAGCGGCAGTAGCGGCTCACGAATGTGGCCATGCCGTACAGCACGCCACTTCCTACAATATGCTACAAATGAGATCGACTTTGGTGCCCGTGGTTCAGGTAGCATCGGGCATGCAACAATACCTATTGCTCGCGGCCTTGTTTTTGATGGGTACCTTTCCCCAATTGTTATTGATTGCCATTGCTGCTTTTGGCGTTACTACCTTGTTTAGTCTGGTTACCCTACCCGTAGAATTCGATGCTTCTAAACGGGCCTTGGCATGGTTGAATCGCAGTGGAATCACCACTAGGGAGGAGCAAAAAGGTGCCAAAAAAGCGTTGTGGTGGGCAGCTATGACCTATGTGGCTGCAGCCCTGTCAAGCCTGGTGATGTTACTTTATTTAGTTTTTCGTTATATGCAAAGCAGATAATTTTATTAACTTTGGAGCTCAAATAAAATTAAAAAGCCATGAACGATTCATTAGAAGAGAATATACAGTCTGGAAAGGAAGAAATGCAGGATGCTATCCAACACCTGCAAGTCGAATTGGTAAAAGTCAGGACAGGTAAGGCCTCTCCAGCTATGGTTTCTACCTTAATGGTGAATTATTACGGAACTCCGACTCCCTTAAATCAGGTCGCCAATGTCGGTACTTCTGATTCCAAAACCATTACCATTCAGCCGTGGGAAAAATCTATGCTCGGGGCAATTGAAAAATCTATTTTTGAAGCTAACCTGGGACTGACCCCTATGAACGATGGAGAATTGGTGCGCATCAGCGTTCCACCACTCACCGAGGAGAGGCGCAAAGATCTGGTGAAGTTTGTAAAATCACTGGGTGAGGAAGCCAAAGTTTCCATCAGGAATACCCGTCAAAAATTGATGGAGTTGGTTAGAAAAGAAGTCAAGGATGGATATCCGGAGGATGCAGGCAAACGCAAGGAGGCCGAAATTCAAAACATGGTCAACCAATTTGGAGAGAGAGTAAATGAAGTAATCGAAGCCAAGGAAAAGGACATCATGACCATCTGATCAACCGGTAGCAGGCCGTCTTGGTTTTTCCAATTTGTTCATCCTGTATTAAAGTTTTCCCCTTTTATAAATACTGACGCGATCATCCTCGAGTATGAGCATTTGATCGCCCTTAAATTTTAACTGTCTGATTTTTTTGTCCTTCAGGTTCTCCGGCAGAGGGACTTGTTGTTTCAGCTCCTGAGAAAGTGAATAGTAAAGAAAACGATGAGGGGATAGGGTTAAAAGTAAATTGTTGCGACTTATAAAATCAATATCGATTATGCCTTTCATTTCTCTGTGAATTTGTGGGGTGCCCATGTTGTCGTAAATGAAAATACCGTTTTGAGGATCCAACAGTAAGACGGTATTAAATCGCTCGATAATTTTTATGGGCTCTATAGAAACTCCCCAAAGGGAATAGCTGTTTTCGCTACTGACCTTAACCGATCCATTGAGATCAATTTTTTTCAGTACGTGTTCGAATTCATCGTAAACCCATATTTGGTTGTCGTTGCTTATGGCGGCATAGGAGATTTCCGGTAAACCGAGATTACTCAGTTCCATTGAAGAAATTTTGGTGAGATTTCTGTCGAGGAATACAATGGTTTGGTGTTGAGGGTAGAAGAGGAGAATTTTGTGTGGATTGGTAAGGTCAAAATTCCCCGGAACCATAAGGCTCCGATTGTTGTAAAAGGACAATTCTACCCCGTTGCGGTCGTATTTCCGAAAAATGTTGTTCTGGTCGATTAAATAGAGGTGTTCGAGAACATCTATTCCGGCTACGAAGGCCTTAATATCTATGGAAAACGAGTATTCAACCTGCTGAGGTTGCGCCCAGGAGGGAAAAGTATTAAATATCAACCACAAAGAGAACAGCAGGCAGATCTTCATATCTAGTGAATTTCAGCAATTTAAACGAAGATTTCTAATTTTTTATTGGAACGGAAGAGTTTTGAAGAATTCCCTTTACAGGACAGGGAATTGATAGTTGGGTGGGTTTTATTTTATTGTCCATCTAGTTACAGTTGAGGAGTAGAATCTGTCGGATTGCCAGAATTTTTTATTTCCTTTGATTCCGGGTAAAAGGAGCAGGATGCATTGGGGTATGCAAACATAATTTTTTCTTGGATCTACAAGTTGGAATTCAATCTGCCCGACCGTTCTCCCTAAGAATTTTCAGGACTTCCTCCTCTTCCATTTCTACTACCTTTGCAATAATGGAAACCTTTTGACCAAGTTCAAAAAGTTTTAAAACCATTAATTGTTTTTCTTCCTGTCGTCCTTCCTGCCGTCCTTTATACTCAGCAGTTTCTAACATACTTTTTGAAACTCGCACACTGGTTAGATATTCATCGTATTGTTGTTTGGTTGTAGTATCCATTTTGTCGTATTTTAGTTTTTGTTCCACCTGTCTCAGTCCTTTCGCACTGTAATTTTTAGGTAATTCGGTGTTTTTTAGAAAGAAAATCCACTCGTCCAGAGTGTCTTTTGCCACGTCGTTAAAGTTATTGACTTTAATCAGGATGATTTCTGGGAATATATCGGCGGGGTATTTGCCGGCGAATTTCTCTTGTTGCAGTTGACCAAGTTCAAGTTGGTCATTGCGATGTAAGCCTGTGAAATTCATCCTTCCCCGGTATACATAATCCGTGCCGCTGCCAATATCAAAATACAGTATGTTTACCGAATAAACCTTTCTGACTGTTTCGTAAGGACTTCCTGCCGACATGTGTTCGGTAATCACTTTTGAGGTACTGAACAACACCCTTTGGAAGTAATCTACCTCTTCATAAAACTGAACTTCTATAATAATCAGATCGCCGTTGACATCCTCGCACAACAAATCAACCTGATTGTATTTGTCATCCTCTTGCTCTTTGTTGCTCTCGGATTCAAGAATACTTTTTATAACAATATCCCTCTTGATTAACTCTGCCAGGAATCCTTCCAGTATATCATAATTGGCTTTTTGTCTCAAAAGCTTTTTCACTGCCCAGTCAAAACTTATTAAGGTTCGGTTCATGGCATAAAACTGGTAATGATTTTAACAAAGTTAAGAAAAAAATCATTCAAGAACCATCCAAACATCTTTTCCAATCGGTTAATGGAGCCTATAGAAATTTATGGCCATTGATCTTTCCTAAAACGGTTCAAAGCCACTTGCTAAACGACAATTTGCAGCCCCATCACCGAGCCTTGATTAATCCAAACCAGGTTCAAAATACTTCAGCTCCACCTGCTCGCCGTCAAATAGAATATAACTGAAGTGGTTAATCCAGTCCCCTGTATTGAAGTAATAACTTTTGCGGTTGCTCAAAAGGTGACTGATGGGCAAATGCCGGTGTCCAAATATAAAGTAATCGATCCCGGGATCGTCTTTTAAAATTTCTTCGCAATACTGAATGAGCCATTCCTTTTCATCGCCCAGGAAGGCTTCCCTGGCAGACGTTTTTCTGCTTTTTGCCGACCAGTAATTGGCCAGTGCGATCCCGAGATTGGGGTGAAGACGCGCAAACAACCACTGTGGGACGGGGTGGGCAAAAACTTTTTTTAATTTTTTATATCCGCGATCACCCGGGCCCAGGCCATCCCCGTGTCCCAACATGAATTTTTTGTTGTTCCACTGCCTTATTACTGGATTTGAATAGACCGGGATGCCCAATTCTTCTTCAAAATATCCAAACATCCAGAGGTCGTGATTGCCCGTGAATACGGTAATCGGAATGCCGGAATCTACTACTTCGGCCAATTTTCCCAAAAATCTGGTGTGCCCTTTGGGGATGACTCTTTTGTACTCAAACCAAAAGTCAAATAAGTCTCCCAACAGATAGATTTCGGCTGCGTCTTTACTCACAGTGGTTAACCAGGAGCATATCAGCTTTTCGCGCTCAGCATTGGTGTGTTTTTTCGTATCCAACCCCAGGTGGAAGTCGGCTGCAAAATAAATTTTTCCTTTCATTCAACTCTCCATTCGTCAGGGCTTTTCCATCACAGCTCCGCAATTGTCACAAGTTCTCAACTCCTCGCTGTTCATGAAATTATGGATCACCGGAGGGAGTTGATTGACAATGTCTTTCATCTCAAAGGTGTCCTCGTGCAATTTATTTCCGCAATTCTCGCAAAACCACATCAGTTTATCAATTTCATTGGGCCTGCGGTATCGCTCTATGACCAATCCAATGGTATTGGCGGGCCGCTGAGGGGAGTGTGGTATCCTGGCGGGAAGTAAAAACATTTCCCCCTCCTTTATTTCTATTTCCTTATTTTCGCCATTTTCATCTATAATTTTCACAGAAATATCGCCTTCCAATTGATAAAATAGCTCCTCGCCATCTTCCCAGTGGTAATCTTTTCTGCCGTTGGGGCCACCCACCACCATCACTATAAAATCATCGTTTTCGAGGTATACTTGTTTATTTCCTACAGGGGGTTTTAGCAAATGGCGATTTTCGTCTATCCATTTTTGAAAGTTAATTGGCGGCAGCATAGATTGAGAATTTTGAATTAAAAAATATTTCCAATGAGCCTCTAATATCCAATAAAAAAGTAAATAATTCTAATCATAGACCGTTTTTTTATAAAATAGTAACCAGCGTTTTTAAAAATCGTATTATTTATTGATTTTTGCATCTTTTCTTAACCCAACTGCCCCTTAATTAAGTGGTGGATTTAATTTGTACTTTATGGATCTCAACTTGACAAAGAAAAATGCCCTGGTGTGCGGCAGTAGTCGTGGAATCGGATTGGCTGCAGCCATGGAATTGGCAGAATTAGGAGCAAATATTACCCTGGTTGCTCGAAATGGCGATCAATTGTCGGAATTAATTCACAGGCTCCATAGAGACAGCTCTCAAGACCACGATTTTTTAGTGGCAGACTTCAATAACCCTGCGGACCTCTCCAAAAGGGTAAAAACGCTTTTGATGAAAAAACCCATTCACATTTTGATAAACAATACCGGAGGTCCTAAAGGAGGTCCCCTCACCGAAGCTAAAATAGAGGAATTTACCGGAGCTTTTAACAATCACGTAATCTGTTCTCATATTCTCACCAACCTGGTAAAAGAGGGAATGATAAAAGAGGGGTACGGCCGGATAATCAATATTATATCCACTTCAGTCAAGGAACCCATACCCGGCCTCGGGGTTTCCAATACCATTCGAGGAGCTATGGCTTCATGGGCCAAAACCATGGCCGGAGAATTGGGTGCTCATGGGATTACGGTTAATAACATCCTGCCGGGGTACACCGACACCAGCAGGCTGGAAAACCTCATAGAATCCAAAGCAGCCAAGCTGGGGATTTCCACCGACGAAGTAGCTGAATCCATGAGAAAAAATGTGCCACTCGGTCGTTTTGCCGATCCCATGGAAACCGGAGCTGTCATTGCTTTTTTGGCTTCACCCGCGGCCTCTTATGTCAATGGAATTAATGTCCCCGTAGATGGAGGGAGGACGAGAAGCCTCTGATTACTTCCCGGTGACAAGGAAGTGGAATGGATGCTAATTTTTTGTTAGAAAAATCTCCTATAATCTCAATTATGCGGGATAGGAAAGCTCCGTAAATACATACACCGTTTACCTCAAAATCACCACCTCTCCAGTGATCATATTGCGCTCTCCGTAAAGATTTTCATATTCAAAGGTGAAAAGAAAGGCTCCGGGATTGACTGCTCGACCTGCGGCTGTGCCGTCCCATTCGTGATCCTGACCGCGACCTTCAAACAGCAGTCCGCCCTGGCGGTTATAGACCTTTAGACTTAAAGGAGTGAAGTACAATCCCGCAGCACCAAAACGGTCGTTGATGCCGTCGTCGTTGGGCGAAAAGGCGTTGGGAATGTAGATCTGTGCTTCCTGCCTATTTACATGAATGTAATAATTCATGCTGTCGGTGCAAAATTCGTTAGAGGCATACAACTCTATTCCGCTGCTAAGGAAGGTGGTCACTTGCGGATGTGGGCAATCGGTACAATCCAGTTCCAAATGGGCAGGTCTATCCACCTCCCAGAGGTATTCCAGCGCATCAAAGCCCGCTTCCAGCACAATCGACTCTCCGTACTCGGTCTCGAACCGGTCAGTTACTGTTATTCGCTTCGGAAGAGGCAGGGCCAACAGGTTAATATTTACCGTATCCGCACTCAGGAAATTGCTCACCACAAACTGCAGGTCGTAATCTCCTGCTGCCACGGGACAAAATTCAATATACTCAGCATGTCCCGGCCACTGCTGCCAATCGTCTCCTATTCGGTAACTTATGGGATCACTGAAGTGACGGCTGTGGTTTTCTATAGTCACACACTCTCCTACACACAAGCTGTTTCGATCAGCCTGAAATACCGCCACTGCGCGGGGGATGACCTCGATGTAATAGGTGCAACTGTCGCGACAGCTTAAACCGGGGGCGAGTATGGCCTTTACCGTATCCGATTCCAGACCGTAATACAGTGGTTCCGGGCAGTCGTAACACTCCAGCAGGTCATGTGGCTCCCATCTGATCGGCCAGGGCTCATCGGGCAGACAGCTGCTCAATCTCACCGTATCTCCTTCCAACACCTGAATTTCAATAAGGCTGTCGTCCTCCCGCTCCGGATGGTCCAAAACGACCACCGCCCGCTCCCACAGCTCTTCGTGCTCTCCAAAACAATGCTCCACCCCAATGCCCACATCGTACTCCCCCGGCTCCGCATAACAAACCACCACGACTGAGTCCATACTGCTGCCGATATCCGAGCCCGGCAGCTGCCACTCAAACAGACCCGGTAGCCGGCTGTGGTTGGTGGACAGGGTAATGCAATCTCCTACACAGATGGTGTCCCTCAACTCTCCTATCTTCAACTCCAGTTGATCCTCCACCTCGATGAGGTAGAAGGCGTCGTAAGAGGTTCTTATATTACTAATACTATCAAATACAGGAAATCGTTCAATGAGGTAATCGTTGGATCTGAATACCCCTATGGTCATCACATCGTAGGGCTGCTCCACAGTAAAACAATGGTGAATTCGAGACCATTGCTTGTAGGTTCCTACTATGGTATCCACCTCCAAATGGGGCGCAGTGACAATGGGATCCGGCCAGGGAAAATTTCTAACTGCATCGTAAATCAGGGTATCCGAAAATAAAACTCCCAAATGTGAGATTAAAGAAAAAGGAGCAATATAATACTCCAGATAATAATTTTTCCCGGGTGCAAGTAACTTCTTCAATTGTACCTGACTGTATTCTTTTGGACAACAATGAGCGGGAATCGCAAAGTCAAAATGGTTCGCTTGATGAATAAAATTGGAGTCCCGATAAGGTTTTATTGGAATTCCTATGGACTCATCATCGCATTTTAATTGATAAAAATTGGCCGATCTCCTTCTGCTGCTCCAGTGGGTTAACACCCTTTCCAAAATAGGAGATTCCCTATTGGCACTAGAGCAATCCACATCACCAAGCGTTTCACCGAAGTTGGGGTTGGGTACGAGATTTTGTTGACCCTGTAGGCTGTGATTGTTTACAAGCAACAAGAAAAAAAATACGAGCAGCCGCATGAATAAAGGTTTAAAAAAATCACCAGGCAG
>JAGTVA010000082.1 GCA_018224445.1 Saprospiraceae bacterium
CTCAATAGAAGAAAGTTGGGCCTATGTATCCGGAGGGCCATCGGTTCGCCTAAAATACATTCCCCTGAAACCCAAAATGGAATCGGTAGTAATGCCCCCTGTGCCCTACAGTCCGCAAAGCATAGACCGGTTAAACGCGAGTTTTAAAAGCCCCGCGGGGAATCAACAGATTCGCTCATCACATGAAAGACACTGGCTCGGCACAGATGGCCTCGGAAGGGATGTCCTGGCGGGATTGATCCACGGCAGTCGACTGGCTTTGATGATCGGATTTTTATCCGTCTTTCTCGCAATGCTCACAGGTGTTCTGTTGGGCGCTGCAGCGGGATTCTACGGAGACAGGGGAATTCGCATTCACCGGATTACTTTATTTTTTGCGATCATTGGCCTCCTGGGACTTGTATATGGACTCTACCTCGCGATTGACGGGGGGGTGTCATCTCCAACCGTATTTACTACCCTACTATTCTTCATCGGGCTAACGCTGGTTTATTTAGGAGTGAGGAAGAGCAGTAAAATCTATTTCAATGGCACCACCGCCGGTGCCGGAATATACCTTCCCCTGGATTTAATAATTTTACGGGTGGTAGAAATTTTCCGGTCTATTCCCGCTCTCTTCATCCTTCTCGCCTTGATTGCCCTGTTGGACCGACCGGGAGTAATGCAGATATCTCTGATACTGGCCCTGTTGATGTGGCCTTCCTTTGCTCGGTATACCCGGGCTGAATTCCTCAGTTTGAGAGAAAAAGAATTCGTCAGTGCCGGGCGCCTGTTGAGAAAAACCGATGGACAACTCATCTTTTCTGAGATTCTCCCCAATGCCCGCGCTCCGCTGGTCGTCCTCGCAGCTTTTGGGGTGAGTGCCGCCATACTCGCTGAAGCTACGCTTTCCTTTCTCGGATTGGGCCTCGCCATAGATCAGGTGAGCTGGGGGTCCATGCTCAACGAGGCCCGCAAGTACTTCCGCGCCTGGTGGTTGGCTGTATTCCCGGGTTTGGCTCTTTTCTTCGTCATCTACTCCATGAATGCCCTGGGCGATTATTTTGAAGTCAAAAAAACAATTTAGGCCCGATTGACTTTTTTACCTCTTTCATTAAACCTAATCGGAAAAAAAACTCTTAATTAGAGGATAATTTCAGCTAAATCGACGAGCAGAATGAAAAGGACGGCAACGGGAAAGGTGATCAAATCTACAGGAAGTTGGTATCAGGTGGCATTGGCTGGAGACGGTGAGATTATTAAAGCCCGGATAAGAGGCAAGTTCCGGATGGACGGTAAAAGGCTGACCAACCCCGTGGGAGTGGGCGACTTAGTAGAGATGGAAGTAGAATCTAAGGATAATACCGGGATGATCATGAAAATCATGGAGCGGAAAAACTTTGTAGTGAGGCAGTCGCCCCGGCAAAAACACCATCTGCATCTGCTGGCTTCCAACATTGATCTGGCCCTGCTCATCGTCACGGTAGTAAACCCATCGCTGAAACAGGGCTTTATCGATCGGTTTTTATTGCTTACAGAACCCCGGGACATTCCGGTCCTGATTTGTTTTAACAAGTGCGACCTGCACACCGAAGAAGATCAACTTATTGCCGAGTACCTCTGCAGGTTGTACGAGAGCATAGGTTACGACTCCATCATCGTATCCGCTACTCAACAGACGGGAATTGAAGAGTTAAAACAAAAACTCAAGGGCAAAACCACTCTGGTGGCCGGACAATCCGGAGTGGGCAAGTCCACCCTTTTAAATACCATTCACCCCGGTCTGAACATCAAAACGGGCAATTTGTCAGAATACACGGGAAAAGGCCAGCATACCACTACCTTTGCGGAATTATTCGACCTGGGCGACGGCACCTGCCTGATTGATACTCCGGGAATGAAAACGCTTTCCTACAACAACCTGGAAGTGATGGATGTAGCCCACAATTTCCGCGAATTTTTTGTGTTTTCACAGCATTGCCGCTTCGGAGATTGCACCCACAGAAACGAACCCGGATGCGCTGTTAAAGAGGCCCTGGAAAGCGGTGAAATCAGCGAGCTTCGCTATCAAAACTACCTCGCCATACTGGATGAAATTGAAGATCAGAACTACTGGGAAAGACATACAGATATTTAACGGGCTATCAAATACAAAATGAATATACAATCGCTTCCCAAAGTAGAATTGCACGTACACCTGGACTGCTCGCTGAGTTACGAGGTGGTACAAAAAATCAACTCCCACATCACCTACGAGCGCTTTCTAAAAAACTTCACCGCACCTTCCCATTGCCCAGACTTGTCGACCTACATCTCCAAATCCGAAAGTGCCATTTCCCTTATGCAGACAGCCCAACACCTCCGCTGGGTCACCCTGGACCTCTTCGATCAATTTCAAAAGGATGGAATTGCCTACGCGGAAATCCGATTTGCTCCCTTGGAGCACACCAGGAACGGACTCACGGAAGAACAAGTGGTTCAAATCGTCGATAGCGCAGTGGGGGAAGGAACGGCAACATACGGCATACCCGTGGGGGTTCTACTCTGTACCCTGCGGCATTACACCCACCAGCAAAGTATGCGGGTGGCCCGCCTCACCCGAGAGTTTCAAGGCAGTAGCGTGGTGGGAATGGACATCGCCGGACACGAATCGGAATACGGCCTGCAAAACCACATCCCCGCTTTTGAATTCTGCAGGGGGCACGGCATCCCATGTACCGCTCATGCGGGAGAATCCCGTGGTGCAGACAGTGTGGCGGAAACCATCAGGAAACTGCGTGTGGACAGGATCGGACACGGTGTCCGAAGTGCGGAAAATCTGGAAACCGTCGAACTCATCCAATCTCAAAATATTCACCTCGAAATCTGCCCGACCAGCAATATTTTGACGCGAACCGTAGAGGCTTTTTCCCAACATCCCCTGAAATATTTATACGATTCCGGTATTTCCCTGGGCATCAATACCGACGGCAGAACCATATCCAGGGTGAGCCTGAGCGATGAATACCGAAAAGTAATCCGGCATTTCGATTGGGAAATGGATGAGTTGAAAACCTGTAATTTAGCTGCAATTAAACACGCTTTCACCAAAGATGCCATTAAACGAGATGTAATAGCTACAATAAATATTGCCTATAAATCCAAATAACCCAAATTTTACATATTTTTTTATTGTTAATTTAATTTAAACTCCAAATTTAAATCCGATTTTACTAAAATATATTTATCATTCCCCCGTTTTCAATTTGTCAACCAACCTTGGTAATTAATAAATCACTTTTTAAAATCAGAAAAATTTTATGCAAAAATTATTAAGTTTTTTCACCGTAATGCTCTCTGTTGTCTTGATACTGGGAGCTTGTCAATCCGCCTCGGAAGATTCCGATTCTGAATCTCATGAAATGACTTCGGCAGAACAACAACCGATGCAATCCCCTCAAATGCAGGGCGAGGCTAGTCCCCAAATGGAACTTACCGATGAAGATTTGATCCAGTTAAATGAAATCAATATAGAGCTTCAGGAAGTACAAAATACCGCCAGCGATAAATTCATGGCCACTATAGAAGAAAAAGGTATGACTTCTGAAGAGTACCAACAGCTATCGCAACAGCTCGAAGCGGGTGCCGGCGATCAGATTACAGAAAGCCAGGTCAATGCCATGGAGGAAATCAATTCCGAAATGATGAATCTCAGAGTAGAAATGCAGGAAGAGATGGAAACGGTGCTTGAAGAACACGGATACACCATGGAGAGATTCCAGGAGATGAGTATGATTATCAGCCAAAGCCCGGAGTACCAACAGCGATTTATGGAACTCCAAAGCAACTAAGATTTACCATTATTAATTTTTAAATTAAACCGAATTTTATGAAATTTTTATACAGTTTATTATTAATGACTGCTTTTACTTCAAGCGTATTTTCTCAACAAATGGAGACGGACGAAGTTACCGACGCGGAGTTGAAGCAATTTGTTGATGTCCAGCAAATGATTCAGGAAAAAAATCAGGAGGCTCAGCCCCTTATGATTGAAATTATCGAGGAAAATGATTTTGAAATTCAAAGATTTGTAGAGCTGAGCCAATCTCTGGAAGCAGGAGCTGAAGTGGACGCCTCTGAGGAGGAAATTGAACGCTTTCAGGCAGCTCAGGAAAAAATCACTACCATGCAGCGTGAAGCCAATGAGGAGATAGCCGAGGGTATTGAAGAGATAGGACTGACGCTGCAGCGCTACAATGAAATAAGCATGGCCATTCAGCAGAGCCCCGAGCTTCAAAGTAAATTACAGAATATGAATTAATTGTAAATTCACAATCGTTTCATAGCAATTGAATTTAAAGGGGAGTACTTCGGTATTCCCCTTTTTTTATGGCACCGAAGATTACTTCTTCTACCACTTTGAGTTGTGGATATACTTTACTCAACCATCTACTGCAAACAGAAAGCTCAAGTACTTTCCCCTGGTCGTAAAAAGCACCAACAAAGTATATTCTTGGTAGTTCAATTCTAAACTTAGGAATCAGAATGCCATTGTCCTATCGCCCCATTAACCTTATGCAAAGGTCACCACAAGCAAACACTTATTCTAGTAAATTATTCGTTTTAATGTTTTATTCGTGGGGCAGTTTTGAATAATGAAATTGACTTGCAGTGCCGATTTTATCTGCCTTGAGTATATTTGATCCATTGCTCTATCATGAAATTCCATAAAAAAGAGATCCATGGCCAATTTCAACACGGAGAATTCTTTTTTAAAAAAGCTATCATTGCCGTGGGTGATGCTGGCGTAGCACCAGTTACGATGAGGACAGAAAATCCACCCGCATTATTTATGAAGGCTGCGTCATGAAAGGTTATAGGCCGATAGAAATGGGGGTTTGTGAAGATTTTTTCCCGCAGGCGTAGTCTTCGCTACAGAGAGGACAGAAAGTCGAACAAGTACACATTTATGAAGGTATATAGCATTGTAATAGGAGCCTTGATGAATAATTCGGGTAAGACAAGTGAGCATTTATGAAGGGATATAGTCTTGTAATAGAATCCTTCATGAATAATGCGGGTTAAGCTTATTACCTGGGGTGAAAGCTGGGAGGTATTTTGGGAGGAAGCTATAGGGACCCAATCAATGGTTTAAATTACCATTCCCAGAAAGTACACGGAAGCAAATATAAGATATAGTATATCAATAGAGTTGTTTTCATGACCCCTCGCTTTCCAGTTTTTGTTTTACTGAATAGCCTTTTGATGACAAACGATATTTCTGTTTACTACTTCTTGGCTTATCTGGGATGGTCAGGTAAATTAACCCGGCATCTGTAGCAGGTTGCAAGCATTTGTATAAAAATGTCGGGCGGTGTTTCAATGATAACATATTCATCAGTTCATTTCCAGAGTGAGCTTCTTTACCCATCACCAAAACTAACTTTTTGACTTGTTCGGTAACTTGTTCGGTAACCTTCTCAGTAGCCGGGAAAACCATCCGCAGAAAGTTTCTTAATAATCAGAACCTATTTTTGTCTTCCCGGTAGTTCAGGAAAGCCACCACCTCTTTCTATAAATCCAGTTCTTTGGCGAGGGCTGATTTATATTCTATCCGGTTGGTTTCGGGCATGTATTATTGTTTTTGATGTAATTTATCGTTTTGCCAATTGGCGGGATTGTTTTTTATGTATTCCGAAATGCGGTGATAGGATTGTTCGTTACGGATGATGTGGTCGTAATAATTGCGTTGCCATAATTTGCCATTGAACAATTGCCAATCCATATTTTTTACCCTACGGATATATTGAACCGTTACAATGGATTGAAACGCCCCGATCATGTCGCCAACGGTTTTCCCTTTTCCGCTTGGGGCAATACCGGCTGGGGCAATCCCTTGTGGTTGCCCTTTTACGTCCATCCCATGATCATTTTTGACTGGACCGTTATTTTTGGTGACCACCTCATTTTGGACGTTTTCTTCATTTTGGGCGACCCCAATGGACGCCCCTGCGGTTATTTGCAATATGGAATGAAAATGGTTGGGCATCACCACAAATTCGTGCAATGCAATATTACCATACCGTTGCGGCAATTTTAACCATTCTCTTTCCACCATTTTGCCGACATCATTCAATACCATTTTTCCATTCACCACATCCCCGAACAAACATTGCCTGTCCTGGCAACAGATCGTTAAAAATACATTCCTTCCCGGCTGTAATCATATCCTTTCAAACGAATGCTCCGCCTGTGGTGCTTATTGGGGTTGTATTTCATGCGGTTGGTTTCGGTTATAATTTTTACTTTTTTAAACGAATGCTGGTGTTTTCTCAACTTCAACACCTATGCCAAAACTACAGCTTTTTCAATAAATATATAGGAATTTTTATCTGTTTACCTTTTTTCGGGCGATGGGCAGTGCCCATAAAAATCTATCATTTTATGTCTTTTACAAGAAAAATATCGCCATTGTGGCTTGTAAACATCTCATCCCTTTCCTATCTGTCTTACTTTCCTACCAGACTTCTGACTCAGCGATAATATGGTGGTAACCCTTTTTTTTCAAACACCCCCTTCAACCTGACCCTATCAGCAAATCCGTTGAAAAACCTATTTTTATCCTATATTTGTAAGAAATTTGTTCAAATCATTCAATGACTTTTTTTCAAAATCCTATTTATGAAAAACATACCCTCCCTCCTTTTATTGGCCCTCTCTATTGCGCTTTTTTACGCCTGTCAATCGGATGCAGAATCTACAGAATCCCATGATGTCACTCAGGAATCCCATACGGAGCAAACCAATGAAGTGAACCCATCGTCCACTTTACAAAATGGTGAAAATAATCTCACTCTTACGGACCAACAACTGCTGGAAATCGGAGCCCTCAATCAGGAAATAAAAATACTTCGCCAGGATTACAACAACTCCGTCTCTGCACTTATCGAAAACCACGGACTTACTTTGCCGGAATTTCAGCAACAATCCCGATTGATGACTACCGGTTCAAAAAGTGAACTCACTCCTCAGCAGCAAAAAGTTTGGAGGGATATCAACGTCCAAATGATGGATATTCAAATGGATTTACAAAGCACTATAGAAACTAAGGTGGCAGAAAGTGGATATACCATGGAGGAATTTCGAAGCCATACCGCAAGGATAAATCAGCATCCGGAGTACAAGCAAAGGCAAAATGAATTGCAGTAATTACTTATATCTTCAGGCGGAGTTATATAGAAAAAAGGTTAAAGCTCCGCTTTGATCGCGTTCAACACCTCCTCCTCCGATACACGCTGTCTGGGGGCAAAAATTTCTACCAACTCCCCCTCCCGGCTTATCAGGTATTTTTGAAAATTCCAGGCCACTTCTGAATCGGCTTTCCCGTTGTATTGCTCGCGAGTGAGGTACTGGTATAGGGGGTGGACCTCATCTCCTTTGACTGTAATTTTGGAAAAAAGGGGAAAAGTCACGCCGTAATTGCTGTCGCAAAATTCCAGTATTTCCGCATCGGTACCCGGCTCCTGTCCCATGAAATCGTTGGAGGGAAATCCCAGGACGACCAAACCTTCCTCCCGGTGCAGATCGTATAGCTTTTGAAGGTCCTCGTATTGGGGAGTGAGTCCGCACTCGCTGGCCACATTGACAATCAACAATACGCGACCCCGGTATTCTTCGAGATTGGTGTGCTCACCGCGAATGTCCACCAGAGGTATTTCGTAAATATTCATATCGTTGTTATGGGGTTGAAAAAAAGTAATTGCCGCCAAAAAAAATAATACCACCTTCATGTTTTCCTTTTTTTTACCTCGTACTACATAGCGTCCAACTGCTTTCTTATCTCATCTGCCTCGGCTGTTTTGGCATCGGATTTGGTCCGATCAGTCTTCGACAATCTGTAGGCTTCTTCGAGCAACTTTTTGTGCTTTGCCTCCAGTTTTTCTCTTTGGGTTTTCTTCTTAAATAATCCGAACATAGGAATGGGTTTTGTTCTATAAAAAATACAACTCTGAAACCCCGAACGATCTCTATGGTTCATCCGGCCGACACACAATCGAAATTATTTTTCCCTGTGCCGATAAGCACTCATTGCCCTTCATCCACTGCCTCTTTAGGACCGTATGCACCTACCACATAATCCAGGTCAGTAATTACCCGGGCAATGGCGTCCAGACTGATGACTTCCGGGTCGTAATCAAAAGTGGCCAATTCGTCCTCCAGGCTCACTGTGATATTGGCCACTCCATCCAAGTCACTGAGCGCATCGGTCACTTTCTTCACACAACTCATACAACTCATTTCTCCCACTTCCATGGTGGCGGTAATGCCATCAAAATTTTCGTTGACTTGAGATTGAAGCTCTCCGGATCCGTGAGCTCCTCCACAAGCGGTAAAGGCCCACATAAATAAACTGATCGATATCAAATAAAACACCTTCATCTCTTTGATTTTTAATTAAAAAAAGTTTCTATTATCGCTGGTATACACTGGCAAAAAACACCCCTTCCTTACCCTTACTCCCTCTTCATCCATTTCTCGATTTCTTTCACCGTTTTTGGAGCGCTATCAGACAGATTGATATGTCCGGTCTCTGTAATTAACACATCGTCCTCAATCCGAATTCCGATCCCGCTGTATTTCTCGTACACCGTCCGTATTTTTCGCTCAAATCTTTTCAATTCCGCTTTGTTTACACTTTGGCCAAACAATTCCTCCAAATAATCCAATCGATCCTCTACCAGGTAAATGCCTGGTTCGTTGGTCAATACCATGCCGGCTTCCATCGGCCGTCCCTTCAACTCCCTGTTCAGGACATAGTGGTCCCTCTCCGCACGCACGATGTCGGCGAAATGGCCCACGTCGTGCACGTGTAATCCGATATAGTGAAGGCCTGCGTAATGCACGTAAAACCGCTTTTGCCACCAACTGTTGATATCTGTTATCAAGCCCAGTTCGTGAAGCCCTTCCAGTATAATTTCTGTAGCCCGGTGATGGGGCTCAAGCGTTCCCACTCCGGGAACCATAAGTTCCAAAGAAGCCTTTTGAGCCTTCAGGACCAACTCGTATAATTCTTTTTGTTCCGCAGTGAATTTTCCGCTTACAGGATAGGTGCGTGTTACATCGCCTGTGTAGTGGTTGCATTTAGCTCCTATGTCAATCAGAATCAAATCTCCATCCCTCAATTTTCTATTGTACATGGGATAGTGTAAATAGGTGGCATTGGGGCCGGAAGCTACTATAGAATTGAAACCGGTGGTGCAACCGTTTTTTTGAAAAATATATTCAATTTCAGCTTTGACTTCGTATTCATACATTTCCGGACGAATGGATTGGAGGGCCCTCAGGTGAGCATCGCAGGTCACCTCCACTGCCCTGGCCAGGGTTTCCCGCTCCCAGGGGTCCTTAATTACCCGCATCTCATTAAAAATATTGGACAAGTCGGTGTGTACGGTAATTTCAGAAAGGGGTAGAACCCCGTTATCCAGAATCTCTTTTACCAAATCGTCTCCATAAAGGAGCGAAATACTTTTGGCCTCCCGGGCCAAATCTGAAAACACTCTTTCAAATTCTTTGAGCGTGTAGGCGGTGTCTGCTCCGAATGTATTTACAGCCTCTGCATTCGTATACCTGGGGCCATCCCAGAGCACGGCAGTGGGATTGGCATGACGGATAAAAAGGGTAAAGGGATGTTTGCTATCGGGAGACAACACAGCAATGGCCGGAGATTGATCGTAACCCGTTCCGTAGTAAAAATTATTGGGGTCGGAAGTAGAAAACACGGCTAACTCTCCTTTCATTTTTGAAACAACCCGAGCTCGCCGGGCCTGAAATACCTCCTCTATAAAAGCGGTATTCTCCATTGTATCTCCCTTTATTTCAATCGAATGGCTATCGGACATCTCCATTTCCCCGGAATAAGAGATGTGGGCAAATGCCAGTAAAAACCCCAAATAAAAAATAACCTTCATGTTTTTAAATTTTCTGAACGTATGACTTACCACAGGCGAATTTTTTATAAAAAAACCAATTCCTAAATCACACTTATACAATACCAATATATTTGGTGAAATTACAAAAAAATTAAAGTTTCAATCCTAGGCCGCGTCCACTTATTTTTCAAATCGGGTTTACCTCTGTTGAATTCATCTACATTTAACGCAAAATAAATCTGTTTTTATTTGGCTTAATTGGCAAATAAAACTATATTTACCGATTATTCACCGTATTATATTGCTTGTTGTCTTGATATTTTCTGACCCCCAAAAAATTTAAATGATGAAAGTAGTAAAAATTATTCTTTATGTTTTGATAGCACTTTTTGCTGTCCTTGTATTGCTGGTCTTAATTGCACCTACCCAATACCACGTGGAAAGAGAAGCCACTATTGAGGCTGAGAAAACACTGGTTTACGATCAGATGGTCCCCTTTGAGAATTTTCACCAGTGGAGTCCCTGGCGAGATGTGGATCCGGATGCAGAAATTACCATCGAAGGAACTCAGGGAGAAGTGGGCTCCAAATACTCCTGGTCGGGAAATGAAGAAGCGGGAAAGGGATCTTTGGAGATTACCCGTATTTCAGGAGACACGGTTTTTTTTGATCTCGTCTTTATTGAACCCTGGGAAAGCACTGCAAAAACTTATTATATAATTGAAGACCACGGAGAGGAGACACGCGTAGTTTGGGGAATGCACTCCGCCATGCCCAGACCCTTTAATGTAATCGGCTGGTTTATGGGACTAGAATCTTCCATAGGTGAAGATTACGAAAAAGGGCTGGAATATTTAAGGGATCATGTGAAGGAAGTAGAAATCCTGGAAAAGGAGAGTAGAGCGGAATTACCTACCGAAGGCGAATTGGTCGACGAAGCAGAAGAAATGTATGACGACCAGGAAGAAGAGGATATGAATCAATAAATTACCAGGACATTTAACGCGGCTTACTGCTCAATCCCCGCCTTCACCCATTCCAATATACTGGACACCGCGGTATCCAATCCTTCGGTATCGCTTCCTCCTGCGGTGGCGAAAAAAGGCTGTCCGCCTCCGCCTCCTTTGATGAACGAAGCAGCCTGTCGGATGAATTTACCTGCATCGAGCTGCTCACCGGTCAATTCTTTGGAAATGGCCAGCATTAGTTGGGGTTTGCCATCGACATCTGCGCCGACAATAATTGCAGAGGGGGCCAATTCTTTTTCAAGATTAAAGACCAGGGTCTTGAGAGCTTTGGGATCCGAGAGACTTACTTTGGCCGCTATCACATTCACACCGCGGATTTCGATTGCCTTTCCCCTCAATTCGTCCTGAAGATTTCCGGCCTGTTTTGCGGTTAATTTCTCGAGATCTGCGCGCA
>JAGTVA010000083.1 GCA_018224445.1 Saprospiraceae bacterium
AATGTGGTGATAGAAGAGCAGCTCCTCACCCTGGTAGATAGGAACCCACCCAATCCGGTCTGTATGCACGGTCTATCGACCAACCTCAGCCCGAATACGGGAAGGGTTACCATTCCCGCCCGCGCTTTTGACGTGGCCAGCTGGGACGACTGCACCGACGACGACGACCTCCACTTTACCTTCAGCAGCGACCTGACCCACACCCAACATACCTGGGACTGCGACGATCTGGAGGGAGAAAAAGAAATTACGTTCACAGTGGAAATCTGGGTGACCAACAAATACGGCCACCAAAACCACTGCACCACCTACCTAAAGGTACAGGACAATCGCAATACCTGCCCATTCAGCGGCATTATGGGCCCCGTCGTCCATAGAGACCGACCGACTTCCGGAGGTCAGACGGCTCTACTCAGCTCCGGATTTTCCGAGTGGGAAGACGAGCAGTTGGAATACACCAGCTTTGAAATAGAGCCCAATCGCCCCAATCCATTTGCCACCCATACCTCTATCGGATTTGAGCTACCCAATCCCGGCTCCGTGGAACTGATGATTTACGATTCCTATGGTCAAACCATTTATCGACATAACAGAAAATACCCCTCCGGCAGTCACGACTGGGAACTGAGTGGCGGTGAATTCCCGTCTACGGGCATGTATATATACCGCCTGGGGTTTGAAGGGGAGTATCACCTGGGGAAGATGATGAGGGTGGAATAACGCGAGCTTCCATTAAATGTCACAATCTGTAGAGTCACACGGGCGTGTGACTCTAAATAGGATTTATACCCCCACATCCATCAACCGATATCCTCTACAATAAAAATAGACCCAAAAAAATCAGCGAAATCCAAAAATCAAATAAATCAGCGGTTCAGACAGGGGGGTGGGCTATGCGGGTGAGCCAACCCCGGCCTGGGTTCATACACTCGCCATGTTCTAATAATCAAACCATTTGGAAAAAACTGAGATGTCGCCCCTCTGGGGCTTCTATGGGTGTGGGCATCTTTTTGCTACAATGGTGTCGCCTCTATGAGGCTGCCAACCAACTCACCACCCAATCCCCAGGGTCAGTCTTTTGAAAATTTTAGAATGAAAGATTCTCGAGGAGGGTGGGTGAGCCATACCCAGGGTGTGGGATAGCTCCAGTGGTTTTCAAAATTCGAATTTTATTAAACAGGTAACAAATTAAAAATTTAGTAAAAACTCCTGGAGGTGGTTAGTACCTAACCATAACCAAATGAATTTTTAAAAATAAAATTGATTTTCATATTAAAATTAAAAATAATATGTATATTTGTGAATCACAAAATTAAATTGGTATGGAAGAAAATTATTCAGTGCCTCAGGAGGAGGTAAAAGGAGATAATTCAATGATGGGAGGAGAAATGTTTCACAAGATGAGATTGCGTTTTTTTTCATTGGCGGGAAAGGCATTTAATGACCAGTTAAACGGGATATTGGAGCAATACAAGACTCCTGATCCTCTGTTTGGCCCACCTATTTTCCGAAACTTTGAATTTAATAAGGAATTTTGCTCACAAATAAAATCCTGGGCCGAATCGGGTGATGTGATGGTGTTGGTTGGCGATTTGGGGGGCAGAAAAAGCCAATTTATAGATGAATTGGTTTACCGGTCTCTGGTATTGGTCAGCAGTGATGGGAGTTCAGGTTGTTCGTTTGTCGATAAGCACAGAAGTAGGGGAGAGGTCTTCTATATGGGGCTTCAGCGGCATTTGATGAACGGGGTGGAAGAAGAAATAAAGTACAAAAACAGCATGAGGCTCGGTCAGATCAGGTCTGCACTTCCCGAGGCAGAACCGGCGATAAGGGATGCTGAAGCTTGCATTTTTGGAATGTCAGCCATGCGAAAATCAGATGTGCCCGGGAAACGCCATCCCGGCATTTCGGGCTTGTTTATGGAAGAGGCCTGCCAGCTTTCGAGATATTTTGGAATCGCGGATCAAAGTTCGGTATTGTGGATCAATGGATTTAAGGAGAACGGTAAGGATCTGGTCGATTCAGCAGATGCCGTAGCGCAGTTGGTCTGGTACTTTTTAGACGGTGTGGCATCGAGGAAGAGCGACTACCCTATAGAGCGATCTCAGTTGGTGGAGTACTCCATATCCGGTGTGCACGATTTGGATTCTGTGGTTTTTTACAAGAGTAAATTGAGCGGGAGATGGTGGTTCTCCCTGAGTGAAGAGTACAATCCCTTAACACTTCACGCCTGTAGCTTTAAGGATTATCAAATGCTTTGCAACGGAGAGGTTTCAGATCGGCTTTTTCGCTTTTTAGAAGAGTAATCAATTGGAGTTAAGCGATTATTTTTTCCAATAGAATGCCTCTTGATCCCTTGATAAAGAGGTAGTGATTTTTAAGTTTTAGGTTTTGTAAATGTACTTTGGCTTCCGTGGAAGTTTCGAAAAAGAGTACATCCTTTTCCGGTCGCAATTTTCCGAACTCACTCCCTACCAACCACAGTTGTTCGTAATTATCTTTTTGACTCAGGAGTTCATCTACAATTTGCCGATGTTCTTTCAAGCTGCTCTCTCCCAATTCCAGCATATCTCCAAGGATTAGAATTTTGGGGTTTGGGCAATTTTCAAGAAAGTCAAATACCGATGCCCGCAGGGAGGAGGGGTTTGCATTGTAGGCATCCATAAAGAATTGGTTGTCGTCCTTTTTCATCCATTGGGATCGATTGTTTACCGGGCTGTATCCCTCAATTCCATTTTGTATTTCACCGTCGGACAGGTCAAAGTACTTGCCCACGACAATGGCTGCTGCAATGTTGTGGTAATTGTAAGCTCCGGGGAGTTTGGATTGCACAGGTATCCATTTTTCGTGTTTGTTTTGATATTCTACGGACAAAAAGGGATGTTTCTTTATCAAACGGGTCCGCGTTATAACATCTTCTGAATCTCCACTCTCTAAAGTTGAATAAAATATTCTTTTTTCTATGCTTTTACTGAGGTTTTGAAGAAAGGGTTCATTTAGGTTGACAAAGGCAATACCTTGGGATTTGGCCAGAAAGTCATAGAGTTCTCCTTTGGCTTTTTTAACGCCCTCAATACTTTTAAATCCCTCTATGTGCGCTTTTCCTATATTGGTTATCATTCCGTAATTAGGCTCAGCTATTTCGCACAGTTGTTTAATTTCCCCTGTGGTGTTGGCGCCCATTTCCAGTATCAAAAATTCACACTCCTCAGGACAATTGAGGATGGTAAAGGGCAGGCCGATGAGATTGTTGTAATTGCCGACCGTGGCATGAGTATTGAATTTGTTTTTTAAAACTGCGTGCAGTAGTTCCTTGGTCGTTGTCTTTCCATTGGAACCGGTAAGCGCGAGGAGGTGGCCTTTAAATTGTCTTCTGTGATAAAGGGCCAATTGCTGCATACTTTTTAAAACATCGTCCACGAGTATTATTCCGGGATGAGTATTTTTTAGGGCGGGGTCGTCCACCACAGCATAACTCGCATGGTTTTTCAAGGCAGGAAGTGCAAATTCATTGGCATTGAAATTCGGCCCTTTCAGCGCAAAAAACATTTCACCCTCTCGAAGTTTTCGCGTATCGATGCAAACCCCTGCACTGTCTTTAAATTTTCGATATAGATTTCTCATGCTCATAAAAAATCCCCGGAGCCAGAAAACTGAAACCGGGGATATTAAAAGTTAAATGGTATAGTACAATTTACCTAAATCTTCTCTCTCCTTGTCTTCCAAAATCCTTACCGGCGTGGTCTTCATTTCCGGTGGGTCCACCTGTTCTGGTCATAGCCAATCTGAAACCCACTGTTCTGGAGGATGCATTTTCATCCATAAATCTACGCGTGGAAGGCGAGAGCCAATAAGCCCTGTCGGCCCATGAACCACCTTTTATAACCCGGGATTCGTTGTTTATTAGGGTGTGTTCTCCATAGGCATAGTGAACAAAGTCATCGTCGCCGTCTTCAAAATCTCTGGCGTCAGCTACATCGTAATTGGGCCTTTGTTCCAGGTGGCTTTCCGTAACTATTCTGGTGGGAAGTCTTCCTATACTATCCACTTCAAGTGGTTTGCCGTCTTCATCTCTGATAACCTCAGTAAACACATTACCCCGGAAGGGATTTAAATCGTTTTGATCCACATCGCTGAGCGTTTCAAAAGTTACGGGCCTGTAAACGTCTTTAACCCACTCACTTACATTTCCCGCCATATTGTAGAGTCCGAAAGCATTGGGCATAAAAGTTCTAACAGGTGCGGGAATAGCTGCAGCATCATTGAGGTTAACTGAAGAACCCATATAATCACCACCTCCAATTTTAAAATTGGCCAACATTTTTCCCTGGTGTTTATCTCTTCTTTGGTATCTCATAGAAGTTCCGTTCCAAGGGTAAATTTTTCTGTCGGTAATCAGATCATCACCTCGGAGTCCCTGATTGCCGTGAAGGGCAAGTGCTGCGTACTCCCATTCTGCTTCGGTGGGCAGTCTGTATGAAGGCAGGAGAATTCCGTCTTCAAAACGCACTCGTCGTTCACCACCAGTGGTGAGGTCCGGAAGATTTTCCCTAACGCTTCCTTCATATTTGCCGGCGAGATAGGCACCTGTATTGAAGTTGTCGGCATCTCTTTGATCCGGGTTTGGGTTTAAAATTCCGCGGTCTATAAGTAAAAATTCATTTACGCGATCCGTTCTCCACTCTGCATATCTTTTTGCCTGTTGCCAGGAGACACCTACCACCGGGTAATCGTCGTAAGCGGGAAAACGGAAATAGGTTTCAACAAACGGCTCGTTATAGGCCAGTTCTTCGCGCCAAACGAGCGTGTCGGGCAGCGCATCTCTCCAAACCTCCGGCAGGGATTCGAATACCCTTTTGGTCCAATGGAGATATTCACGGTAATCGATATTACTAATTTCTGTTTCGTCCATGTAAAAAGAAGAAACCGTTACTCTTCTGGGGGTGTTATTCCAACGAAACATCACATCTTCGTCGGTCTGTCCCATAGTAAATGTACCTCCGGGAATAAGGACTAAATTGGGGCCGGTAATCTGGCCCTCGTAATCGAGTTTTTCAAACCCTCCCCATTCGGTATCGTTATACATCCAACCGGTAGTGGATGAAGATTCTTGTTGCTTGCAACTCATTACAAAAAGTCCGGAGCACACCAGCAGTAAAAGCAATTGGAAATTCCTGTTCATACGGCAAATTTGTTTTGTAGTCGACAAATATAGAGCCTTATTATTAATCAGACAAAAATTTTTTAAAACCTTAACGTTTTATTTTTTTTCTCTAATACCTGAATAAGTCTAGACAGTCAGAATAATTAACTTTTGGACGCCCTTGTTTATTGTCAAAATTGATTAATAAACTCACTTCGTGAGCTCCGGAAGTATGGGAGGCCAGGTCAGAAATTGTAAAGTCATACGCATAGCCTAAAGTGAAAATGTCGTAGCGATAGCCGAGGTGGGCTTGTACAGCATCCGGAAACTTTGTGTTGTGTCGGTAATACGATCCTACCGAAATGGTGTTAAATCTTAAATTAGCACCGATGTTGATTTGCATTAAATCACTTTGTCGGGCAATGAGCAAATTGGGTGTTATAGAAATATTATTCATCTGGTTTATCTCTATCTCACTTCCTGCCGTTAGGGTATACAGCAGTGGGAGATTAGGAGATTGAGGCCCCGGATCATCCAAAAACCCAACGTTCGGACTGTTGAGATGACGGAGTCCAACACCTAAATAATAGTGTTTGGAGGACAGCAAAATGCCGAAACCCAGGTCAAAATAGTGGTTGCTGAGATTCTCCGGCCTTTGTTCCGAGGAGGGAAGGGTATTGCCTCCGGGAGTGGTGGATCCACTCACGGGATCAATTTGGTCGGCAAAAACCAATTTGTCCCAGTCCAGTTTACTCTGAATGGCGCTTAATTCTATACCCGATTGAAGAAAAGTGGTCCTGCTTATTTGAATGCGATACGAATAGTAACCCGAAATTCTGAGATTGTTGAGTATCCCATCCCCCGCCTGATCGGACATGATCAAACCACCGATTCCGCTGTTGATATCTCTGAAGAATTGACTGTAAGAAAGGGTGGAAGTAGTATAGGCCCTGTTGAATCCGGGCCATTGCAATCTCAAACTGGCGGAAACCAAAGCCGAATGTGTCCGCCCGGAAAAAGCGGGGTTGATATTTTCAGGGTTGTTGTAATATTGGCTGTAAATGGGATCTTGGGAATAGAGAGCTGGCATTGAAGTACTAAGGGTTAGAAAAAGAATACTAATCAGAGTAACTCTGCGTGATAAAACAGCGTTGGACAGTGAGTAGGAGATGATCGAATAAGAGGTCATTTATTTTATTTCAAATATGCGGTGGTTTTCTTCCGTCCCATTTTTTACAATATAGTTTTCCTGAGAATCTGAAAGTAGCCATATGACTAATAGTATTATAAAACACAGATAATACCCTATAAATTCTATAATATATGCGCTAATCTCCGGAAAAAACGAAAATGAATTTCTCGCAATATTTTTTATGTTAAAAAGAAATAACTTCAGTTAACTAAAGTTTAAGACATATTGTTTTTAATTTATATGGAGGAAAATCAACTTTGTGTCAAAGAGTAAAATTCTTTGTTGAACAACAAATTAAAAACTTCACAACCAACTCCTGAAAAACCGGATTGATTATAGACTAAACTCTACTTTTTTTTTATTTTGTTCATATTGTCTTATTTATCTGATGGAGGATACTTCGTTTTAGAGCCAACTTCAGATTTCAATAATTAATCGACATGAAAAAAGGAGTTTACTTCAAGGCGGTTTTGAGAAACCTTGACCGAAACACGAAAATTGCTATTATTGGTGGAATCCTGATGTGGGGAAGTGCAGCCCTATCATCGGCACAGAATGCCTTCTCTTTTGACATCAATATAGATTGGTACGAATTCCCGGTACCTGAACTCCAGGAAGGCACTGAGTCCCTTTCTATTCCGTTTTTTGTCGATGCCGGATTTACGACAGATGAAATACCCCTCCCCGTTTACGGCAAGAGATTTGAAGTGCCCGGCCCCGGGGAATTGAGTCTCAGTACCGGAGGAGTTCAATCCGTCAACCCAACCTTTTCAATTTCTCCTGAACTCAACGCCGCTGTGCGTGAAAGCCTGCAGATATCCTATTTAATTGAGAGGGAAAGGGGGCAATACTACGCCCGGTTATTTTTCACCCCAATCCTGAAAGATGGAATGGGTAGAATACAATTGGTTGAACGGGTTTCAATCACCGCAATCTTCTCACCTACACAACCCGGGGACGGCGTCTCCAGAGATGGATTTAAGGAGCAATCTGAGCTCGCTGATGGCGACATCTATAAGATTGGAGTTAGTCGCGCCGGATTGTATAAAATTGACCGAAATTTTTTATCGAACGAACTCGGAATTAACCCCGCAGAAGTACCGGTCAGAAAAATCAGGGTTTTGGGTAACAGAGGCGGGATGCTTCCACAACTGGCCGGAGCTGAAAGAGTGGACGATGTGGAGGAAATACCTTTTGCATTTTATGGAAGCGGCGAGTTTATGAGTCAGGGAGAATATTTATTGTTTTATGCGGAAGGACCACAAAATTGGGAATACGATCAAGATCGGGATCGCTTTAACAAACCTAAGAATATATACGACGATTTGAATTATTACTTTATAAAAATTGGTAACGAAGACCACCTGCAGTTGGGAGAGTTAGCTCCGGTCTCAGGAGCTGAACAGGTGTTTGACCAATACGAATACCTCGAGCGATACGAGGTCGACAGGGTCAACCTCATGGGAGCGGCAGTGGGGTTCTACGGAAGTGGTCAGCGGTGGTTCGGGGACAATCTCAGCAACATCAGGTCCAGGGATTACAGCTCAGAATTTGATCTCAACGGTTTTATTCAGGGAACCAATCTGAGGGTAATTACGGAGTTTGCTATCAGGTCCAATGCCAGCTCTACTGCCCAACTTACAGTGGGTAACGAAACCTTTACCCGCACGGTCTCTTCGGTCAATGTGATTTCTCTTCAGAACGTCTATGCCAACATAGGTCTGATAGATGCCCAAAGAGTGGTGGGAACTGACCCGCTATCTGTGAAGTATGACTTATTAAATACCGGGAGTATCTCTGAATCCTGGATGGATTACATTCAATTGAGGGGGATAAAAAGCCTGAACTACAACGGTGGGGCCTTTTCTTTCAGGCATTCGGGAACCCTAAATCATCAGGTATCTGCTTTTCAGGTGAGCAATCCAACGGGCGAGCAGTTGTTTGTATGGGATGTTACAGACCCTTATTTAACGGGTCGGGTTCCCTACCAAACCGGTCCGGAGGGGTTGACTTTTTCTTTTCGGTCCGATGAATTGAGACAATTTGTAGTCTTCAGTTCCAATGAAAATTTTGCCAGTCCCACTTTTATTGAAGCCATAGAAAAGCAAAATCTTCACAGTATTCAAAGCTCGGAATTGGTAATTGTATACCACCCTGATTTTGAACAGGCCGCACTCGAGTTGGCGGAACACCGACGCGTCTTCAGTGGGTATCAGGTGGTGACTGCATCTATTGATCAGGTGTACAACGAATTTGGAGGAGGATCCGCCGACCCCACCGCCATTCGAGATTTTGCCAGGATGTTTTACAAACGCACTTCCGACTTCAAATATTTACTGTTCGTGGGAGATGCCTCCTATGACTACAAGGGGATAATGCCCGATCTGCCCAACCAGAATTTTATTCCAATTTACCAAACTCCGAATTCACTTCACGCCATATTTTCATTCCCGAGTGACGATTATTTCGCTCTGCTGGATGATAACGAGGGGAGTAATTTAATCGGAGCCATAGATATAGCTATTGGGCGATTGCCGGTTAGAACCACTTCAGAAGCACAGAATGTAGTCCGAAAAATCATTCACTACGACAACAACCTGGAATCGGCAGGGGAATGGATGAGCCGACTTGCTTTTGTGGCCGACAACGGCGATAACAATCTCCACTTGCGACAGTCCAGAAACCTCATTTCCGACATCAGGGATAGTTTTCCCGCCTACAATTTTGAAAAGGTTTTTCTCGATGCCTTTAACCGAGTTTCCACACCGGGAGGAAATCGGTTTCCCGAGGCCAATAAGTCCATCAATGAATTGATAAACCGGGGCGTACTCGTCATGAATTATTTTGGGCACGGTGGCCCTTCAGGCTGGGCGCAGGAACGAGTTTTGCAAATTCCGGACATTACTTCCTGGAACAATTTTGATCGCCTGACTCTCATGGTTACAGCGACCTGTTCTTTTGCTAATTTTGACGACCCGGCGGTAACTTCCGCAGGAGAACACGTGGTATTAAACCCCAACGGCGGTGCTTTTGGATTGCTCACCACCACCAGGCTGGTATTTGCATTTGCCAACGAGCGACTGACGAAGGCAGTATTCAGCAGATTGTTCGATACCTTTGAGGAAGACCAGTATTCAATTGGAGAAGTGATGATGCTCGCCAAAAATGCAAGCGGAACAGATACCGTAAATGTCAATGCGAGAAAATTTGCACTCCTCGGCGACCCATCCCAAAAACTCGCCCTGGCAACTTACGACGTGGAGACCGTTAGTATCAACGAAAAATTGGTGTCAGAGGGAAATCTCGACACCCTGGGAGCTCTCGATAAAGTGGTGGTAGTAGGCCGGATCAACGACAGCAGTGGCCGCCTTGCCAGTGGTTTTAACGGGGTAGTGGACGTGACCCTATTCGACAAGCCCGTCACCTTTACTACTCTGGGGCAGGGTAGTGGAAGTAATAAACAGGATTTTAAAATACAGAAAAATATACTTTTTAAAGGTAGTGCAACGGTCTCCCAGGGTAGATTCAGTATTGAGTTTATCATGCCCAAGGACATCAATTATGAAATCGGGCACGGGAAGTTCAGTTATTTTGCCTACACGGGTGATTCCAAACGCGCAATTGGTTCCTACAATGAGGTTTGGATAGGAGGGACTTCCGATGCAGTAATAGACGATACAGAGGGACCGGAGATTCATCTTTATATGAACGATGAAAATTTTGTATTCGGGGGAATTACAGATCCCAACCCAACGCTGTTGGTCTTGTTGGAAGACGAAAGTGGAATTAATGTGGCGGGGAACAGTATAGGACGAGATCTCTCTGCCTTTTTGGATGGGGATATCAACAACAAAATAGTTCTCAACGAATTTTACCAGGCGGAAAAGGACAATTTCAGAAAAGGCACGGTGAATTATCCCCTGAGCCAACTCGAAGACGGCCCTCACGAGATTAGTGTGATAGCCTGGGATGTACTGAACAATAAATCCGAGGCCAGGTTAGAATTTATTGTGATGAGTGACCAGAAGTCGGTTATAAAAAGGATGTTGAATTACCCCAACCCCTTTATGGATCACACCGATTTTCAGTTTGAGCACAATATGCCACCCGGGAGTTTGAATGTAAGAGTTTCCATCTATTCCCTTTCGGGGAGAATGGTTAAAGATATTCACGCCCATGTGATTTCTGATGGTTATCGCGTTACAGGTATTCATTGGGACGGAAGGGACGATTACGGGGATCGGTTGGCCAATGGAGTATACCTGTACAAAGTGTCTGTCAGGTCAGATCACATGGAATTGAGTAATAAAACTGTAGAAAGTAAGTTTGAAAGGTTGGTTATTTTAAGGTAAAAGTTGAAAAGCTGCCGGAATCACTAACCGGTTATTTCAATTTGTCTTATTTTTGTATCATATATTTAAAAACTAAAGAATGTTGAAGTTAATAAAAGGTATTTGCAGTTTGTTTTTAGGCCTGGCCCTGATTACTTCCTCCCCATTGCAAGCACAGGAAAATGAAGGTTGCAGGTTCAACCCCTTTACCAACACATGGGAGGGGCCTTGTCCAAGGCCGGTAGTATCTGCAGTTCCATTTTTGCGCATCGGCCCCGATGCACGTACTGGCGCCATGGGCGACGCGGGTATTGCACTTTCACCCGATGCCAATAGTATTCACTACAATGCAGCCAAGTTGGTCTTTGCCGAACAACAGTTCAGCCTGTCGGCTACCTACACTCCTTGGTTGAGAGGATTGGTGAGAGACATATACCTCGCCTACATCGGAGGGTATTACCGATTGGATGATTTTCAGGCCCTTGGATTTTCACTGAGATACTTTTCTCTTGGAGACATTCAGTTTACCGATCAAAATGGACAGGCCCTTGGAAATGGACGCCCCAATGAATTTGATGTGAGTGTGAGTTATTCCAGAAAACTCGGAGAAAATTTTGCCGCCGGGGTAACCGGTAGGTTTATTTACTCCAATTTAGCTGCGGGACAAACCGTAGAGAGCATTGAGATCAATGCAGCTACAGCAGCAGCAGTGGATATTTCGCTTATTTACAACACAGTAATTAGCCCCTTGTCAGAATTGTCTCTGGGGTTGGCCATTACCAACCTGGGGTCAAAAGTGTCCTATACGGAGTCCTCTATTAAGGATTTTTTACCGGGCAATCTCGGAATTGGAGCCGCCTGGAATATCGACTTTGACGACTTCAACAGACTTACCTTTATTTTAGATTTCAATAAATTGTTGGTTCCTACTCCATTGGATCCCAATGACGACGGTTACCTGGAGAGAAGAGAACAATCCGTTATGAGAGGGGTGACCAGTTCTTTCACCGACGCCCCATTCAGTGAGGAATTACAGGAAATCAATATTCAGGGAGGTGTAGAATATTGGTATATGGATCAATTTGCAGTGCGCGCGGGATATCATCACGAACACGCTCTCAAGGGAAACAGGAAGTTCCTAACCCTGGGATTTGGAGTTAAATACAATGTTTTTGGACTTAATTTCTCCTATTTGGTTCCGACCAATGCCCAGCGCAATCCGCTCGATAACACACTGAGATTCTCGCTGATATTTGATATGGACGACATGTCATTGGAGGGTTAATAGAAATTCAGTAAATGTATTAAAAGATTAAACCCCCATTATTCATGAAGGCTCCTATTACAAGGCTATATCCCTTCATAAATGCGATGCATTGCGATACACTGAGCGATAGTCGAAGTGGCCTATAGCCTTTCACGACAAACCCCTCATGAACAATGCGGGGGTAAAAGCCTTTTCATTTGGAAGGGCTTTAATCTTTCTACAGTACCGTGCAGATGGATAAATTTACCAGGGGAATTAATTACTGCAGCAGCCGGTCGGTGGGAAATCCACTTTCCCTCTAAAAATAATTGAGTAGAGGGCGATAAAAAAAGGAGTTGCCCTCTCAGACAACTCCCTGTTTTTGCAAAATTATAAGCCGGATTCTGTACTCACCCGAAAGTGAGTTCCCATCATTTATCTCATCTGCCTACCCCTTTCGCCTGCCTTGAAGGCAATTGGCCGAGCAAGCCTTTTCCATCGAAATGGAAGCGAAATATACATGGCATTTCAACCCGCAAGGTTTGTCCACTTCTGAAATTACTTTCCGAAGTCGTGCGCTCTTACCGCACGTTTTCACCTTTACCCGGAACGAGTCCCGGGAAGTATAGTTTCTGTGACACTGTCTGTCCCGCGCCTTTGCGCGAGCCCGTTGATTAGGCGGTACGGTGCTCTTCGTTGTCCGGACTTTCCTCATTCGTTAGAATGCGATGGGACATTTTGCAATTCAATTAACTACTTTATGCGGCAATTAATTTCAAATTGATAGCAAAAGAAATTTCACACCCTGAAAAATCTTTCTTTTTCAAGGACTTTACAGGGTAGTATTTAATTAAAAATAAAAATATATCTTATAAATTTATAATAATTAATTGATTGAAAATATTAACTTTACGTCTTTGATATTATTAATAATAATTACAGTTGGTGCTCATGTTTGGATGGATTAGAATTTGGTTGATGCCCATCTTGCTTGGTCTGACCTCCATGGTTTTGGTCTTGTTGTTTTTTTCAACGGATTACAGCGCTGATTTTAAACAACACTGGTCGGAGGAGAAGGACCGACTCATTCAACTGGCAGCAAATCACCCCGATTCACTCTCAGGTAAAGAGGCGGGGCATGCACTGGAGTTGAAAAGTCCCTTCGATCCTCAATTGTTAATTTTTAAGGATGGAGAGTTGGACTTCTTTTTGTCCCATTGGCTTTCCCATGAAAAATTTCAACCGGGTACTGAAAGATTACAGGTTCGCCAAAGAGAGAACATGACCACTTTGGAGGTCTGGTCAGAAGGAATTGGAGAAAAGGAATATAATTACCATCTCATACTTCCCTTTCAATACGAGGACCCTAGCCTTCAAAATGAATTTTGGGAATATAAATTTTCAAAATATCTACCCGTCAGATACACTGTACAGGTGGTGGGAAATTCCTTTGAAATAGAGCCGGACCGTCCGGTCCGTTCTAGTTTGTTAAAACAATTGGCCGGGCTGTCAATGGTCTTTTTGTTTTTGGGATTGGTTTGGGTATTGATCAGGTACTCAGTTAAATGGTATGATGAATTGATCATCAATCCATTGTTCTTAGCCATTCCCGCCTTGGTGGTATTGGCCTTCAGATTGGTGTTGGAGTTGTCTTTTATTAAAGACTTCACACAGAGCATTCCTCTTTTTCAGCATCATACACCAGTCTGGGGACTGGGCGATAATCTGGGGTATTTACTGATCGACATAGGCCTGATATTTTCTCTTTCTTTACTGATACTCAATGCGCCGATTCGCAAATGGTGGGGAGCAGTGAATCCCGGAATAAAAGCTTTGGCTTCGGTAGCGAGCTATTTCTGTCTGCTTATGATGTGGATGTTTTTTTCTTATTCGGTGGGAAGTCTGATTAATCATTCCGACATCAATATCGATCTGGAAGAGGTTTTTAAGTTGGATCAATACAGCTTCATCCTGTTGATAGGAGTTATGATGTATTTACTGGCTGTTTTTTTTATTTGTCTGAAGGTAGCGGAGTTAATAGAGAATTTTAAAATTCCCCTCGCAAACAGGGTGCTTGCCTTAGCCACTGCAGCCATTTTGTCGCTGCCGATCTTCTTGTATGCAGATTTCGGCATCCCTCCCTTTCCTTTTTATCTGGCTGTTTTTCTCTTTTTCTTTCTCCTCGATCTCTTTACCGAAAAAAAATCACCGGGTTATCCCTGGATTGCCTTTTGGCTGTTAATTCTGTCGGGATTTGTAGCAGCGATGTTGTTCAGTTTTACCATAGTTAGCGACATCGACAATCGGGTAGAAGCAGCTGCTCATTTTACAGAAGAAGCGGAGGGTGCTGAAGAACTGGATTGGTACGACACCGTAGACGGGCTGCGACAGAGCGGGGAAATGAATTACGATTATGCCATTTACAGGAATGGAGGCCAGGTGTGGTCCAGTACTTCTGTTTATCCCGGAAGAATTACTGAGGAGTTGGCCGAAGCCGTAGAGGGGGAATTGATTCGCCTGAATTACCGTTCGGAGATGGTTTTTGACCTCGACATTGACGACAGTGCAAACCACCAGTTGGTGATTGGCAAATACTCCGCAGACTTTTTAAAACCCTTTTCACTGTTTTCGTACGTATTCTTTATTTTGGTTTTGGTTACCATACTGCTGGTATTGGTGAACGAGCGCTTTACTTTTTTGCCGAAAAAATGGAACATCAGATTGCCACGGGCCAATTCCCTTAGACGAAAGATTCAACTAATCATCATTTCCCTTACCCTGGCTTCCTTTATTTTGGTATCTGTAGTTACCATTTTCTTTTTTAAAGTGAATACTGAGAGAGAAAAAATGGAATTATTGAAAGGCCATTACGAGTACCTGGAAGACCATTTTTTGTACAGTCCCAATTTCTCTGAGGTGGGATTGCGATCCCAATTGAGAAAAATAAGTAACGACCGGAAAATAAGGATAGGGTATTATCAAAAAAATGAAGGGGAAGCGGGGTACCTGAGGAAGGGCGATCCCGCAGTCGATCAATTTCCCGTGTTTTTACCTGAAAGTTTAGTGGTAGATCGCGAGTCCACCATTTTATTACCCGAGGGCTTTAACCGCAATTATCCCTCCATGGAGGTAATACTGGGCCCCATGACATTTCCGCAATCCTCCGCATTTTTTCTCATTGGGCAGGATCCCGTATACCGACATAAATCCATCGGTTTTACAGACTTTCTCAGCACCTTGTTGAACGTGTATTTGTTTTTATTTCTACTGTCCGGAGTGTTGGCCTTTGTTTTTTCCGAGGGAATTACCCAGCCACTTGTCAAATTGCGCGAGAGTTTAAATAAAATAAAACTCGGAACGGAAAATGAACCGCTGGAATGGGACAACGAAGACGAGATTGGGGTGTTGATCAAGGATTACAATCGCATCATAAAAGAGATCAATGAAAGCGTCAAGCTACTTGCCATTACCGAAAGAGAAGTGGCCTGGAGGGAAATGGCCAAACAAGTGGCCCACGAGATCAAAAACCCCTTGACTCCAATGAAATTGAGTATTCAGCATTTGCAATTCGCTTCGGGAAGAGACCGGGGCGACATCAAGCCCCTGATCGATCGCACCAGTGCCACATTGATCGAGCAAATTGACAATCTCTCACGCATTGCCTCGGAGTTTTCCAATTTTGCCAAAATGCCTGAAGCCCAAAATGAAAAAGTCAATCTCAACGACGTGGTGAGGAGTGCACACGATTTGTTTAGGAACCGGGAGGACATGAACATTGAGCTGGTCTTGCCCATAGACGATATTTATGTTTTTGCAGATAAAAATTACCTCATTCGGGTGTTGACCAATTTAATGAAAAACTCCCTTCAGGCAATTCCTATGGATAGGAGGGGGAAAATTACGATTAAATTGCACCGGAAAAGGGAGGTGGTACTGATACAAGTCGAAGACAACGGCACAGGTATACCCGAGGAAATGCAAGATAAAGTGTTCAAGCCGAATTTCACTTCTAAAAACAGCGGAACGGGCTTGGGACTGGCCATAAGCCAGAATATAGTCGAGGCTTTTCACGGGCGGATATTTTTTGAAACCGTTCCCGATGAGGGAACCAGTTTTTTTGTAGAGTTACCCCTGATGCGGGTTGAGGGCAATCTGGATCCCGAGGTTCGGGTCGACCTGTAAATGGATATAGCCGTAAATTTTACCTTTGTTTGCATTTTGATGAACCCCCCTCTTTGATTTTTTGTCTCTAAGGAGAAATCAACACTTTTATTTTGGGAAGTAAAATTGCAGTAATCGGTAGTGGGATATCGGGTATAGCCGTTGCGGCCAGATTAGCTGCGAGAGGGCACGAAGTAGTGGTTTTCGAGAAAAACTCATTTCCGGGGGGCAAACTATCGGAAATCCGGGCCGGGGAGTTCAGGTTCGATGCGGGCCCCTCCCTGTTCACTATGCCCCAATGGGTGGACGATGTCTTTGTGAGCTGTAGTGAAAGTCCCAGAGATTTTTTTAATTACAAGCCACTACCTGTTCTGTGTAAGTACTTTTGGAACAACGGCAAAAAACTCGAATTTTCAGCAGATCTGGATACTGCTGCCAAACGCCTGGAAGAGGATTTTGGAGAGGACAGGGGAGCACTCAGTAAATACTTGAAAAAAAGTCGGAAAAAGTACGATTTAGTGGGTGAAATTTTTCTCAAAAAGCCCCTCAATCAGTGGTCCACCTGGTGGGATCAAAAAACGATAAAGTCTCTTTTTCAGATATTTGAATTCGAATTATTCAGCACCTTGAATGCCGCAAATAAGAGGTTTTTTAACTCCGGGGAGATCGTCCAATTGTTCAACCGATATGCGACTTACAACGGCAGTAATCCCTATCGGATATCGGGTATGTTTTCCATGATTCCGCATATAGAAATGAACAGGGGAGCTTATGCACCCGAGGGGGGAATGATAGCCATCACCAATTCACTGGTTGAATTGGGAAAACGGTGTGGCGTGGAATATCAATTCGGTACTTTGGTCTCTGAAATTTTGGTAAAAGACAGCCGTGTCACCGGAATCAGATTAAAGGATGGTGGGGAAATGTATTTCGACCGCATCATCAGTAATATGGACATCAAATTGACCTATGAAAAACTACTTCCCGATTGCCCTCCCCCTGCCAAATTGAAATACGAAGAGCGATCCAGTTCGGGATTTATTTTTTACTGGGGTATAAAGCGAGAATTTCCTGAATTGGATGTACACAACATTTTTTTCAGTGAAAATTACCCCGCTGAATTTAATGCCATTGAAAAAGGGGAGATAGCAGACGACCTGACCGTTTATGTCAACATTACTTCCAAGTACAACCCCACGGATGCCCCGAGGGGAATGGAAAATTGGTTTGTAATGGTAAATGTACCTGGAGACCGGGGGCACGATTGGGTAAAAATGCGTGCAAAAATCAGAAAAAGGGTCATTCGGAAACTCAATAAGAACCTGGGGCTGGATATTGAATCCCAAATTGTAAGTGAAGAGGTTATGGATCCCACCGGATTGGCCAGGCGGACTCTCTCTGCCGATGGAGCGCTCTACGGGAGTAGTTCCAACAATATGTGGGCGGCCTTTTTGAGACAATTTAACCGACATTCCGGGATTAAAAATTTGTATTTTTGCGGTGGAAGTGTCCATCCGGGGGGTGGCATTCCTCTTTGTTTGTCCTCTGCGGAAATAGTGGATAAAATGATAGGAGAGGAAACATTCTGAGATTGCGACATCTGACGAAAAATTCAGAGGAATAAAAAAATTAGAATCATGAAGCGGATCAGTAAAAAAGTAAGTGTAATTGTCCTATTAGTTCTTTATTTGGTAGGTGCCCTGGGAATTGGATTCAATCTTTTGCCCGGCCTGGAGGCACTCACTTCTATCCATTTGTTTATCACCTTTCTTTTTTTGATTTACTGGCACGAAAAAAAATCCATCGAATTTTGGGTCTGGTTGGTACTGGCCTATGTTTTGGGTACTGCGGTAGAGTTTTTAGGGGTGCATTACGGATTTTTATTCGGAAGTTATGAATACGGCGACAGTTTGGCACCCTTGGTGCAGGGAACTCCGGTTATTATAGGGATCAATTGGATTATATTGTCTTATTGCTTCACTCGTTTTTCAGCTCGATTGACTCCCGAAGGATGGAGTTGTTTTGCCAAGGCAGGGGTGGCGGCTACTCTGATGACCGCATTTGATGTCATTATCGAGCCGGTGGCTATTGATCTGGACTTTTGGAGTTGGTCTGGAGATCAGGTGCCCTGGACCAATTATTCGGGCTGGTGGTTGGTGTCACTTGCAATCAATTATTTGTTTTTGCGTTTGGGAGTCGAGGAGGGAAAGAATCCCGTGGCCTTTTGGGTACTCGGGCTTCAACTGTTTTTCTTTATCTTTGTTTATGTTTTCAGACTGTGATAAAAGTAAGTAGTTATGGGATCTGTTTTGCTTTATGTATTGATAGTAATTGCGACCTTTTGCGCCATGGAATTTATGGCTTGGTTTGCCCATAAATACATTATGCACGGTTGGTTGTGGAGTTGGCACAAAGACCACCACGACCCGCTCCTAAAGGAGGGGCATTTTTTTGAAAAAAACGATTTATTTTTTCTCGTATTTGCCATTCCCAGTGCCGCAGCCTATATCATCGGCTTGGCTACTCCTCATTTATGGTTGCTGTTTGTAGGCATAGGTATTTCCATATACGGTTTGGTGTATTTTTTGATTCACGATGTCTATATTCACAGGCGTTTCAAGTGGTTTAGGCAGTTGGACAACAAGTATTCCCGGGCTATTTTGAGAGCCCACGGAAGACATCACGCCAAAAAATCCAAAGAAAATTGTGAGTCTTTCGGACTACTGGTAGTGTCACCGGAGTTTTTTAAATCCTCAAAACACAAGGAAAAAGCCGATAACTATTGAGCCATCGATAAAGTTATTTTATCTACTGATCAGGAACTATTCAGATGCAATTGTGGGTTTTTGATATTGATTCCACCATTTTTTTGTCAAAAAACCATGTGAATTACCTTTGGGTTTCTCATTTGTTTAATTGAATAATAATGTTTAGAATAGGTTTATTTATACTGACCAATATAGCGGTTATTGCTGTGGCTACCATTGTAATGAGTCTTTTGGGAGTCGGCTCTATGCTTGATGAATCCGGCACTGGATTGAACCTCTACAATTTATTGGTTTTTTGCTTTATTTTTGGAATGGCCGGGTCTTTCATATCTCTATTGATATCCAAGAGAATGGCCAAATGGAGCACGAAGGCCAAAGTGATAAAGGAGCCCTCCAATGCCATGGAAAAATGGCTGGTAGAGGACGTGAGGAGAATGGCAAGAGAAGCCGGGATAGGAATGCCGGAAGTCGCTATTTTTCCGATGAAACAATCCAACGCCTTTGCCACCGGTTGGAATAAAAACAAGGCATTGGTAGCAGTGAGCAGTGGGATGCTGGAGCGGTTTACCAAAGAGGAGATCAGTGCGGTGATGGGGCACGAAGTGGGCCACGTTGCCAACGGGGATATGGTCACTCTGACTTTAATACAGGGAGTAGTCAATACCTTTGTATTGTTTTTTTCCAGAATTATCGGGTACGCAGTGGACCGGGTGATTTTCAAGACCCAGAGAGGTGTGGGCCCCGGGTTTTATATTACCGTAATTGTGGCTCAGATCGTATTGGGAATACTCGCATCGACTATAGTGATGTGGTTTTCCAGAAAAAGGGAGTTTGTAGCCGATGCATCGGGCGCCAGGTATGGTTCCCTGCAGGGAATGATCAGTGCACTGCAGCGTCTAAAAGTGGAATCGGGCCTGGCCAATGAAATGCCCGAATCACTCAATGCCTTTGGTATAACGAGAGGGAAAGTGAGTGGAATAAAAGCACTGTTTATGAGCCATCCCCCTTTAGACGACAGGATCAGAGCTCTCCAGCAGGGCCGTTAATCAATTTGAATTCGTTTGATATTTGCCCCTAAAGCCTGAAGTCTTCCGTCTATGTTTTGATAGCCTCGGTCGATTTGGTTGATGTTGTAAATCATGCTTTTTCCCTTGGCGGACAATGCGGCGATTAAAAGTGCCACACCCGCGCGAATGTCCGGAGAACTCATTTCAATTCCCCTCAGGGGATATTTTCTCTCCAGCCCGATGACAGTGGCCCTATGGGGATCACACAAAATAATTCTGGCTCCCATATCTATCAGTTTATCCACAAAGAACAACCGGCTCTCAAACATTTTTTGGTGAACCAAGAGGCTCCCTTTTGCCTGAGTTGCTACCACCAGAATAATACTCATCAAATCGGGGGTAAATCCCGGCCAGGGAGAGTCGTAAATGGTCATGATTGAACCGTCGATAAAGGTCTTGATCTCGTACTTTTTTTGAGCCGGAATATGGATGTCGTTGCCCTGTATTTCTATTTGCAGGCCGAGTTTTTCAAAAGTGGGGATGATAATACCCAGCTTTTGAGGGTAAGCCTCTTTTATGGTTATCTCAGAAGCGGTCATGGCCGCCAGTCCGATAAAGCTTCCAATCTCGATCATGTCCGGCAAAATGCGGTGTTTGGTACCGTGTAGCCGGTCGACTCCTTTCACGCGCAGCAAATTGGACCCCATCCCTTCAATATTCGCTCCCATGCCTATAAGCATACTGCACAATTGCTGTATGTAGGGTTCACAAGCAGCATTGTAAATGGTAGTTTTTCCAGGGCACAGACTCGCCGCCATAAGTATGTTGGCCGTACCTGTGACGCTGATTTCATCCATTAAAATTTCAGTTCCCTTAAGGTGGGTGGCATCCAGAAAATAGGATTTTTCCAGGGGGTCGTATTCAAATTTAGCCCCCAGTTTTTCAAAGCCGAGGAAATGGGTATCCATTCGGCGCCTTCCGATTTTATCTCCCCCCGGTTTGGGGAGGAAGGCCTTGCCAAATCTCGCCAACATGGGTCCCATTAACATCACGGAACCCCTTATTTTACTCGCATCGTTGTGGTATTTTTTACTTTTGGTGTACTCAATATCGATATCCGAAGCCCGAAATGAATAGGTGTGATCGTCTAATCGATTGACTTGAACTCCCAGGCCCTTCAGAAGATCAATTAATTTATTGACATCGAGTATATCGGGGACATTGGAAACCACGACCTCCTCATCAGAAAGCAGTACTGCGCAAATGATTTGGAGTGCTTCGTTTTTTGCACCCTGAGGCACAATGGTTCCCTTAAGTGCATGTCCACCCTCAACTTCAAAGGCTTGATAGCTCATATTATTTACGTTTTGTTCAGATAAAGCGTAAATATATTAAAAAAATTTATAATTTGATTGAGATTGGCAGAAAATTAATATTACCTTCTCTTTTTTCTCGCCCCGCCTTTGCGCTTTCTACCGCCTTTTGATTTTACGGGTGGATTGGCAGATTTTTGTCTTCTGGAAGTTTTGGAAGAACTCAGGGCATCCAATTGAATATCATCGATGAATTCAATTTTCCCCCTGCACAAGTTTTTGAGGTCACCCAGAATGATTTCATCCGATACGTAGTGTTCGGGATTCCAGGTTTTATAAGCCAGTTTCATATAGGAACCGATGACATTCAAAAACTCTTTTTGTTTATCGGGATCCTTTTCTTCGATGGCTTTATTTACCATTTTCTGAATGTAGTTGCCGTAGTGTCGGTACTTTATTTTAGTTTGATTGTAACTGGGTTTTACCGGGTGTTTAATAACGGAATCCGGAGTGGGTATTTCTCCGGTTGGAGGAGTGACGTCCAGATCAAAGCCCGCTATTCTGAAAAGGTGGTTCCACAGTCGTTGAACTTCGTCCTGATTTTGTTTATTTTGGGGATTGATGTTGCTCATGAGGTTAATAATTTCCTCGGCAAAGACCTGTCTTTCCTCTTTATTTTCAACTTTTTTCAAGTAAAGGATCATACCCTGAATATGTCTTCCGTATTCCGGGATTACTAGTTTTTCTTTTTGCGAATTGTATTCCATGTATTTAAGATTTATTCTACAGTTACCGATTTGGCCAGGTTTCTGGGTTGGTCCACATTGCACCCTCTCATCACGGCAATGTGGTAAGAGAGGAGTTGAAGTGGAATTACAGAGAGCAATGGAGTCAGCGGCTCTATGGTTGTAGGTATTTCAATTGAAAAATCGGATAGTGATTTAATTTTTTTGTCGCCTTCAGTGACAATAGAGATTACAGTGCCTTTTCGCGCCTTAACCTCTTGTACATTACTAAGTATTTTGTCGTAAGCAGAGAGGTTGGTCGCCATCACAATGACGGGCATATTTTCATCTATCAGTGCGATGGGTCCGTGTTTCATCTCTGCTGCCGGATATCCCTCGGCGTGAATATAGGAAATTTCTTTTAATTTCAGCGCTCCTTCCAGTGCGACGGGAAAATTGTATCCCCTTCCCAAATACAGGGCATTGGTGGAGTTTTTAATTTTGGCGGCTATTTTTTTGATCCCTTCTTCTTTGGCGAGAATATTTCTGATTTTGTTGGGAATTTCGCTCAGTTCCTTCAGAAGTTTAAGGTAGTAATCTCTGTGAATTTCACCGCGCTCCCTACCCAATTGGATTGCCAATAAGGTCAAAAGGGACAACTGTGCAGTAAAGGATTTGGTCGATGCTACTCCGATTTCGGGGCCTGCGTGTATATAGGACCCGGCATCGGTTATCCTCGCAATAGAAGAGCCCACCACGTTTACAATTCCGTAGATCAACGCGCCTTTTTCTTTGGCGTGTTGGAGGGCAGCCAGTGTATCAGCGGTTTCTCCGGATTGAGAAAGAGCGATGACTACGTCGTTGGGATTAATAATGGGATTCCGATACCTCAGTTCTGAGGCGTACTCCACTTCTACCGGCATTCTGGCCAGGTCTTCAATAAGGTATTCACCGATGAGTCCGGCATGCCAGGAAGTTCCGCAGCCTGTTATAATCAATCTATTTGCCTTGGCCATGCGGTCTTTGAAAGGTTCCATTCCCCCCAGGCGGGTCCAGCCCTCAATCGGGTTGAGCCTACCCCGCATACAATCTGCAATGGTGTCGGGCTGTTGGTGAATTTCTTTTAACATAAAATGTGGAAATCCCCCTTTTTCCAACTCCTCAATTTTCATGTCCAATTCTACTATATCCGGATTTTGAGGAATGTTTTGGAAGGATTTAATTTGCAGAGGTTGTCCGGAGCGCAGCACGGCTACTTCTTCATCCTGCAGATACACTACTTCTTTGGTGTGTTCGATAAGCGGGGTGGCGTCGCTGGCTACGAAAAATTCATTTTTTCCCAGGCCAATGACCAGGGGACTTGCCTTTCTGGCGGCCACCAACAGATCGGGTTCGTCTTTATCCATTACCACTATGGCGTAGGCGCCGATCACCCGCTTTAGCGCCATCAGTACAGACTCTTCCAAAGACACTTTGTAGCGAGTCTTGTATTCCTGAATCAAATGGACCAATACTTCCGTGTCTGTCTCGCTCTTAAATTCATGCCCCAATTTGCGCAGGGCTTCTCTCAGGGTGTCGCAATTTTCAATAATTCCGTTGTGAACAAGGGCAATTTTATTGTCTGTGGAAGTGTGTGGATGGGCGTTGACGTCGTTGGGTTCACCGTGGGTAGCCCAGCGCGTATGGCCGATGCCTGTAATTCCCTCGGGTTGAATGCTCTCTACCAGGTCAACCAATTCCTGTACCTTTCCTTTTTTCTTGATGACACTCAAATCTCCGTTCATCACTGCGATACCGGCGCTGTCGTATCCGCGGTATTCCAGTCTTTGCAGACCGTTCAGTAGAATGGGGCTCACTTTTTTATTCCCCACATACGCTATAATTCCACACATTTGAAATATAATTTTAAATTACCTATTGGTATACACAACGCGTAATTCCATGGGATGTTCCAGGTTGCCAGGCCCGAAGGCTCTGGTGTTACCCATGACGTCCCTGTTGTTATTGGACTGTAAAAAAAGTGTAGGGTTTTTACCTTGCTTGAGTATTTCCTGAAGGTGAGAAGTGATATTCATATCGTAAACAGCCAGGGTATCACCCTCAATTATCCTGGATTGCAATCGGCCTCCAAAGTTCCCGGAAAGTCCCTGATTCAATTCAATTATTACATCCAGTATATTGGTCATTTGGTTGTCTACCTCTGAAATTTTTAACAACCTGAATATCGGTATTTCGGGGAAAATTCCACTCTCGGGGAGATCTGTTCTTTTATTTAAAAAGACCCTTAACCTCGCCTGATTGATCAGTTTGCCCTCCAATTGTTCCAATCCGTGTATATTGATTCGGGTACCTAAACCCGTCAGTCCCTGGACGACCAGTTCCTCATTCTGTGATTCGTTGATCTTGCTCTCCACTTCTGCACCGGTGTAATCGTGGGAATAAGTTTGTCCGACTATCCAATTGGATTGAGTGATGTAGCTTCGAGACCTACTCGTTCCATCTCCTGTGTAAAATACGGTGAGTACAGTCCTTCTCGAAGTGGTGTGAACGCCCATGAGGCTACCGTTTTGAGCGGTGGGAGTAATGAAAATCCCCGGAAATTGGCTGACAAAAACGGAATCAGACATCAGAGAGACTGAATCCAGACTCAATAATTCTTCTCCTATAGAGTGGTCTAATGGAATGCGGATTTGAGGGGCCAGTTGTACCGTATCCGTACCATTTTCTTCATTCGGTACTTGTCTGATAATTGGGGTTCTGGGCTTGGGAGTGAAATTGAGTTTAGTCCCAATGGGCGATGCGGATGTAGGGTAAGAATGGTCGGAGTACAAAACTTCGCTTCTGGGATCGTAAAATTCGAGAAGTCGATATACCTCCAGTCCCATAGGTAAAAGCGTATCTCCGTAAAAACCCTCAAGGTCGTATACCATAGACAATACTACAGAATCGATAACGATTACCTCAGAAGTGTCCAACGCAGGTGTTTCACTCAACAATTGGACCGCTAAAGCAGCCCGGGTGGTTCCGAAATACGGATCGTAAACTTGTCCGATGCGATGAGTGGACACTCTGTCCACAAGGTCAAAAACAGCAACGGAATCCGAAGGGGCTATTTTGAGATCGAAATCAAAATTCTCAGTGGTTTCATAATCAATGATGTCGTCTTCCAAAAGATCGGATCCCACAAAGGAGGGGTCGTTGCAAGCACCTATCAGTAAAGCCAGAACGAGCCAAATATATATACTGTGCTGAAGCGACTTGAGATATCTGAACATTAAAATATTTTTGATTGATTTTCAAT
>JAGTVA010000084.1 GCA_018224445.1 Saprospiraceae bacterium
CTTTATCTACAGATAGTTTTGAAACTTTGGCGATGCGCTGCAATGGAATTCCATCTTCATATAAGCCAATGATTATTTCATTGATTCCTTCCTGTCTACCTTCCTGTCTTTCTTTTTCCAGAATTGTTTGATAAGTATTCATGATGTTGTCTTTATTGGGTTGAGGTATTTTTTCTATGGATTTTATCAGTTTTTTTTGTGAAATATTTGACGTTGTAATTGAATAAACGAGTAGCATCTCCAAAAAGTTCTGATCGGTATCTCCCAGAGGGAAAAGTGCCAATATACGGTCGATTTCTTCCACCAGATTCAGCGGTTTGAATCGCAATCTCTGCGCGGCCATTGCTGCAGCCAACAAACTACCTCTCAAGCCATCAATCTGATGGTCAGGGATTTCGTTGAGTGCAATGAAAAGGTGAGGAACCCGGGGAACTAAGTTCAGTAAATCTATAGGATGGTCGTCAAATAATTGGGTAAGTTGAGGGACTTTCCAATGTTTTTTGCCTTGATAATAGATAAGAGGTATGATGAGTTGAGGTTTTTTCTTTTGTCGGATCAACTTCATCCAGTGCGAAAAGATATAAAACCCCACTTGCATGAGGACATGTCTATCGGGAGATGATTTGTGTTCAAAAAGCAGAGCTACATTTACTTTTTCCTTTTTACGGTCTTTTAAGGGGATTTCGATGACCAGGTCAGAGAAATACTCTTTGAGGTCATTATCCAGGTATGATTCTTTTAGAACATTTAGTGATTTAAGAACTAAGTGGTTTAAAAGATCAGATGGCAGAAATTCCTCCAAAAACACCCTGGTGTTAAGGTCATTGTATTGTGTCGGTTAAGTCGCAGGTATTTTTTTCTTTTTCGAGGCGAAAAAACGCAGCATAGCCATAGCTAAGTGAGGCTTTTTCAACAAAGAAAAAGGAGGAAATCCCAAGACTTGGGCTGACTAAAATACACTGAACTTAACACACACCCTTTCCGGATCAGAGAAAGTTTCTCGTACGAATTTGTCGTGTGGATTATTGACCGGCCTACTCATGAGGGTAAAGATAAAAAACGACATACAATTATCCGAATCTCACCATTGAAATTTCAACGAGCACTGGGTGATTTATCCGGTATCTGATCTCGATCGTGTGGAAGTATCCATATACAACCGATGGGGCCGTATGGTGTAAGAACATATCTCCAACGAAGTTGAATGGGACGGAACCATGAACGGAGGGGAATTGCCCGTAGGGGTGTATGTCTACACTTTAGTGGTTGAATTTGAAGATGGCGCGAGTGAAATGCTGCCCGGAGAGTTGGTGTGGATGCGGTGAAGGGGTTGATGAGGGGAAACCCTAATTCTTGGGGAATATGTGGGTTGAAATTGGATTTTGCAATTGCTGTGTGGAACCTCAATGTGACGCAGGGAGTATCAATAGAAGAGGAAACTCCATTGGTTATTTAGAGATTAATCCAGGTTGAGGAATTTTTAGTCAGACAAAGTCTTGGGTTTTCCTCCTCGAAAGAGAAAATTATTCCTGCGACTTAACCGACACAGTAATCAATAGAAAATTAACGATCTATTAATTTTAGTAGTTGATGTCTTCGTTCGGGTATTCCTTTTTGTAGCTGTATTTGAGGACATCGAAAGTGGTGACAATTCCCACCAGCATATTCTCGTCATCGACTATAGGGACTGCGTGAAACCAGTTCCTCAGGAAAACATCTGCTACAGCTCCTATTTTATCATTGGGAGAGAGTTTTCCTACTTTTTTAGTCATGACGTCTTTGGCCTTGAGATTTTTGTATTCTTCAAAGGGTTTATTCAGCCAGAGTAAATCAGAGGTAGTGATAATACCTATAACGTGCCCGTTTTGTGTGATGGGGAGGTGGTGAATTTTTCTGGATTGAAAAATATCCTTGACCTTATCTAAAGTCACTTCCGGGGAAGCGGTGATCAAGTTGGTAGTCATAATTTTTGATACTGGTTCATTCATTTTTAAAAGTTTTGGATAAAAGTAAACTAAGTTGGGGAATTATTAAAATGGTTTAATAATAATTTAACCCTTTTTTTTATTTGGGGTGGTTTTACGTGTTTTTTTTATTTTAAATACCTTTTTACTAAAAGAGATTTTCCAGCAGGTCATCATTTGTTTTCTCAGGCAGCGTAACCTTTAACAGAGGATTGGAATCCATGGCCCTACGAATGGCAAAAATAGCTTCGTCGTTTCTCGCCCAGGACCTCCGCGCTATTCCGTTATTGACATCCCAAAACAGCATACTTCGGAGGTTGGTTTCTGCGCGTTCGGAACCGTCCAGAACGAGGCCGAATCCCCCGTTAATGGCTTCGCCCCAACCCACGCCTCCACCGTTGTGAAGGCTTACCCAGGTGGCGCCTCTAAATGCATCTCCCACAAAGTTGTGCACCGACATGTCCGCAGTAAATTTTGATCCGTCGTAAATGTTGGCTGTTTCCCGAAAAGGGGAGTCCGTGCCCGATACGTCGTGGTGATCGCGCCCGAGAACTACCGGAGCTCGTAACCGGCCTTCTCTTATGGCGTCATTGAAAGCTTTGGCAATGGATATTCTGCCTTCCGAATCGGCGTAAAGAATGCGCGATTTGGAACCGACGTTGGGAATTTTCTCCTCAGCTTCTCTGATCCATTTGATGTTGTCCGAAAGCTGTCCTTTTATTTCTTCCGGTGCTCGCAGGTATTGCTGACTGAGGACCTGCTCTGCAATTTGGTCTGTAGTGCGCAAATCTTCCAGGCTGCCCGAAGTACACACCCACCTGAAGGGGCCAAAACCGTAATCGAAGCACATCGGCCCCATGATGTCCTCTACATAAGATGAATACCGGTAAATTCCGCGCCTTTTATCCTCCCAGATGTCTGCTCCGGCCTCCCCCGCTTCTTTTAAAAAGGCGTTGCCGTAATCCCAAAAATACATTCCCTGGTCTGTCAGTGTATTCACTGCTTTAACATGCCGGACCAGTGAATGACGCACCGCTTTCATGAATTGTTTCTTGTCGCTGTAAAGAAGCTCTTTGGCTTCTTCAAAAGTGTATCCCACCGGACAGTATCCCAAATCCGTAATGTTGTGAAGTGAGGTCTGATCTGAACCAAAATCCACCTTTATTTTTTTCTCTGCCAGCGCTTCCCAGAGGTCCACGATGTTTCCCGAATAGATAAGAGCTCCGGCTTTTCCAGTCTTTCTGGCCGACACGGCGGCGGACAAAAGCTCTGACAAATCGGTATACACCTTGTCTTTTTGCACGTATCCATCTGCAATTCTCTGTTGAATGGCGTCGGGATCCACTTCGGCAATGAGAGTAGTGGCTCCGGCGATTTCCCCCGCACGGGTCTGGGCTCCTGACATTCCCCCAAGGCCTGAAGTGACAAACAATTTTCTCTTCAAATCCTGAACTCCGGGTTCCATCCTTCTACCCGCATTCAATAAGGTGAGGGTAGTGCCGTGAATAATCCCCTGAGGACCGATGTACATAAAGGATCCGGCGGTCATCTGACCGTATTGAGTAACTCCAAGAGCATTGTATTTATTCCAATCTTCTTTAGAGGAGTAATTCGGTACCATCACACCATTGGTGACCACCACTCTGGGTGCTTCCTTCGGGGAGGGAAAAAGTCCCATGGGATGGCCGGAATACAACACCAGTGTTTGCTCTTCAGTCATTTCAGCCAGGTATTTCATGCAGAGCCTGTATTGCGCCCAGTTTTGAAAAACCGCCCCGTTTCCTCCGTAGGTGATCAGTTCCCTGGGGTGTTTGGCTATGGTGTCGCAGAGGTTGTTCTGTATCATGAGCATGATGGCAGCAGCCTCCATGCACTGTCTTGGGTATTCTTCTATTCCGCGCGGCTCAATAGAGTGGGTCGGTCGATACCTGTACATGTAAATGCGCCCGTATTGCTCGAGTTCCCGCGCAAATTCAGGTGCGAGCTGAGCGTGGTGTTTTTTTGGAAAGTAGCGCAACGCATTGTTTACCGCCAGTTGTTTTTCTTCTATAGTGAGCGACTTGATATCTCTGAATGGAGCGTGACTGACGTCCTTTTCATAGGGTGGAAGGTCCGGCAAATAATCCGGAATCCCCTCTTTTATTTCCTCTGCAAAGGTCTTGGTATAGGTCATTCTTTGGTTTTAAATTAAAAAGGAGGTATGAGTTCTCAGTAGACCTCCTTTCGTGGTATTTACAAAAGTAATATTTGAATGGCTAAATTCACGGTTGAGGAAAAATTTTCTCCTTTTTTTTTCAGAAAAAATACCATTCAAAATGTTTTAAAACGAATCCAAACGACCCCAAAGCTCAACTGCCAGGGGATCATTGGTACTCTGGAAAAGATCAGCCATGGTTTGATTTAAGGCCGGGTCAACAAAGTCCGCAGCGATTTCATTCATTCCGACGAGGACAAATTTCCGGGAGGGAATTTCGGGATGTGGAATTTTAAGTTTATCGGTTTGGAGTATGCGATTGCCAAAAAAGAGAATATCAATATCGATAATCCGGTTCTGATAGCCTCCCTTGGTCGTTTTACGGCCGAGAAATTTTTCTGTTTTTTGACAAAGAAAAAGCAATTCCTCCGGGCTAAAGGGGCAATTCAGACGACACACCGTATTTAAAAAGGGCCTTAATCTCGGGTTCCCCCAGGGAGCACTCCAGTACAGAGAGGAGCATTTGTCGATCTCCAGCCCTGCATCGTTTAACTCGGCCAATGCCTTTTCTATATAAAACTGCCGATTGCCCAGGTTGCTGCCCAATCCCAAAAATACCGCTGTATTCAAATCAGTTTTTGGATTTACTTCTCTTAATGGCACTGAGATATTTTTTCAATTCCTCTCTGACTTCCGGCATCAAAATAAGCAGTCCGACCATATTGGGAACCAACATGGCGAAAATCATGGCATCTGAAAAATCAATTACTGCATCCAGACTGGCCCCTGCTCCGATGATGATGAAAAAGCAGAAAATGACTTTGTAGGTCACATCGGCGGCTTTTGACCTTCCGAATAAAAACATCCAGGATTGCAGACCGTAATAGGACCAGGACAACATGGTGGAAAAGGCAAAGAGTATCACTGCAAAAGTGAGCACGTATGGAAACCAGGGAATGATGGTTTCAAAAGCACTGGAGGTCAAATCCACTCCACTCAAACCGTCGACATTGACATAAGCACCTGTAATGATAATGACCAGTGCGGTCATGGTGCAGACAATGACTGTATCCACGAAAGGTTCCAGCAGTGCTACAATTCCCTCACTTGCAGGGTACTCGGTCTTTACTGCGGAGTGAGCAATCGGTGCCGATCCTATACCGGCCTCGTTGGAGAAGGCTGCCCGCTGAATTCCTATGACCAGCACTCCGATGAGACCACCGGTTATACCTTCAGGGGAAAAGGCCCCATTGATTATCAAACTAAAGGCTTCCGGTATTTGAGGGATGTGGAGGAATAAAATGGTCAGGGCGGCAAATACATAAATACCCACCATAAAAGGTACTACGCGCGCCGTCACTTTACCTATTCGCTTGATTCCACCGATAATGACCAGTGCGACAAAAATCGCCAGGATCACCCCAAATATGGTTCCCGCATTTCCACTCTCCACATCGGCCCCAATCATGTGGTTGAACTGAATGGCTGCTTGATTGGCCTGAAACATATTGCCACCGCCAAAAGATCCGCCAATACACATGATAGCAAAAAGGACTGCGGCCACTTTACCCAGGCCGGCCATGTTTCGTTTTTTCAGACCTTTGGTGAGGTAGTACATCGGGCCTCCGTAGATGGTGCCGTCGGGGCCCACATCCCGGTATTTTACACCCAGTGTACATTCTACAAATTTAGTGGCCATACTGAAAAGACCGGCAATAATCATCCAGAAGGTGGCTCCGGGGCCACCCACGGTAATGGCAATGGCAACTCCGGCTATATTCCCGAGTCCAACGGTAGCAGAGAGTGCGGCAGTAAGAGCTTGAAAATGGGTTATTTCCCCCTCTTTTTTACCTTCTATTTTTATGGTTTCCAAAACATCGCCCTCTACAGTCTGGGGAGGCGCATCGGGAAGGGCATCGTGAGGATCTAAATCGTCGTATTTTCCGCGAACCGTTTGAATGGCGATTTTAAATCCCTTTATATTGATAAACTTGAAGTAAAAGGTAAAAAATACAGCTGCTGAAATGAGTAGTATTACTACAATAGGAACGGATACTCCCGCTATTTCTATAGCGTAAAAAACGATACTCATAATGGTATCACTTATGGGTTTAAAACCTTCATTTATTTTCTGATCCCAACCGTTGGGTGAATCCTGTGCCCATGAGTTCAAAGCGAAAAGGGGTAGTAAAAAAAAGGTAAGTAGTAATTTCTTCATTTTCAGTATTTATAATTATAAAAAATGGATACTTATTTTCTTATCAATCGATAAAAACAGTTTGGATACCAATAAAAATTAAAGAAAGTATTTCCTGAATAATCACCCAATAATCTGCACAAAATTATTAAAGTGATGCAATTAACGACATAATTGGAAAAATTCAAAATTGACTATAAGATTTTTATTTTTTTATTGGAAAGTAATCGAGGGGGTAAGATCTTTTTTCACAGCGAGATAATCCCTCCCCGCCATTACCCAATGGGTTGATAAATGAGGCAACCCCTGCATTTTAGTCCACTTCGTCTTTTTTTCAACGACCCTTTAAAAAAATGTATATTTGCCTTTTACTGAAACACCTGACAATTGCCTCTATGGATAAAGCAGAATTACTACAAGGACTCAAAAGGGTTGAAAAAATAGCAATTGCTTCCAGGTGGGATAGGTTTTGGAAAAATCCGAAAAAATACGCAGATGCCGTGTTGTACCGCAAATTGTTCTATCCAAAATGGGGAACCAGAAAGGTGAAATCTGAAACTTTTTTTGGTAAAAAAATAAACCTTCTTCTTCCCTCGGGAACCGATATTTTTTTAACAGGGGGAAAATCTCATCCTTCAGAAATCAGACTTGCCCGGTTTTTAATCCAAAAGTTGAATCCCGGGAATGTATTTCTTGATGTGGGTGCCCATTACGGGTATTTTTCCCTGCTTGGATCGGTTTTGGTTGGCGAAACCGGAAAGGTGTTTTCCTTTGAAGCATCGGAATCAACTTTTGCAATGCTAGAGCTGAATTCTA
>JAGTVA010000085.1 GCA_018224445.1 Saprospiraceae bacterium
ATGAGAAAATAGGGAACCAGCAGGCCGTTTAGAATTAATAAAAAATCTCTTCCCTTCATCGATTTCAGTATAAATCCCCCGATCAAGATCAGCAAAAATCCTATGAAAAAAGGTGTGTAATACATAGAGGCCAGACTCATCCAAAAAGCACTATTGAATAAATTACCTATATCTCTGTGCCGCTTATAGGTATCAAAGAGACAGTATACAGCCAACAGGAAAAAGAATTGACCTACTACCAATCCAGTCAGGTACTGAAATGCGGGAAAGAAACTACAGAAAATCAAATAAATCATTCCCGGAAACAGATTGGGTTCATTTCCTATCCGAAAAATAATACTGATCCGATTGAGAATGAGCGCTTGGATAAACAACATTAAAATTAACATCAGGGAAGCCGAAAGGGGGTACTGATTATTAAAATATTCAAATCCCCCTGCAATTAAGCCGTCCGTTCCCGAAGGATAATCTTGCTGAGCTACAAAGAATAACCTGTGATTTAGCAACAGTGCATACGGGAGCAACAGCAAACTATTGAACAATTGATTGACTCTAAAAATCTGAAGCACGTCTGAGTAGATTAGCTAATTAATCAAAAACCAATTCCAAATGTAGTAATTTTTTATCAAACAGATGGAAACTGTTTTTTCTTAACCATTAATCTGAATTAACCCGCATTATTCATGAAAGCTTCTATTACAAGGCTATATATCTTCATAAATGGGCACTTGTCTTACCCGCATTATTTATTAAGGCTCCTATTACAATGCTATATACCTTCATAAATGTGTACTTGTTCGACTTTCTGTCCTCTCCGTAGCGAAGGCTACGCCTGCGGGAAAAAATCTTCACAAGCCCCCATTTTTATCGGTCTATAACCTTTCATGACGCAGCCCTCATAAATACTGCGGGTGGATTTTCTGTCCTCCTCGTAGCTGGGCTACGTCTGCGGAAAAAAAATACTCACAAAGCACCCATTTCTATTGGCCTTTAGCCTTTCACAACGAAACCCTCATGAATAATCCGGGTTAACACAGGTTAAAATTTTTCTGAGTTAGAATTTTTTATTAATTTTAGGTGTAACCAATAAGCCGACAATGAAACTGAAATCTGCCGACATCAGAAAAATCCTTACCTCCCTGCTTGCCTTGGTGCTTTTTGTAATACTACTGGTAGGGGAGTTGTCCTATATCATGAATATTTTTAACTTTTATACGGTGTTGATCATTGTAGTATTAGTGGGACTGCTTGTCGGGCTGGGCCTGGCTTTTTATTTGAAGAGATATACCGAAGAACTCATTACTCAATTTCAGATTTTTGTCTCCATGATTGTCTTATCTGTAGTGATTGTCCCGCTGTTGATTTCGTTTTCCAACAGGTTTTATACGCAACCTTTAGATGAAAAATTTATTTTTGTAGATAGTGAAGAGGTATACGGCTTGATTGCTAAAGGATCTGTCCCAAAGGGTGAGGCCCCTCCTCCAACGGGGTATATGATTACCCTGGAAAGGCCCAATGGCAAGCGTGAAACAGTCAGGGTTGATCGGAATATTGCAGAGGGGTTGAAAGCGGGAGATTCGTTGGAGTTAGTTGTCTGTCGAGGGCTATACGGAATTGTTTTTGTACCGCCCCAATAGTTTTAGAAATTGCAACTCACGGAAGGGATGTTGGACAATGCCACAAGTATCCCTTCCATTTTGTATCAATTGTCATTCGACTTATTTTTATGAGGATAATTATTTTTTTACTAAGTAGTTTGTTTTTATGTTCCTCTGTGAATTCTCAGGTGGGGATTGGCATGGTATTTGGCAATGACCTTTTTCAATCCGTTCAAAACGAACTGGATGGAGTGCCCAATGCACCTAAGAGTGTTTTGTTGAGTCCTTATTTCGGACCAAAGTTGTATATAGGGGGTGAGCGATTGAGTGTTTCTCTGCACACCGGAATTGGCATTTCTGCCTTTTCGTGGGATTGGAGCGATTACAAGGGAATGGGAACTTTATATGCCCCCGCTTTATTCTCAATTAATTTTGGTGGGTTAAGTGGATTTACTGAAGAAAAATCTGCTCTGGGGTTTTCGGTTGTTGGAGGCTATTTGATTACCATGACAGACTTGTATTTCAGAGCTGAAGAATATTCTGAAAGCACTGTAAATTTAAATGGAATGCCTCTGATACAATTGGCTGCAGGCACGGGGGGAAAAGGTGCCTCGCTCTACGGTTATTTTAGATACGGCTACGAAGATTCCAACCACCAGTTTTACTCTTTGGGGATAGGATTGGAGGTCAATTTTACCCAGCGGAAAAAATACAGATGATGGGGTCCTGAAACAAAACGTCTAATAAAGAAAAATTCAGAATACGGTGAAATTGTTTTGAGAGGTTCTGAAAATTTTTAGTAACAAGCCTATAAATCCCAGCTATTTTAATCATATATTCGCACTTGTTTTATAGGTGCTTTAGAGTATGCAAATAGGTGTATTTAAGACTGTAGTCTCACATGAATTTACCCTGGAATTCAGGCACCGTTTTGCCTTTGCCGCCCAAATTCTCTATGTAGCTGCCGTCACCTTTATTTTCTATTTGAGTTTTTCGGAACCGGAACCACTGGTTTGGAATAGTTTATTTTGGATGGTGATGCTTTTTTCGGGATTGCAGTCCGGAACTTTTGCTTTTAGCAGGGAATTTGGCAGATCGCATCTATTCTACTTTCAATTAATAGATCCATTGGTTTTATTTTTTGCAAAAATAATTTCTGTCTGGACACGGTTGTTGTTATTGGGATTCACAGCCTGGTTCCTCATCACCGTTATTTTAGGCGACCCCGTAGTGGACAAACCTCTATTTGCACTGACGATTATTCTCGGATCATTGGGGCTGGCAACCTTATTTTCCTTTTTATCCGCAATTTCAATGAATACCTCTAATAACGGTTTGCTATTGGCTGTCCTGAGTTTTCCGGTACTCCTCCCGGTTTTGCTCTCTGTGATCAGATTGTCTTTTATCTCGATGAGTGATATCCCGGTAGCCTATTCGGATAGCATCACAGTATTGTTGGCGGTAATCATGCTATTAATTGGATTGGGAATTTTTTTATTCCCCACACTGTGGAAAAATTAATTTTATGAATGGATTTAAGAAAAACTGGTATAAATACTTAGCGGTCGTATTGCTGTTGTATGCCATTGTCTTCGGGATGCTGGTACCCTTGCGTCCGGGAATTATGAAAGTGGATACCTTCAGGGCTGAGCTGGGTCAGGATTTGACCCTGGGTATTGATTTCTACAATACCCGCCTTACTGAGACTACTGATCAAAGAGTCTGGTTGAGAATCGACAATCAACACACTCTCCTTGCTGAAAATACGGAGGTAGTCCACGATCGAAAACTCATAGCCGGTTTCAGTATACCCGAGACCACGCCTTTTTCAAAGAAAACACTTTCTGTCTCAGTAATTGTGGATAGTAAAATGGAAGGATCTATGGTTTTGCCGGATGCAATGGTCATTGTAGTCGGTGAGGGTGCTGAAATCAATGATTCACAGTGGACTCAAAGTCCCATTGAGCAATTGAGTATGAGGTGGAGGTATGCATTTCCCTGGAGAAATATACTGGAGGAGACCATAAGGAATACTTATTTTCACGTTCCGATGTGGTTTGGAATGATGATCCTCTTTTTATTGTCGTCAGTCAATGGGATTAGACTGGTAAGATCAGATCGGTCCGTTTTTGAGTCGAGAGTATTCAGTCTTAATTTGGTCGGTACCCTGTTTGGAATATTGGGCATTCTCACCGGAGCGGTGTGGGCCAAATATACGTGGGGAACTTTTTGGAGTGGAGATATTAAACAGGACATGTCTGCCGTTACACTCTTGATATTTTTGGCGTACTTTTTACTGCGCAGTTCTATGACACCCGGTAAGAAGAGGAATCGGGTAACTGCGGTGTACACCATTTTTGCCTTTTTAGCCAGCATACCCCTGCTGTACATTATTCCGAGAATGGAGCCCAGTTTGCATCCCGGAAGCGGGGGCAACCCTGGTTTTGGTGGGGAGGATCTCGACAACACCATGAGAATGGTGTTTTATCCGGCTGTATTAGGGTGGACTTTAATGGGTTACTGGATATCCAATTTAGTGTTCAGAACACTGGAAGTTCACAAATTGATAGAAGATAAAAATTATGATTAAAAGCTTGGGTTTATAGTACAAATAATCTTAACTTCGAGCTCCCAATTGATAAATTTGAATTCAATGATTTTTTCACTTCATCTCTTTTCTATATATCTGGTATTGGTATTAACAAGTATGCCCCTCGACGATTTTATGCGCAGTACGGGCAAGATTTGGGTGGTTGTGATTTCCTTAGTGATCATTTTTATTGGGATTGTGTTTTTTTTATATAAGTTAGAAAATAGAATATCAAAAATTGAAAAAGAAATAAAAGATGAGTAAACAAGCAATAAGTTTTTATGAATCGGTCAATCTCAATTTTGACAAAGCGGCTCAATTGGTCGATTTGCCAAAGGGATTGCTCGAACAAATCAAGGTTTGCAATGCCGTGTATCAAATGAAATTTCCGGTTAAAGTCGGCAATCAAATTAAAGTGATCGAGGCCTACAGGGTTCAACACTCCCACCACAGACTACCCACCAAGGGTGGTATCAGGTACAGCACACACGTGAATCAGGACGAAGTGATGGCATTGGCTGCTCTGATGACCTACAAGTGCGCAATTGTAGATGTGCCCTTCGGGGGTGCCAAGGGAGGGGTGAAGATTAACCCTATGAAATTCAATGAAAGGCAATTGGAAAGTGTCACTCGTAGATATACCACCGAACTGATCCGGAAAAATTTTATCGGCCCCGGTATTGATGTTCCCGCCCCCGATTATGGCACAGGACCCCGTGAGATGGCCTGGATACTCGATACCTATCTGACTTTTAAAAACGGAGAATTGGATTTTGCTGGATGTGTAACCGGAAAACCCATTGGGCAGAATGGCATCAGAGGAAGAGTCGAGGCTACAGGGAGAGGTGTTTATTACGGATTGAGAGAAGTACTAAATCACGAATCCGACATGAGAGAAATTGGCCTTACCCGTGGAATGGCCGGCAAAACTATGGTTATTCAGGGCCTCGGAAATGTGGGTTCTAACGCCGGGTTAATCTCCCAAAATGAGGGAGATGCAAAAATTATCGCTGTGTCTGAATACGAAGGGGCTGTGTATTCTGAAAAAGGTATCAATGTGGAGAAACTGATAAAATTCAGAAATCAAACCGGATCTGTAATCGGATTTCCGGGAACAAAAACCCTGCCCAGCAGAGAAGCCGCACTTGAATTAGAGTGTGATATCCTAGTTCCCGCAGCTCTGGAAAGTGTCATCCACAAGGAAAATGCACATCGAATTAAAGCTAAAATCATCGGGGAGGCAGCCAATGGCCCTATCACTTTTGAGGCTGAGCAAATTCTCCTTGACAAGGGAGTTCTAATAATTCCCGATATGTACATCAATGCCGGTGGGGTAACGGTTTCCTATTTTGAATGGCTGAAAAACCTCTCTCATATGAGGTTTGGCCGCATTGAAAAACGGTTTAATGAAAATACTTACCAGTCTCTGGTTGGGGTTATCGAAAAATTGACGGGTAAAACTATTGGAGAAAAGGAGAAAAGATTGGTTACCAGAGGTGCAGATGAAATCGATCTGGTGAGAAGTGGCCTCGAAGAAACCATGGTCGAAGCTTACAATCAAATCAGACTTATCGGCAAAAGGCGCAAAAGGATCAAGGACCTCAGGACTGCAGCCTTTGTAAGTGCTTTGGATAAAGTTGGTAGTGACTACCTTAATTTAGGGGTTTTTCCATAATTGATATTATTTCATAAAACAATTTATTATTTTATTGCGTTAAATACCTAAATAATTAAATTAGGTGGTAGATTTTATTTACATTTCTATGACAAAGTTTAATGTATTCGGTTAAAATAATTTTAAATCTAAAATGTATATGTCAAAAAAATTCAAAACACTCGGTTCTGTTGAAATAAAGATAGATAAAACCGATAGAAAAATCATGAAAATTCTTCAGGAGAATAGTAAAGTTACTAACCTGGAGTTGTCTAAAATGATTGGCCTTTCACCTGCTCCAACTCTCGAAAGAGTTAAAAAATTAGAGAGAGGTGATGTGCTTTCCAGTTATCACGCAGTGGTAAACCCACAAACAATTGGTCTCAATGTGAATACTTTTGTCTTGGTAGATTTGGCTTGGCAAAAACCCAATGTACTCGATAATTTTTTGAAAAAAATCAAGGATATCGATGAGATTGTGGAGTGTTACATTATTACCGGCGAAGCAGACTTGTTGCTCAAGGTGATTTGTAAAGATATGGCCTCCTACGAAGAGTTGATGTTTAAGCGCTTGAGTAAAATTGGCGAAATTGAGAGGTTGAAAACACTAATAGCACTTTCTAAGATAAAAGAGAGCAAAGTGTTGCCATTCGAATATGAGTAGTAATTTAATTCATTTGATTTCTCAATAATTCACTTTTTTTAGGGACAGGTTATCCGATAAATTTGTTTTGAAGGATTTAGGTTAGCAATCGCGAATTTAGTGATATTGTTGGGAACGCTTAAAGTCAATATAATTGATACTCTCTGAAACGGATCTGATTTTTATCGGTCTGCTTTCAGAGAGTATTTGTTTTTCAGGAGTCGGTAAATATCAAAGAAAAGGCAAATTTTTTTAATTAAGGAGTTAGGTAAGATTGAACAGATCATCCGTCGAGCTCTCTACTTTACACTGCTTCAAATTTATTCCTCCGTTTTAACCCGGATTATTCATGAGGGTTTCGTTGTGAAAGGCTAAAGGCCAATAGAAATGGGGGCTTTGTGAGTATTTTTTTCCGCAGACGTAGCCCAGTTACGATGAGGACAGAAAATCGAACAAATGCCCATTTATGAAGACATGTAGCCTTGTAATAGAAGCCTTCATGAATAATCCGGGTAAATGCATTACTAAGTGTTAAAATAATAAAAATACGGTGAATCACAGTTTGCTCTGGGAGATTTTAAAAGGTAATGGGAATTCTCAGGGATTCCTTTTTGGCACGATGCACGTTAAAGATTCCAGGGCGTTGGACTTAACCTCAGTAGCATTATCCAAATTTTCTGAAGTGGACGCCTTATTTTTGGAATTAGACCCAAAGGAGGTTGGCCCCGATATCATGATGCAGGCTTTAAAACTTCCGGAAGGAGTGCACCTACCAGACCTTTATAGTGCTAATCAATACAGCAGAATAAAAAATAAACTGCTGAAGTACGCCCAATTAAATTTAGATTATTTCGCTGAGTACATTCCCATGTACGTCGCTAACACGGTATATGAAAGTATGGTATCCTCAGATTATAAATATCCGATGGATCTGATGTTTTATCACCGTGCAAAAGAAAGCGGTATGGAGGTATATGGTTTGGAAACAATGGAGGAGCAATTGGAGAAAATTGAAGGTGTGACTCTCAATGAACAGGCCGGTGCATTGAGAGATCTTTCCAGGAGATTTTTTAGTCACAAAAACAAGTTGGATCGTTTATTTGAATATTATGTAAGCCAGGATATTCACGGATTGTACAGTCTAAATAAAAAGCAATTGGGACCTTTGAGAAAAGCATTTTTATACGAGCGAAATTTTATAATGGCCGACAGAATAATGGAGAGACTTAATGACCGTAAAGCTTTTATTGCTGTCGGAGCTGCCCACTTGAGTGGAAAATACGGATTAATTCGTCTTTTAAAAGTCGGTGGCTATCGATTAAAACCGGTTAATCATATAAATTGAAATTAATTTTAATCCTTTCAGTGCTGTTTTCCGTTTCTTGATTATGATTAAAAGGAATTCATTTTTTTTAATGGTTGCTTTAACGTTTTTCGGTTTTTCAGAATCCCATGCCCAAAATAAATCCACCATATCGGGTTAGGTGACTGAAGCTGAGTCCGGAGAAGCCATCATCGGGGGCAATATCACTGTTTCTCAAATGCCCGGAGTAGGTACTACCACCAATAGTTACGGGTATTATTCCATTACACTTGCTGGGGGGGATTATACCCTTATTTTTTCATATATTGGCTTTGAGAACAAGCGGGTGGATGTCAACCTGGAAGATGACATCAAACTCGACATTGAACTCGGACTAGGGATTGACATGGAGGAAGTGGTGGTAACTGGTGAAGACGAGGATGAAAATGTCAGTCGAACTTCTATGGGAGTGATAAACCTCAATATGGAACAGGTCAGTAGGCTGCCGGTAATTTTTGGAGAACTCGATGTATTGAAAACCATACAGTTACTGCCCGGAGTGCTTTCAGCGGGGGAGGGGTTCTCGGGCTTTCACGTGCGCGGTGGGGGCGCCGATCAAAACCTGGTTTTACTGGATGAAGCTACCGTTTACAACAGCGGCCATTTACTTGGTTTTATTTCCGTTTTTAATTCCGATGCCATAAAGAATACCACCTTGATAAAAGGGGGTATGCCACCTGAATACGGCGGTCGGATTTCCTCCGTGTTGGATATTCAGATGAAAGAGGGAAATAACAGGAAATTCCAGGCTGAAGGTGGAATAGGATTGATTGCCAGCCGGTTGACTCTACAAGGACCCATCCTGAAAGAGAAGACTTCATTTTTAATTTCCGGGAGAAGAACTTATCTTTTTGATTTGGCTCAACCTCTTCTAAAAGGTGGAAACTTTGAGGGCACCAATTACTATTTCTACGATGTGAATGCGAAGGTCAATTACAGGTTTTCCGACAGGGATAAGGTATTTTTTAGTGCCTACTTCGGCAGAGATATTTTAGATTTCGTTTCCGGTAACCGCGGTTTTCGCTTTCAAATGCCCTACGGAAATCGCACAGCCACCCTTCGTTGGAATCGAACTTTTGGCAATAAAATGTTTAAGAATACTTCCTTAATTTACAACGATTATCAGTTTGATTTTGAGGGTCAGCAGGAGGAGTTCAAATTTGCTTTGAAATCCGGGATCCGGGATTATACCCTGAAAACCGATTTTGATTTTTTCCCCGACGCTGCACATCACCTTAAGTGGGGCTATAGCATATCTCATCACAAGTTATCTCCCAATCAGGCCTCCGGCTCTACCGGAGACGCTGAATTTGATTCGGCCCAAAAACCTGAATATGCCCTTCAGGGTGGAGTTTACCTGCAAAACGACTGGAAAATTTCAAATCGATTAAACTTACTGGTCGGACTTCGGTATTCTTTTTTTAATCACATTGGACCCTATCCCGGAGAGGAGGGGGAGGACCCCTTAATCAGGGGAGAGTCTGTAGTGTGGTATGATGCTTTCGAGCCGAGGGCAAGCCTTAATTACAGACTCAATTCACAAACTTCTGTAAAAGCGGGCTATGCCAGGACCAATCAATACCTTCATCTCGTGAGTAGCAGTACCAGTACTTTGCCCACCGATATTTGGGTTCCCAGTACCAGATTGATACCTCCCCAAACCGGAGACCAATACTCCCTGGGCTTGTTTAGAAACTTCTTCAATAATACTTACGAAGCTTCGGTGGAGGTGTATTACCGGGATCTGAGTAATCAGCTCGAATACAGCGAGACCTACACGCCCTCCCTTGCCGACCGACTGGAGGATGAATTTGAAGTGGGTAAGGGCCGGGCTTATGGGGTAGAATGGTTTCTCAATAAGCGAAAAGGTGATTTGACGGGCTGGATTGCCTATACTTTTTCGGTAGCGGAGCGGAAATTTGACGAAATAAACGGGGGCGAATACTTTCCGGCATCCTACGACCGAAGACATGATCTGGCTGTGGTCGGAACCTATTCTCTGAATGAAAGGATTGATCTTGGAGCCACCTTTGTATTCGGTTCAGGTCAAAATTATACTCCCATCGAAGGTCTTTACCTGATCAATGGATTTCCTGCTGAAATTTACGGACAGAGGAACAGCGCTCAACTCCCCGCATATCACAGACTCGATTTTTCGCTGGTATTGAATCCGCGAAAGGAAACGGGAGAAGGCCGATTTCGCAGTTACTGGACTTTTGCTGTTTACAATGTGTACAGTAGAAAAAACCCATTGTTTATTTATCCCTCTTACGAGGAGGACGCATCCACCGGAGCTATTAAATCTGAGGCCTTTCAGGTGTCGCTGTTTCCGATTTTACCCTCCATTACCTGGAACTTCAAATTCAACTAAATGACCGCAAAAACATATTTTCCAAAAAAATTAATTTTTAAATCCATAGGTTTATTCATGGGAGTGAGTATATTGTTTTTTACTTCCTGTGAGGAACCTTTTGACCCTCCATTATACGGAGATAGGAACGAGGTGGTGGTAGAGGCATTTATCGAGTGGAACCCTGAAAATAACCTTCCCCCCTATGTAATCCTGAGTCGGAGTTTTCCCTTCACTGCCGAAATCGATCCTCAGTTTATTGGCGAGTTATTTATTGAGGATGCTGAGGTTAGATTGTCGGGCGGAGGCAAGGAGGTATTGCTCACTTCATTCTGTGTAGAGGACCTCCCCCCACCGATAAGGGAGGAAGTGGGGGCTCAATTGGGGATAGATTCCTTTTTTGTAAACCTTTGTTTATATATCGATATCCAAAGGGATTTGGAGGTCCAACCGGGAGAAACCTATCAATTGGAAATTGAAGTGGAGGAGAGGAAGTTTCAATCGCTAACCACCATTCCACGGCCGGTGCCATTAGATTCGCTTTGGGCGGCTCCTGTGCCCGATCCCAAGGCAGATTCTCTGGCGCAGTTGTTTCTCAGACTTTCCGATCCCGCCGGCCCGGATTATTACAGGTATTTTACCAGTGTAGATGGTGGGGCATTAATTCCTCCCTTGACCTCCGTTACCGACGATAATATTTTTGACGGCCAGCAGTTCAATGTATCCATATTAAAAGCTGAACCCAGAGGAAGTGAAATTGATCCGGCTACTTTTGGGTACTTTAAAAGAGGATCCAGTGTAGTACTCAAGTGGTGTACTTTGGATGAAGATCAATTTAATTTCTGGGAGACCCTGGAGTTTAGTCGCAACAATCAGGGCCCTTTTTCCTCTTATACGCTGGTCTCTTACAATATTGAAGGAGAGGATGGCATCGGAATTTTTGGAGGCCAGTCCTGTTATTATTATAGTATTTTGATTCCTATGGAGTTATAAGATATTAAACCGATAGGTAATCATTTATAAATAATAAAAATTTGCCATATGAAACCTACATATAAAAAAGTGGAAAGAGTATTGCCCCCTGTGGCTCCAAATTGGGTAGGAAATGGATTCCGGGTTCACAATTTTTTTCCCTCCGGGTATAAAATAAGCCGGGAAATGAGTCCTTTTTACTTGTTGGACTACAATTCGAAAATTGATTTAAGTGGTTCGGAAAAACCCAGAGGAGTAGGGGTGCACCCTCACAAGGGATTTGAAACCGTGACCATAGCCTATCACGGGGTAATTGCACATGAGGACAGTTTTGGAAACAAAGGTATCATCAGGGACGGAGGCGTGCAATGGATGACTGCAGGAGCCGGAATCCTTCACAAGGAGTTTCACGAGGAAAAATTTCAAAAGGGCGGAGGTCCCTTTCAAATGGTGCAATTGTGGGTAAATTTACCCGCTAAAGATAAAAGCGCCCCTCCGTCCTATCAGGATATTAGCCACGAGGATAAAGGAGTATATGAATCTTCAGACGGCCTGATAAAAGTATTTGTTATTGCAGGAGACTATGAGGGAGTAAAGGGGCCTGCCAGTACGTTTACCAGAATAGATTTGTTCGATATTGTGCTCCATCGCGGCGGAGAACTAACCATACCCGTAGATAGTTTCTCCAATACCGGAATACTCGTTGTAGAGGGACAAGTAAAAGTAAATAAAGAAAAGGAAGCTCTCCAGGACCATTTTGTACTTTTCAATTCTAAAGGAGAGGGCGATACTGTAAAACTTTTCGCTTCAGAAGATTCGAGAATTTTATTTCTCGACGGAGATCCCATCAATGAGCCCATCGCTCAATACGGTCCTTTTTTGATGAACAGTATGGAGGAAATACAAGAGGCCATGATGGAATTTAGAAAGGGGAAATACGGTCATTTGGAATAAATTTTAATCCGTATCGTTATATGGCATCATAAGTAATGTAGGTCAATGTTTTTTTATAATTAATTTTATACCGATAAGCTTATTATTTGGATTTTTTTCTTAATTTGTCACCTTATCCGCGTCCATAAAATTTTTATTTCAACTGCGACTTTTTGTTGTGTAACCTGATGTGTAAATGAATTATAGAACTGTACCTATTTCTGTATTGAAGAAAATGACCACCAATAAAGGTGACGACTTGTATTATTTGTCAGGTCAAAAACCTGTACTTGTGGTTTTTCTCAGAAACTTCGGCTGTATGTTTTGTCGCGAAGCCATGGAGGATATCAGCCGGGTCAAAGATAAAATTCAGGAAAAGGGAGTGGAAATTGTGCTGGTGCATATGTCCGAGTACGAAGTTGCTGAGACTTATTTAGAAAAATACAAACTCAGTGAACTCCGTCAGATCAGTGACCTCTCTACTGAGTTTTATCAGGCTTTTGGCTTGATAAAAGGAAATTTCAATCAATTGTTTGGGTTCCAGAATTGGATCAGAGGTTTTGATGCGGCTCTATTGAAAGGGCATGGACTTTCTGTTCCCGTTGGAGATGGTTTTCAGATGCCGGGTATTTTCCTTTTGCAGGGAAACGAAATTAAAAACAGTTATGTGCATAAGAAAATCGCAGACCGGCCGGATTACATTGAATTATCTGAATTGGCTGGGGAGAGAGTCAAGTAGAGAAGTAAGTTGTTGATCCTGTGGTAGTTTTACCAAAAAATTAATAGATACTCAGCTCGATTTATTCAATATCTTCAGTTTGCCATCGTTAGGAATAGTGTTCATTTAAAACCCTTGCTTTCATGCTAAGCTGTCCCTTTAAATTCTTTTTATTTCTTGTATGTGCTGTATTTTTATGCATTGTAGTAACCAGGGCGCAAAGTCTGGATACCCCCTTGGATTCTCTCGGTTTTTATGGGGACATAATGTCCAATGCTCGAATGGACAAACACAAGGTGATTGCTGCTGAGCAATTCAACGTCCTGTTCAGTAAGATTTTGAATGCGGATGACAGTGTAGATAAATTATCAGAAATACCCTTTATCTCTACTCAAATCCCGGCGGATTCAAGTTTTGCAATTTATTCATGGAGATTGGCACTCGCCAATAATTCTGAGTTTTACTACTTTGGATATATTCATTCCCCCATTGGAGAATTCCAACCCATTCAATTGGTTGACGGAACAAATAGCGGACGGGTAACCGAGTACAGTACGCTCACTCCCAATTATTGGCCGGCGGCCTTTTACTACGGAATGAAATCTTTTGAATTGCCGGATGGAAAAACTGCCTTTCTGCTTTTTGGAGTCAATGAGCACAGCCGGTTTAATCGCATTCGCATGATGGATGTGTTGTACAGAGAGGGAAATGATTTTTATTTTGGCTATCCGGTATTCGGTGACGATCCCGCAAACATACCCAGAAGGGGAAGGGCCAGAATAATGCTGAAATACACTTACGACGCTCCTTTATACCTCAATTACGACAGTGAATACGAACTGGTAGTGATGAATAAACTCGAAGAAAGAAAGGGGCCACATCCCAACCAGGGGGTTACAGGTATACCTTTTGGAGAGTATCATGGATTTCGTTACGAGGACGGATATTGGATATACGTTCCAGAAGTGGTCAGAGAAATACCGACTCCTGATTCCCCACCTGTGAAAAAAAAGAGAGATGGCCCTAAAAGGGATTTGTTTGGAAGGCCGATTGATAAATGACAGAAATAATTATTGGAAGACTCCGGTTGTGAATGCATCGAATTACTTTTCTCGCCACCTAAAAAAGTAGTATTCCCCTTTTTTTTCACCTTTTATTTTTGCTGCGAAGCGCTCGTCTATGCGCAACCCTACCACCCAAATGACCTCCTTTTGAGAAGCCAGAACCAGGATTTGTTTTTTACGCCTTTTTCCTAATTTGAGATCACTTAGATACGATTTGATTTTTTTGTGCTTCCCCTTCATGCCGAGTGGTTGAAAAACTTCCCCGGCTTGCCAGGGTCGAAGAACCAATGGGAACTTTAATTGATCTGCGACAATGAACGCCACAGACTTATCTGAAGATTTTGAAATTTTATTTACTTTGGAAATGACCAGGGTTCCCTGGGGAGTTTCAACCTGGGTGGTACCTCTTTTTATCTCAATTGGACTTATGTCGGAAAGGGTATCGACCGGTCGCAAACTCAATTTTTCCATTGGTTCAACAGTCAACACATGCTTTCCATCGGGTGAAAACCACTGTCTTCCCGCCTGCTTGACTTTTAAAATATCGTCAATTACCTCGCGGCTAAAGTCGCAATCCCTTAAAGCAGCTCTGAGCAAAGTGACCGGTGCCAGGCTATTTCGCATTTTTTTTAGATCTATCATTAACAGATCCTTTTCTTTGGTAGTTAAGGCGGGCAATTCCCGTTGGATCCAAAACTTCTGTATGCGGTCCATCTCACTCATGATGGCAGCGTTGCTTTGAAGGGTGTGGTCCAGTTGAGGCCAACGTTTTTTAAGGGTTGGGAGGATCTCATTGCGCAAAAAATTCCGAGTGTAATTACTTTCGCTGTTGGTGCGGTCTTCCCTCCATTTAATTCCGTGTTTTACAGCGTACTTTTCAATTTTATTTCTCGAACACTCCAATAATGGCCTTCGAATAATTCCCCTTATGGGTTGAATTCCGCGCATGCCTCTCGGGCCGGTCCCGCGGAATAGATTCAGGAGGACAGTCTCTGTGGAATCCTCCAGGTGATGGGCAGTAAGGATAAATTTGTACTTTTTCTCTTCCGCTACTTGTTGGAACCACCGGTATCGGAACTCTCTGGCTTTTTCTTGAATTCCCTTTTTTAAACTATCCGGATGGGGGCAGAATCGTTTGATAAACACCTCCACATCTAATTTCCCGGCCAGAGATCGAACGAATTGTTCGTCTTTGTCGGAGTCTTTCCCTCTCAGTCCGTAATTTACGTGTATCAATGCAATTCTATAACCCAATTCCAGCATGAGGTGGGCCAAAACCACAGAATCAATTCCACCGCTAACAGCCAAGAGTAAAGGATCTTTCTGCCGGAATAATTTGTGTGTTTTGATATATCTTTTAATCTGGCCTTTCATAGTTTACTAGAATAATTATCTCAAAATTCGTTGCTGATTCATCCAATTTTGAAACTTGCGGGCATTTCTCATATGTTCCCTCAGTGTTTTTGAAAACACATGAGTGCCACTCTGATCTGCTTTGGCACAAAAATAATAGAAATCGTGGTCTTCGGGATTCAATACTGCGTCGATGGAATTGATCGATGGAATACATATAGGGCCGGGAGGCAATCCGGAATACTTATAAGTATTGTAGGGAGAGTCAATTTTCAGGTCTCGGGTGAGCACCCTCCGGATATTGGGATCGCCCAGGGCAAAGACCACTGTCGGGTCGGCTTGCAAAGGCCAGGAGGATTTCAGCCTATTGAGGTAAACTCCCGCAATGGAGGGACGCTCGGGTTGGTAATTACTCTCCCTTTCCACTATACTCGCCAGTACGATAACTTCTTCTTCAGTTAGCCCCAGTTTTCGGGCTTTTTGTCTCCTGTCGTTTTGATTCCAAAAGGCTTCGTATTCTCTGAGGAGCCTTGATACCAGAACCCTGGGTTCTGAGTTCCACCACATTTGATAGGTGTTTGGTATGATTCTATTTTTTAATTGGGTGGAATCCATCTTGAAATCCCTAATCAACTCCTGCCCAAAAAAATAATTGGAAAAATCGGAAGAATCCGGCATGAGGGTTTGACCGGCCCTTTGGGCTATATAGGTTAAATCTCTTGCGGTGGGCACAATCAGATTGATACCGTCTTGTCTGCCCGATCGCAACCGGTGAATTATTTCCCGATTGTTGAGGCCATTAGAGAGCAGGTATCTTCCTGGTTTTACCGAAGTATCGTTAAATTCCATTCTGCGAGCCGTCCACTCCAGAGAATATTTATCCTGCAAACAATTTTGGAGTTCTAGTGCCTCAATAATATCAGATACTTGAAAATCCGGGTATACAAATAATTCGCAATGCCTTTTTTCTGTTGAAATATTGGGGCTAAAAAGGTAATTGTAAAACTTGTAAATTACCAGAGAAGTTGCGATCAGTAAAATTAAAAATAAACCGATGGCCCACAACCAAATCCGTTTTTTACTCATAGTTGATCATTGGGCTAAGGTCAATAACTTTCTTTTTCATTGGGAAAATCCCTCTTTCTTACGTCGTTGACGTAACTCTCTACAGCCCCTTGCATATCTTCAAAAAGTTGGAGGTATCTCCTCAGAAATCTGGGGTGAAAATCGGAAGTAATTCCCATCATATCGTGAGTTACCAAAACCTGGCCATCCGTATCCGGACCCGCTCCAATTCCAATAGTGGGAATATCGATGCTGGTACTTACTCTCTTGGCCAGTGCCGCTGGAATTTTTTCCAGGACCAAACTGAAACAGCCAGCTTGAGTGAGTAGGTCTGCATCAGCCAGTAATTTTTCCGCTTCCTCGTCCTGTTTGGCCCGCACGGTATACGTACCAAATTTATAAATTGATTGAGGCATTAAACCGAGGTGGCCCATGACTGGAACCCCTGCGGAGAGAATTCGTTTCACCGATTCTATAACCTCGCTGCCACCCTCTAATTTCACTCCGTGAGCTCCGGATTCTTTCATAATTCTTATGGCAGTTGCCAGGGCGAGTGAAGAATTTCCCTGATAGGTTCCAAAAGGTAAATCAACTACTACGAAAGCCCTTTTGACGCCGCGAACTACAGAGGAGGCGTGGTATATCATTTGATCCAGAGTGATGGGAAGGGTAGTTTCATGGCCTGCCATCACATTGGAAGCGGAATCACCAACCAAAATTACGTCAATTCCCCCGGCATCTACAATTCTTGCCATGGAGAAATCGTAAGCCGTAAGCATGGCTATTTTCTCCCCTGCCTTTTTCATTTCATAGAGGGTGTGAGTGGTTACTCTCTTTACATTTTTAATAACTGACATAGTCCTATGTTTACCGCAAAATTAACTTTTTGTATTGGATTTCACCCATTCTTTGTAGGCCTGATTTACATTTACTTCCCAACTGATGACACAGGGCACATCGTAGGGGTGGTTCATTTCGAGCTGTTGTCGCAAGTTGGATTCCAGTGCACGGGTGGTCTTTAGTATGGCTACAACCTCCGCGTCCCGATCAAATTCCCCCTGCCAGAAAAAACAACTTTTTACAGGGGCAATATTGGAACAGGCTGCCAAACCCATTTTTATCATTTTTTCGGATATTTTAAGGGCCTGTGCCTCATCGGGAAAGGGAACGTAACAAATAATCATTTTTTCTATTTCCATGAATTTGTTTTTTGTTTAACAACGCAGTACTAAACCGTTTCATCAAGTATTTCTGTTTTAAATAAACAACGGTTGCCACTTAAACATTACATTTGTACTCATCATTTTAAATAAAAAATTTTTACAATGCAAAATATTTCTGTAATTGGAGCAGGCACCATGGGCAATGGTATCGCCCACGTTTTCGCTATGAACGGATTTGATGTAAAGTTGATCGATATAAATCAGGCAGCTTTGGAGAATGCCTTAAAAACCATCGATAAGAATTTGGATCGGATGGTGGCCAAGGAAAAAATTACCCCCGACCAGAAGGTGAAGACTCTCGAAGCCCTCAGTACGAATACCGATATGATTTCGGGTGTAGCGGATGCAGATCTGGTGGTAGAAGCTGCCACGGAAAGAGTAGATTTGAAATTTAAGATTTTTTCAGATCTGGACCAACACTGCAAACCGGAGTGTATTTTAGCTACCAATACTTCTTCAATTTCCATCACCAAAATAGCCGCTCAGACTTCCAGGCCTGAAAATGTGGTAGGAATGCATTTTATGAATCCCGTGCCAGTTATGAAATTGGTGGAATTAATCAGGGGTTATGCTACTTCGGATGAGGTGACAAATCGCGTTTTTGATTTGAGTAAAAAACTTGGAAAAGTACCGGTAGAGGTCAATGATTACCCCGGGTTTGTTGCCAATCGGATTTTGATGCCCATGTTAAATGAAGCCATCATTACCCTGCAGGAAGGCGTGGCCGGAGTGGAGGAAATTGATACGGTGATGAAATTGGGTATGGGCCACCCCATGGGTCCGCTGCAACTCGCAGATTTTATCGGTTTGGATGTGTGCCTCTCTATTCTTCAGGTAATGTACCAGGGCTTTGGCAACTCGAAATACTACCCGTGCCCGCTACTAGTAAATATGGTGGCATCGGGCAATCTTGGAATGAAATCAGGCCACGGTTTTTACGACTACAGTCAGGGGCCAAAAAATGCGGTGGTGGCCGATAATTTTAAAAAGTAAACACCATGGAGAGAAGGGTGACGACCATAAATTGCCGTGGAAAATTACTCGATTTGGGTATTCCGCGTGTCATGGCTATTGTGAACTTAAGCCCTGAATCCTTTTACCACAGCCTGGACGGGGCAAAAGACAAAGAGCTTTTGAATTTTGTTGGTAAAGCCCTGGAGGATGGTGCGGATATCATTGATGTAGGAGGGATGTCCACCAGGCCGGGAAGTGTGGAGATCTCTGTGGAAATGGAATGGGAGCGGATTGGAAAAGGATTGAAGGCCATCAGGAGTGAATTCCTTGAAGCGATCCTATCTGTTGATACCTACCGCGGAGAGATCGCCTCCCGATCATTGGATTTGGGTGTGGACCTCATCAATGACATCAGTGGTGGAGCCTTTGATCCCAATATAATTGAAGTGGTGGCCGGACAGCAGGTTCCTTATGTTCTCATGCACAATCTGGCGAAATCTGAGGTGATGCAGAACTACACGGATTACGAGGATATGCTTGAAGAGATGTTCCGGTATTTTGTGGAAAAGATCCACTTGTTAGAGGAAAAAGGGATAAAGGATATAGTAATTGATCCCGGTTTCGGCTTTTCAAAAACCATAGATCAAAACTATCTTTTACTAAAAAATCTCTCTGTTTTTGAGCAGCTTGAAAGGCCCTTATTGGTTGGCTTGTCCAGAAAATCAATGCTGTACAAACGACTGGGAACCACACCTGAAGAGACTTTGTGTATGACAGCGGCACTGAATTTTAAAGCACTGGAATCCGGTGCCAATATACTGCGGGTACACGATGCCAGGGAAGCCAGACAATGTATTCAAATATTCGAAAGTTATTCACGTGTTTAAATGCAGAGATTAAATAGGTGTTTGTAAAAAGACAAGAATTGTAGGACAGATCGAATTTATAGGCATTTAATTCCGTTAGAATAAGTGCTGCAGTGAAATAACAATTGAAATTGAAAAAAGAGGATACAAAAGAAAAACCATCGATTTGGCGCAGAGCTTTGAAGATCATTTTATTGGTTTTTGGGGTGTTGCTGCTATTGAGTCTTTCTCTGAGAATCCCTTTTATACAGAAACAAATTACCAATACTGTTGCAAATGCACTTACCAAAGACCTGGGGTATGAAGTAAGTGTGGGTAGCGTAGATTTTAACTTTGTAAATAGGTTGACTATTGGGGATTTGCTCATTCGCTATGAGACCGGGGATACCTTGTTGTACTCGCAAAGGGTGCACGCCACCACGCACAAACCTATTACCAGCTTAATCAACAGAAGATTGGAGGTCAATAAAATTCAATTGGATCACAATATTGTCAATATACTGACTAAACCGGGAATTAAACCGCTGGAGTGGAAAAGGGCAGATAGAACGTCCCCGATCCGTTTTAATTTGAGCCTGGACGCAATTGTAATGGGTGAGAGTAGCATTCTTATAGAGAATATTTATTCCGGTTCCAGGGAAAAGTTTAAGGTGGGGGAACTGTATCTGACTACCGATCTAATCGATCTGGAAAACAATAGGTTTATATTTAAATCATTGGTTATAGACGAGGTAGATGTTTCTCTTGAAAAATTTGAGAGCCTTGTGGCAGTAACTGAACCGGAGGACAGTGAAGAGGTGGTATTGCCGGCTGAAAGTCCTAAGTTTTTCAAACCTAATATTGAATTGCAACTCGATTATATGGACATTCGGTCCGGTAGTTTTTCCAGTGTGAACTACCTGCGAAAAGGTTTGTCAGGAGAAGGATATGCCTCCACCCGTTTTAATGAAATTGACATTGAATTACTGGATCTCTACATTGATTCTACAGGGATTAGAGCCAGACCGGATCATCTTTCCATGATTCACCCCGACGGCTTTGAGTTGGTAGAGGTAAAAGCCGAGTCTTTTTTCTTCTCAGATAAAAGGCTATTAATGGAAAATATGGAATTGATCAGTGGCGGCAGCTTCATAGACGAAACCTTGAGCCTGGAATACGAAGATCTTTCAGATTTCAGTGATTTTTTAAATAAAGTAAGAATAGGAGCAGATTTTAGGAGAACTGGAATACTACTGAGCGAATTAATCTTCTTCATACCTGAACTCAACAGAATACCCTTTTTTATAGAAAACCGCAACCGGAAATTATTCCTGAATGGTCAATTCTCGGGCCCGATCAACCGATTGCAGGGCAGTGATATAGAAATGAGCATTACCGATGATTTTTACCTTGCGGGCTCTTTTTCTTCTGAAAATCTTTTGGTTCCCGGTGCGGAGTTTTTGAACGTAGACATTCAGACACTTAATACGAGTATGGTGGGATTGAGTGACCTCATCCCCAATTTCAAACCACCTAAGGAGTTTTACAAGTTGGATAAATTTAATTTTGAGGGGCAATTTACCGGAGCCTTTAAGGAATTTGATGCCAAAGGGAAATTAACCTCTCATTTGGGTATAGTTGAGACTGACGTCCATATGGATTTAACCGATGGGATTGATTTTGCGAGATATCACGGGTCAATATCGGTTGACAATTTTGATTTGAAAGAATGGACCGGAAATCCTGATTTTGATAAGTTAAACTTTTTTGCTGAACTATCCGAGGGTAGGGGATTGTCTCTGGAAACCCTGCATGCCCACCTCTATGCAGAAATCAACTCTTTTTCCTACAAAGGTTACCAATACGAGAATTTGATGATGGACGGATATCTCGATAAAAAATTATTTGATGGTTTTTTTAGTATTGAAGACGAATTTCTCGACTTTCAATTGGTGGGAATCGTTTTCTATGGAGAGGGAGATCCCAAGGCGAATGCGGAAATTCAATTGAACAAACTCAATACCTATGAATTGAATCTCACTGAAGAACTATTTATTCTGAGTGGCCATGCCAGGATTAATGCCACGGGTATTAATTTTGACTTTCCGGAGGGCAGTATTGCGCTCAAAAATTGGGTGGTCGAACAACCTGACTCCGTCTTTACAACTCTGGACTCCATGTTTATAGTAGCCTCTGTGGACAGTGAGTTGAATAAAAATTTAAAAATTCAATCAGAGGTGTTGTCGGCTGATGTTTCAGGAGTCTACTACCTGGAGCAGTTGCCTGATATTTTAAAGGACTTCACTTTTCAAAACTATAAATACGGGCATTTGCTGTTTAAGGATACAACGGTCAATCAATACAATCACGCTGATTTTTTGTTTGATTTGGAGATTCACGATTCTAAAGGATTTGCCTCTATTCTCATCCCTGAGATGGATACCATAAAGAATTCACGAGTGTGGGGTGAAGTCAATTCCAAAGCAGGAGAATTCAAACTTGAATTTTCATTTCCCGAGTTACAATATGGGAACTACAGTGTTGAGCAATTCTATGGGTATAGTCAATTTGATAAACAGATGGGAAACACCATGCTCAATGCTGAAAAAATATTTATCGGCGCCGTATCCGTGGTAAATCCAACCACCGCTTTTGTCGATTTCAACTACGATACTATTGGTTTTTCACTGAGCACCTTGGATTACAGTGATTTGGTAGATCAGATTTATATTGAAGGGAAATCCTACGAATTCAATGAAAAATGGGCTTTTAACTTTTCCAGATCCAATCTGTCCTTATTTGGAGAAGAATGGCTGGTAAAGGAGGACAATGAAATTATTTTTGGGAAGCAATTTTTCAGTGCAAAAAATCTAAAACTCAGTAGTGAGGATAAGTCCATTTCCATAGAATCTATTGGAGACAGAGGGATTTCACTGAATTTGGTGGGGCTGGATATTGATTTTTTGAATGAGTTGATAGACGATCACCGATACCTGTTGGCAGGGAATCTGAATTTGGATTTATGGGCGACCAATATTTTTGAATTTGAGGCCCTGAATGGTCAATTGCTGCTGAATGAATTCCATTTTCAGGAAATCGACTATGGTCAATTGATGATTGAATCTACTCTCCAAACGGGAACCGGCTTACTGGAATTAAATATGAGGACGACCCGGTCCGACCGATTTATGCGTGGCAGTGGGGTGGTGTATGTGGACGGTGAAAAATTACCTGCCGACGGGAATATCCTGGATATGGATATTGAAATCAGGGATTTTCCGATGCTTATGTATGAAAAAATCATTGAAAACGGGGTGAATGGAACAGTGGGAACCTTTGATGGGGAATTGCGCATACTGGCTTCAGAATGGAGCGATATAAGCCTGGACGGAACTGCAATTGTGAAGAATACAGCCACCAATGTTGAGATTTTGGGTACCCGATACTACATCGATGATCAGGAGGTGAAAATCAGCAGTCATTTGATCGACTTTACAGGTGTAGAATTCAAGGATGAATTGGGGAATACCGCCAGTATTCTGGGTGGATTCAGACACCGGAATTTTGCGGATATGGCCATGGACCTGACTATTTCCTCGGGTCGGTTTTTGGCCATGAATACCACCAGGGACGATAGCAATCTTTACTATGGCCGATTAGTAGGGCAATTGGATGCCGACTTTATTGGAAGTTTTCAGAGACCCGATATAAGAGTAAATGCCATCAATAGTCCCGGCACCCGGCTATTCGTTCTGATTAACGAATTTGTAGAAACCGGGGAGATCGATTTTATCAGTTTCGAGGATGAGCAATTCACTCAATCCAGAGATTTTTTCTCCGAAGTTACCGGAGTAAATTTTTTGCTGGACATTACGGCCAATGAAGATGCGGAGGTGCAAATTATTTTCGATGAACAATCCGGGGATATTCTCAGAGGACGTGGCAATGGAGCTATTCAGGTAAGCCTTACCCGAAACGGAGAATTCAATATTTTTGGCGAATATGAAATCAGTCAGGGAAAATACCTCTTTGCCAACACTTTTGGTCTGTTGCCGATCAACAAACCCTTCGATGTATTGCGTGGAGGGGTCATTCAATGGAGTGGGGATCCGCTAAATGCCTTGATCGATATTCAGGCAACCTACTCCGGGCTCAATGCAGCCCCGTATAATTTTGTGGAGGATTACTTGCAAAGTTCAGGGGATGGCCAGGATCAAAACATCATAGCTGAGGCCAATCAGCCGACCCCCGTAGATCTCACCTTGTTGCTCACCGGTTTTTTGGTCAACCCGGAGATCAATTTCTCCATTAACTTCCCCAACCTGACCGGGCAACTCAAAAATCTAACAGATAGAAAAATTCTCGAGTTGGAGGAAAATCAGGACGAGATGAATCGGCAGGTTTTTGCATTGATAATTATCGGGAGTTTTTTGCCCTCTTCCCTCAATTACGAGACTTCGGTGGCGACCATTGCCAATACCTTTAACGAGTGGCTGTCCAACCAACTTTCAGTTTATTTATCCGACCTTCTTTCAGAGGCTTTTGACGACGTGGGTTTTATTTCCGGAATAGAAATGGACGTGGGATACGTCCTCCCCACCGGAGATATTTTGAATGTGGGTTCTGCTACCACTAACCGGCAGGGAGAAATACGAATCGGTTTGCGGCCCTCCCTTTTTGATGACAGAGTACAACTCAATGTCGGCGGTAATTACGTCAGAGAGAGTTTTGTGACTTCGGACCCCTATCTCGCACCCTACGGAACCCTGGAATATTTTATCACGCCGGACAGAAGATGGCGGTTGAGACTTTCCTCCAATCTGGATTATGTGCCGGAGGGCCGAAGGAACAGGCACAGTGTAGGGGTGCTTTTCAGAAGAGAATTCGATTCGATGGAAGAATTTATGCAATCTATTAAACTTTTTCAAGGTAGTAAGAAAACGGAACAACCCAAATCAGAATCCGACCACATCGATTTTGATAATGAGTAACTTTTTTTTATTGCACCTTTCATCTAAATGTATAAGTTGGTTATACATTTAAAACGTCATTAATTTTATCTATTTGCAGATCAATAACCTATGCAGTTTTATTTATAACCAAAATATGGACTGTTGTTCGAACAATACCTGGCCTGGATTTTTTAACTGTTTTTTTAGTCGCGCTACAGGGACTTTCTATCGCGTCTCGTACTCGTTATCTTCAAGTGAGACAAACGAATGATAACCGATTCATATATAAAAAAGTGAACACTGAACATCGATTAACGAACGCCGATTTGAGAAGTTATTATTTGTAAAAGACACTAGTTAAAATCGAGAAGACAAAGTGTGAAAGCAACGAATTAATTTCGATATTTGTAAGAAGTATTGAAACTGCACAAAAGAATATAAAATGTAGAAAAATCAAAAATTAAAAATAAAATCTGAAATATCAAATCGTTAATCGGTGTTCTTAAATCAAAACCGAACGAACAATGCAAGAAGATAACAAAAGATATGAAGCTTACTGCCTATCGGTCTTACAGGCTCATATCAAAAATGTTAGTGGGACTTTTTAAAACTTGCTTTTTTCCCATTTCTGGTCAATATATAATAAATTCCGTTAACTCTATCATGAGCCAAAGACCAATCTCGTTATAACACCCCGCTGCGCTGCGTGTTATCCCGAGGCCATTTCAAATCATTTCGTTTCACTCAATGATTCTCATGACCAACATAGAGTAATTTTATTCTGTTACGAGCTAAGGGCGAAGAGCCAGAAGCCATCTCATTCCGCTGCACTTCATAATTCTCCTGGTCATTCACATCCGTCATCCGTCATTGACACTCATCTCTCATAACTAAGTTTCATTTATCCTCGTTAGGATTTAAATCAGTGCCACTGCGAAACTTGAGTTTTTAGATTAACTATCTCCCTCTTCAACTTTTATTGAATTTAATCTGTTTGCTTTTTATTTGAACAGAGCGACTTGAATACGATAATTTTTTTATCACCGCCTGGTTCGCGTTAGAATGTACAGTCAAGAACTGCATTACTCCTTTTAATTGAAACCTACAGATTATAACTCATGCCCCAAAGTGTAAAATATTCTTTTTTTTGGTTTAGAAGAGATTTGAGGTTGGAGGACAACAAGGCCCTTTATTTTGCCCTGAAAAGTGGTTATCCGGTAATTCCGGTGTTTATTTTTGACCTGAATATACTCGAACAACTCGAAGAGAAATCCGATGCCCGAGTCCAGTTTATCCACCGGGAATTGGGCGGCATTAAAAAGAAACTCAATGAATTGGGCTCAGACCTGAAAGTGGTCATTGGTCGCCCCGTAGAAGTGTGGGAAGAGTTGATCCGGAAATTCAATATAGCAGAGGTCTACACCAACCGGGATTACGAACCTTATGCTGTGAAAAGAGATGCAGAGGTTGAAGAGTTTTTTAAAAATAAGGGGATAGCATTTAAGACATTTAAGGACCACCTGATTACTGAGGCTGGAGAAGTCATGAAGGACGATGGCCATCCCTATGTGGTCTTTACTCCCTACAAACGAAAATGGCTGGAGGTAGTAGGGGGTGGACTGGAGGCCGGCAGTCCACTGTCTGAATCCACCTTTTTTTCAACTTATTCTATCGAGAGCCGAATGTCCCAGTTTGCTGAGATTAATTTTAATAAAAAAATTCCGGAACTCGATGAATTGGGCTTTTTGCCTTCTTCCATTTCGATACCTTCGCGAGTGGTGGAGCGAAAGATAATCAAAGACTACGATGAGAAGAGAAATTTTCCCGCTCTTGATGCCACTTCCAGGTTGGGCATTCACTTTAGGTTCGGGACCCTTTCGATCAGAGAAAAGGCCGCTACAGCTTCCCAACTTAATGAGACTTATCTCAACGAGTTGATTTGGAGGGACTTTTACGCTCAAATACTGGCTCATTTTCCGAGGGTCGAAAACGGACCCTTCAGAGAAAAGTACGATTCAATTGAATGGATTAATGATGAATCGCAATTTGAAAAATGGTGTAAAGGTCAAACAGGTTTCCCCCTGGTGGATGCAGGAATGAGACAACTCAATGAGACCGGGTTTATGCACAACCGGGTGCGTATGCTTACGGCTAGTTTTTTAGCAAAACACCTGTTGATTGACTGGAGGTGGGGCGAAGCTTATTTTGCCTCCAAATTATTGGACTATGAATTGGCATCCAACAATGGTGGCTGGCAATGGGCTGCAGGTTGCGGCACTGATGCAGCTCCTTATTTTCGTATATTTAACCCCGAATTGCAACTTAAAAAATTCGATAAGAATTTAGATTATGTTAGAAAGTATGTGCCGGAATACGGAACTGAGAATTACCCTAAACCAATGGTAGAACACAAAGAAGCGAGAAAACGCTGTCTTGAAGTGTATAAAAAAGCACTGGACGGTTGAAAATAATTTGGAGTTGACACTTTAAAAAAGAAATTCAAGTTTCTCAGTTCATTGCGAAGAACGAACGA
>JAGTVA010000086.1 GCA_018224445.1 Saprospiraceae bacterium
ATAACCACTTCCCTTTGTTCATCTGGAAGTAAATCAACCAGTTTCCTCACCTTGTCGTGAGTTTGACTTTTCATCATCTGTTGTTCCATGTTCTCGTCCTTGAGTTCGAGTACATCGAAGATGTCAAAAGTCTCAGTAGGGCTTACTTTAGTTCTTCTCTTAGACCTCCTGAAGTGATCCACACAGAGGTTATAGGAGATACGCATGGCCCATTGGAGGAATTTACCCTCGTGGTTGTACTTCCCTTTTCTCAGTGTTTTGATGATCTTAATAAATACCTCCTGGAAAATGTCGTCTGCCTGATCACGGTCTTTCACGAATAGGTAGATGGAGGTGTAAATTTTTTCCTTGTGACGAGTAAGGAGAATCTCAAAGGATTTGTCGTCGCCATTCAAATAGTTTTGAATGAGCTGCTTGTCTGTCTGCGGAGTCATACTCATGACATATTACTTTTAAATGAAAAAATAAAATTAAAAAGTGTAAATTTCCCGCTTATAGACAATTAGTTTTTTGTTAAAAATGATTACTTAATAAGGCTAATGTAGATCAATTATTCACAACTATCCACAAAACATATTTCTATTAACAATAATTTAACGACATTTGCATTTTTGGTTGCGTATCTTACAACACCGACTTTTACCCGAATAGTTCATAAATTAAAACATTTTCCTATATAGTTGTAAACTATCTCTTAAAATTTCAAAGGCTTTTTCCTTGTGGAGAATGTCTTCAACAACCACCTCTTTATTTTCAAGTTTTTTATAATCCTCAAAAAATCGCCTGAGTTCTTTCATCGCGTGCGGGGGCATCTGGTGAATATCGTCTATGTGGTTGACACTCATATCTTTCTCTGCAACAGCAATGATTTTATCGTCGGCCTCGCCCTGATCCAACATCCGCATCACCCCTATAATTTTCGCGGAAACTACGGTAAGTGGTGGCATTTCTATGGAGGAAAAAACCAGTATATCCAGCGGGTCCTTATCCTCGCAATAGGTCCGTGGGATAAATCCGTAATTGGCAGGGTAGTGGACCGCTGAAAAAAGTACTCGGTCCAGCCGGATCATCCCGGTTTTTTTGTCCAATTCAAATTTACCTTTGCTTCCCCTGGGAATTTCAATAACAGCTTCAACAAACTCCGGGAGTTTAGATCCCGGGCTCAATTCGTGCCATGGGTGTCTCATAATACTATTTTTGGCAGTGGTGATTATTGCGCACCACCTCTACCTCTGAAAGATTTATTTCCCCGGTCAGAAGACATTAAATTTTGAAAGTAAAATTAAACCGGATCTTTACTATTACCTAAGGGTTCTGGCCTGAGCGCGCTCAGCTGAAAAAAGGACTCCCCCCGAAATACTTCTGTTCTTTTGTTTCCCATCGGCTCCATACACCATAATGAAAGATTGACAAACTTCTCCACAAGAACCCGAGTTTAGACAATGAGTTGCCGGGCTGCTGTAGATGGCAGTGTTGGTAGTAAGCCCACAAGCGCTACCATCCTCATCCGGGCTTTCCCCGCATCCACATTCCATAGTTAGGCGGTCTCCGGCGCTCAATTGGATTAAATCCGCCCGGGGCGCCATAGGCGACAGGAAGTAGTTGTTTCCATCTGATGGAATGGTAATGGTGGGGTTGTCAGCACTGAATTTCAGATCAGAGGTATTTATTAGGGGATTAGCCAGAACAGCTTCCCGGCTTATGGTTGATTTAGTTGCCCTTTCCACTACTACATTTTGAAGTTGATCTCCACCGCGTGAAAGACGGACTTCCATATGGATGCTTTCTGAGGAATTTGAGGTGATAAAAACTTGCGCATCAGCAAAATTAGTTCCAAGGAGCAGCAATGAAAATAGAATAAGTTTAAAATACATGATTTAATTTTTTTAAGTTTGTGTCAATACAATTGATAAATTTAAGCAATAATACTAAACTTTTTTTAATTCAGTATTCTATAGATCAAAATTTCTCTACCTTTTTAACCTCGCTTGTATTATGTCGTCAAAAAGAGTGGACTGGTCTATAAATACATCCGTGAAATTGAAGGGTTTTATACCTTTATACAAACCTTCATTCATTAAGACTGCTTTTTTTATTCAAACGCTGCTTGAAGAATCGCGATTTTAACTAAACTTTTTTACATGTTTAAAAATATTACTGTTGCCTTGTTATTGGTAGTAACCACGGTTATTTGTTTTGATATTTCTGCTCAGAGTAAGTTGGAGTTGAGCGGAATGTTAAAAAATGAGCAGGAGGAGCCTCTAGAATGGGCTTCTGTAGTGCTTTTTAATCCGGTGGATTCCACTATGGCAGCATTTAGTTACTCAGATGTCGAGGGTCGTTTCTTGATAAAAAATCTCTCTCCTCGTCAATACTTGATGAAGGTGGGTTTTGTAGGTCTAAAGGAATACGAGCTTGAAATCACTTTGAAGGAGGATCTTGATCTGGGGACCATTACAATGGAAACTGGCGATCTTACAGAAGGGGTGGAAGTTACAGCAACCCGCATTCCTATTTTGGTGCAAAGGGATACAGTGGTATACGATGCCAGGGCGTTTAACCTGGCTCAAAACGCCACCGTGGAGGACCTACTCAGGAGGTTGCCAGGTGTCGAAGTTGATCCCGACGGTACCATTCGCGCCTTGGGAGAGGAAGTGCAAAACGTGTTGGTGGACGGAAAGAGATTTTTCGGGGGCGACACACGTATGGCAACCAAGAATATTCAGGCGGATGCGGTGGATAAGGTTCAGGTGTTTGACCGAAAATCCGAAGAAGCTGATTTTACGGGTATAGATGACGGCAGTAGGGAAAAAACAATTAATCTGGAATTAAAAGAAGATCGAAAGGGTGGGGCCTTTGGTTACGCATCTGGAGCTTATGGGTTGGATGACCGATTCAATGGCAAACTCAGCCTGAATAGATTTGACGATAAACGTCAAATTGCTATTTTGGCCGGGGGCAACAACATCAATGAACTCGGTTTTTCCTGGCAGGATTACTTTCAGTTTTCAGGTGGCGTACAACAAATGATGTCAGGAGGAGGCAGAGGAGTTTCATTCCGCGGGGGTAATACCTTGGTGGGACAGGGACCGCAGACGGGTTTTTTGACTTCTTACAGCGCAGGCCTCCAGTTTTCCCAATCCTACGGAAAAGAAAACGAGATCAATGCGAGTTATTTTTTTGGACTCAGTGACAGAGTCAATGAAAGAGAACTCAACAGAGATAATTTTTTGCCGGGGGATCAGGTGCTCAGAACTACTGAGGAGGCCCTCAATGAATCCAAAAATTACGACCACAGGCTGAATGTGAGGTTGGATCAAAACATCGGCAACAGGTCCGCACTTCGATTGAACACAGCACTGAGTTATACCCTTAGGGATGAATTTCGCGCCACAGACCAGACCAATCAAAATACCTTTGAAAAGACACAAAATATCAGTGACCAGGAATTTTCCGGAGATGGGGAAAACATAGATTGGAACGGATCGCTGACCTTCAGACATAGGTTTCCCACCCGGGGCAGGGTGCTCGCTACCAGCTTTTCGGGAAACTACGGAAAAAACCAGCAGGATGGATATCTGATGGCATTTAATCAACTTATCAGAGACGAGCAAACAGAATCTACAGAGGACATCGATGAGCGACAGGATCAAAATAATTCAAGTTATGGCATGGGCGCAGATTTTCAATACACAGAACCATTAAGCGATAAACTATTTCTAACTACTCAATACATTTTTAATAACAGTGTGAGGAGTAACATGCGCGAGGTGATTGACCTCTCTGACGAAAATAATCCCGTATTGGTACCCGCCCTGTCTCAGGAATACGATTCGGACTTTTTGTATCACCGAATGGGAGTGTCCCTTAGAATGGTAACGGACAAGAGCAATTTGAACGGGGGTCTGGATTACCAGCTGTCGACTCTCGAGGGGGAAGTTAAGGGTAACGACCATCCCGTCAAGCGAAATTTCGATTACCTTCTGCCAAGAGTTTCGTGGAACTACGAAGTACACAGAGGAAAAAACATGAATTTATCTTACAGCACCTCGTTGAGAGAACCCTCTGTAATTCAATTGCAGGATATAATCGACAATTCAGACCCGCTAAACTTATATCAGGGAAATCCCGATCTGGAACCCCAGTATACCCATAGGTTGAGTTATCGCTACACCACTTTTGATATGTTGACCTTCCGAAATTTCTTTTTGTTTGGGAATGTCTCGTACACCCAAAACCGGATTAGAGAATCCATTGCCTTTGACGATCAATTGCGCCGGGTGAGAAAGCCCGTGAATGTAGACGACGATTGGAATCTGTCGGGTTCCGTAAATTACGGCCGTCCCATAGGTAATACCGGAATTCGGGCCAATCTGAGATTGGGGGCATCCTACAATTGGGGCAATACCATTGTCAACGAGGTGGAGAGTGAAACCAGAACTTTTACCCCCACTGCAAATTTGAGATTGAATTACGACCTCAAGGAGTGGCTGAATATCAATCTCCGGACCAATGTCACGAACTCCAATACCCGCTACCTTGAAATGGACGGACTCGACCAGTCGTTCCAATCTTACCGTCACAGTGCGGATATCCGCACCAATTTTGACGAGGACAAATGGCAAATTGAAACAGGATTGGATCTCAATCAATATCGAAGCGATGACGGCTTATTTGACGATGATATTCTCATTTGGAACGCATCTGTTTCGAGGTTTTTTATGGAGGATAAAAGAATTCAGGTAAAATTACTCGGGGTGGATTTACTCAATAGAAATGTGGGATTCAACAGATCAACGGATTTGAATTACATAGAGGAAGAACGAACACTTTCTCTGGGAAGATATGTTATGCTGGAGGTGAGATACAACATCAATTCTGCTGCTAATCCGGCAGCTTCCAGAGGAGGAATGTTTAGAATGTTCAGCCGAATGATGAACTGATTATTTTCGCGGGCAGTTTTATGTTTGATAATAAATAAAAAAAAAATGAAACCTCAATTTTTAACAGTCCTGTTTTTTTTCTTTTTCACATACAATATAAGCACCCAGATCACTGAAGGAACGATTATTTACGAGGTAAAAATCAACCTTCACCAGTTGTTGCCCGAAGACATGGAGGGAATGAAAGCGAGTATTCCTGAATTTCAAGATTTAAAAAAAGAGTTGGTATTCACCAGAGATCAATCGCTTTTCGTAGATTACGAAGAAGAAGTAGGTCGTGGGAGGGGAAGCTGGTTTCGGATGGGGGCTAGAGAAATCCACCACCACAACCTTAAAGAAAATATATATACGGTACAAAGGGGACTGATGAATGACGACTACCTTATTGAGGAGGAGGTGGAAAGACATCCCTGGACTTTGACCGGCAGATCGGAAATGATAGCCGGTAAAATCTGTCAACTTGCTTACCGGGTAGATGATCGGGACAGCAGCATGATCGAAGTTTGGTTTACCCCCGAGATTCCCCTGCCCATTGGACCCGAGAACTATTTCGGCCTGCCCGGTGCGGTCTTGATGGCAGTGATCAACTACAACGAGAAAATTTACATTGCAACTGAAATAATCAATCGCAGAGTTTCGGATTCGAGAGTTCAGGTGCCTACACGGGGAAAGAGAGTTTCCCGCCAGGAGTACCAGGAGATTTCAGAAAAATTGATGGAGGAATTCAGGTCGAGAGCAGGTGGAGGAAGGAGAAGGTGAGTGGGGATATTATGGTTAGCTCATCCTTTCCAGACTGCAATTATATAGTAAAATTGTACCCGATACCCAGTTGAATATTTCTGTTGTATTGCTTTTGATTAACGGGATGGCCGTTTTGATCGTGAAAGGGTGCATTGGAAATATTTTTAATTCCGTGGTTGTACCGCAAAAAAGCAAAAAAGTTTTTATAATTTCCCCTCAGAGTGCCGGTCAGCCCTATATCGGTCGATTTGGTATTGGTTACCTGATCGTCGGTCATCCATTCCTGATTTCCAAATTTTGATTTTTCTTCCAGAAGTATTCCGTAGCTAACTCCTATGCCCAAGCTTAAACCGGGAAAAATGTGGTACTGAACCTCAGGTATAAAATCCAAATACCTCAACTTGGTTACCATGTTCAACTCATCTCCAGTATCAAATGAAAATAAATATCCTTTACCACTGTATTGAAAATCCAGATTGACAGAAAATTTATCATTTAAGACATAGTTTGGAGAAAGGCCTATAAAGTAATGGTATGTTGGATCCGGAGCTATTTCAGTTTCGCCTTTAATTTCGACAGTTGAATTATTCATACCGACAGAAACGCCCACTCCAAATTGAGCATATACAGCTTGAAAAGTAGTAGCTATAGCGAAAATTAAAAGGGCAAATTTTTTCATCTTTTTTTTTGAACAATGAATAATTCGGAAAATCACAAAAAATAAACGCCACCTAAATTAGACAAAGTACAATTATATTTTTCTTAACACCGGGAAGGAGGCCACGGGGAGCGAGCGGGTGGGCGCAGCAGAGCAGTAGCTCGGCAACCCATTGAATTGGGGCCAAACATTCTAAACTACTTTATTCAAATATAATCGGGTAAGATAGAATAGGCCGATTACCTATCCCGCAAACGCCCGAGAATGGTGTTTAGCTTGTTTTCCATTTTCTCCAGGGCACCGCTTACGGCCAGCTCATCGGTATTGGCCCGATTGGTTACAGCAAGGGGTTGCATTCCCGCCAGTCGGGCTTCGAGTAAGCATCTACGGTCATTAATCCCGTCCTTATTGCCATCTTCGTCTGAAAGGTGAACTTCTATGCGGGTGATCTGGTCGCTAAATCGATCGAGGTCGGAAGATATATAATCCTTTAAGGTATTTTTGAGCTCTGCATTTCCATCTACATTGTTGTCGGTATTAATTTGAATATTCATATTTTGGGGTTTTGTATTATTAATAAAAATTGTAAACACTCTGCCTTTGAAAAGTGCAGGAATGCATAATCTTGAAAGGGCTGTATTTAATAGCGATAAATAGCAGCTAAACCGCTTTTAACCGGCATTTTTTCTGAGGGAATGACGACGACTTGGCCACCCATCTTGGTTACCATTTCACCCAGATCGTCGAGGAGGTCATCCACTTTTGGGTCTGCCAATTCTCTTTTCTGTGTTTTTCCCTCCAAAAAATCACTTATCTTTCCCGGAATGATGCGGTCCGATTCCACCAGGAGGGTGTCAATCCGGCCTTCTACCGCGGCGACAACAGCCTCTTTGGGGTCTTCGGTTCCTTCTCCCTTGGATTTAGCCGTCATAAAATCATCGGACAGACTGGCGAGCCTTTTGAGATACTCTGGTTCCATAATCTTCCAGGCTTCATTTTTTAGTTTATCTGTGGGGGCGGACTTGGGATCAAGAGCGATGCTATTGGGCAGCAACAACCCATTTTTATTGACTTTGTGGAATAGGTTGTGGTGTTCGGGAAGGGCTGCCAATATCAATGGTAAGCCGGTGGGTTTGGATAAATTTTCGGAAACGCCATCTGCAATAACTCTGAAGAATCGCTCTTCGTCAATCTCTAATTGATCCTTTCTACCCCCGTGGCCGTGACGCATTGCCGAACTCTCCCCTGTGGTACCTCCATAGGCTGCAACTGTGGTATGGCCATCTGTCAATTCCTCTCCGAGGGCTTCTTCTATGGTTTTGGGCACCTCGGACGGGATATTTATTTCTGAGAGCGAATGACGATTTCCTTCAAATAACTTAATATCGTGACGAGTTAATCCCAAAATCTGGTAACGGTCGACCGATTGCAAGTATTTTAAAAGGGGTTTGGTGTGTAGACTGTCTGCTACAACGACAAGTTCTTCTACAGGTACTGGCAAATTGACCGTTTCAGTAAATTTTGGAGTACTGAAAATAGCAATCCCATTTAAGGTGTGATTCCAAAAGTCGCTATCCTTGCCAATTTTCTTAAAGGGTTTAAGGAGTTTTTCCGCCTCATCCCTTTCGCATTCCCTCATAAGAGACTCCTCCAGTTTCTTAATCAGTGATTTAAAACGGATGGGATCCTGAAGGTTCTCAGGATGAGTTCGGTGTGTTGGCATATATAGCGAAAGACAGGTACCTCCTTCTTCCGAAAGTAATTTTTGAATGAATTCTTTGGTATGTAATTTCATGTTTATAGTTTTTTTAAAAAATTGTTATCGGACTAAAGTAGTGCGGATAAAACTGCACATCGCAACATCTGAGTCGAATCGAAACTCAATAATTAGCTAAATCTCAGTCTGGTATTGACTCACAAACGCATTTTTTAAACGATAATTTTTTTAGAGCGATACATTTACCTTTGGTATGCCTGTTTTCTTTTTAATGGTATTTAAAAATCGGATCAATTGGTCGTTAAATTTATACGGATATTCAAGATTACTTAAATGGCCGGAGTTTTCAAAAATATAAAGTGCTGAATTTTTTATTTTACGATGCATTAATTCGGCTTTGGGGGGTGGAGTAATCGGGTCTTTTCTACCCGTTGTGATCAAAACCGGCACGTCTATTTCGGATAGTTTACCGCAGGTTTCCCGGCGACCGGCCAGGGCCTGCAGACTTCTTAAAAGCGAACTTTTGGAAGTGCTTGTCATCATTTCTCTGACCCGCTTTACTACATTTTTCCTCTTTGAGAATGACTCCTTGGTAAAGAGATTTTTCAGGTTTACTTCGGCGTATTTATCCACTCCGTTTTGCTGAATACTCAAAGCAGCTTTTTTTCTTTTTTCTTTAGCTTCTTCAGTGTCAGCAGTGCATTGGGTATTACAGAGAACAAGCCCTTCACAGCGATTCGGATGTTTTTCCATGGCAGTCAATGCAATGTATCCCCCCATGGAAAGGCCACAGAAAATTGCGCGCTTGAGCTTCAGGTAATCCATCAAACCCATGAGATCATCTGCAAATTGATCTATGGAAAAATCGGTAGCCTCGGCATTCGATTCGCCATGACCGCGTATATCGTAAGCCACCGCTCGAAAATGCCCTTTTAGTGAATCTATTTGTTCTCGCCACATGCTTTTATTCAAAGGGAATCCGTGGATAAAAATAATGACCAGGCCCTCTCTGGGGCCTTCATCGATATAACTAATCGAAATCCCATTTACTTTTGCATAGCTGCTGTTTTCTGTTTGATTTTTCATTTTGAGTTTTGTGGCCTTGGTGCGGTACTATTTCCGGAACGTTTACGGATACTGAATTACTGTGGTGTCTGCATTTTTAATATAGGATTCCGAAATTGATTTTAAGGTTTGTCTCAAATCCTTGCAACCCCATTAATTTTTAAAATGGCCGGAGTACAATTATTTTACCCGGAAAGTACCAAATTTTAATTGATTTTTTAACTGAAAATATAACTTAATAAAGCCTGAAAAGTTGAGTTTTCGCCGGGTTTATTATTTCTTTTTGATGTTTTTAGAAATGCTTTTCCCACGAAGGCGTATTGGAGTTCTTTTTGAAAATGGTATCTTTGGGCGTTTACAAAATCCTCGGGATAAAATTCAGTAGTCAATATGAGGGATTCCCCTGAAATATCGGTAATAATCAGTACTTACAATGCGCCGGATTGGCTTTCCAAAACACTAGAGGGATACAGAGTCCAGGAGTTTAAAGATTTTGAACTGGTAATAGCAGACGACGGGTCGGAGGTGGAGACTAAAGATCTGATTGCAGAATTTGCCAGCCGGGTTGAATTTACTGTGACACATGTCTGGCATGAAGATCACGGATTTCAAAAAACCAAAATCCTCAATAAAGCCATATTGGCTTCCCGGGCAGATTATCTACTGATGAGCGATGGGGACTGTATTCCCAGGAGTGATTTTTTAGAAGTTCATATGCGTTACAGGGAGCCTGGGTATTTCTTATCTGGCGGGTACCACAAACTCCCTATGTCCATCTCGGAATCCATCGATTTTTCAGATATTCAGGAGCAAAGGTGTTTTGATTTGGGATGGCTGAAGAAAAAGGGAATGAAATCCTCCGTAAAAAACTTAAAATTTAATGCCCGTGGGTTCACCCAAAAATTATTAAATGCCCTCACACCCGCGAAAGCGAGCTGGAATGGTCACAATGCGAGTGGCTGGAAGTCAGATATTTTAAAGATTAATGGATTTGACGAGCGCATGCAATACGGAGGGGAGGACAGAGAACTTGGAGAGCGCCTTATTAACCTTGGAATCAAATCCAAACAAATCAGATATTCGGCTATTTGCATTCACCTGGATCATGAAAGAGGCTACAAAAATGAGGAGTCCATCGAAAAAAATCTGGCCATAAGGAAAATCACCAAAAAAGAACGAAAAACCTGGACGGATTTTGGGGTAGAGAAAACAACGGAGTAAAAAAACTTTCAATTTACCGGATCAATCTGCGGACTTTTACCCGGTCACTTTGTGATCCTCGTCCTCAAAATCTCTACCGACGGTGGCTTTGTGGACCCCCCCTTTTACTTCCTTGATACTCTGCACAAAGAGGAATGCTTCTGGATCTTCGTTGAGAATCTTTTTTTCTAAATTGTAAACCTCGAGCCGGGTGACTATGGTTACAATAATGTCGCAATCCAAATGTTTTTCAAAACTTCCCGGAAGAAATCCGCGCTTTCCCTTATACACGGTAATGCCCTTATTTAGTTTCTCGACCAACAAGTCCTTGATGACTTCCGGTTTTTTAGAAATGATGTTAAGAGCGGTAAATTGCTCAAATCCCTCCACTACGTAATCGGAGGTTTTCATTGCTGTAAAATAGGTGAGAATGGAATACATACCGGTTTCAATGCCGTATTCGTAAGCCACTGCGAGGATGATGACGGAGTTGAACACCAAAATAATCTCGCTGGTGGTAAAACCCGATTTTTTATGAGTGTAATCGGCGATGATTTCCAGGCCGTCGATAATTCCTCCACCCCGTATTACCAAACCAATGCCCAATCCGATCAAAAATCCACCGAATGCGGCGATCAGTACTTTGTCCGAAGTAACTGTCGGAATCTCAATAAAAAAAAGCAACACAGCCAGCAAAAGGATTGCCAGCGCGGAGTGAATACTGAAGGTCTTCCCAATTTTTCTGTATCCGATTATGAGAAAAGGGACATTAAAAACCACCAGCAAAACACTGATGTGGATACCGAGGATGTCCTCGAGCAGGATAGAAGCACCAGTGACCCCACCATCCAGAAAGTGATTGGGTATCATAAATCCCTTCAGGGCCACTACTCCACAAAGGACTCCCGCAAGGGTAAGCAATATGGATTTTAGGTTGAAAATGGATTTCCAGCGTATTTTATTTCCAGACTTCATCTGTAGGTATTGAGGTCTTTTATTTATTTATCCGCCAAGTTGCCGGCTGTAAAGTAAATGATTTTTTTCCAATATTCCCTTTGATGCGGTAATATTTTATACTTATTTCAATTTTGTCTGGCCCTGCATTAATAAATCTAAAGGGGGTAATTGGAACTAAAGCGGGGTGAATTCAACTTTCCTTTAGTAACTTTGAGCTTAATTCCACAAGCTTGTGAAGAGCGAAATTAAGAGATAAAGAAATATTCAATAATGGCAGAAGATATAAAGATTGAACTTCGCAACCTGAAAATAGAGGATTATATGGGGTTGCGAGAATCCATGGTGGAGGCTTATCCGGGCTGGGTTGGTGGTTATTGGGAGTCCAGGCAAATAGAGAAATTACTGGATGTCTTTCCGGAGGGACAATTGTGTGTGGTGGTAAATGAGCAAATCGCCGGCTGTGCGTTGAGCCTGATTGTCAATTACAATAAATTCGGAGACAATCACACCTATCAGAAAATAACCGGGAATGAAACTTTCAGTACGCATACTTCTGAGGGAAATGTCCTCTACGGAATTGACCTGTTTGTTCATCCCGAATTCAGGGGGATGAGACTGGGGAGGAGATTGTACGATGCCAGAAAAGAAATTTGTGAAAACTTCAATTTAAAGGCCATTATTGCAGGAGGGCGAATTCCGGGATTCAAAGAATACTCGGGTAAAATTACTCCCAGGAAATATATAGAGAAGGTAAAAATGAAGGAAATTCACGACCCCACCTTGTCTTTCCAACTCGCCAATGACTTCCACGTAAAGAAAATTTTGAAAAACTACATGCCCGGGGACAAGGACTCCATGGAATTCGCGACCTTGTTGGAATGGAATAACATTTACTATCAGGAGAACCCCAATTTGATAACCGATACCAAAGAAATAGTTCGGATAGGGCTGGTACAGTGGCAAATGAGGCCTTTCCCATCTGTTGAAGCGCTCTGCGAACAAATGGAGTTTTTTGTAGATGCGGTGAGTGGGTATCAATCCGATTTTATACTTTTCCCGGAGTTGTTTAATGCTCCGTTGATGGCGCCTTACAACCATCTTTCTGAGGCGATGGCCATTCGGGAATTGGCCCAGTATACCGAACCCCTGAGGGATAAAATGCTTGAGTTTGCCATTTCTTACAACATCAATATTATTACCGGCAGCATGCCTTTGGTTCAGGACAATAAGCTCTACAATGTGGGGTATTTGTGCAGAAGAGATGGTACATTTGAGAGGTATACCAAACTGCACATCACCCCTTCTGAGGTTTCAAACTGGGGAATGACGGGGGGAACTATCCTCAAAACGATGGACTCGGATTGCGGAAAAATAGGGGTATTGATCTGTTACGATGTGGAGTTTCCGGAATTAGCGAGATTGCTTTCTGAGAAGGATATGAAAATTCTTTTTGTCCCCTTTCTGACGGATACCCAAAATGGATATATGCGGGTGAGGCGTTGCGCTCAGGCAAGAGCTATTGAAAACGAGTGCTATGTGGCTATGGCAGGATGCGTGGGTAACTTGCCGAGAGTTAATAACATGGATATTCAATACGCTCAATCCGCTGTGTTTACACCCTCGGATTTTGCTTTTCCGTCCGATGGAATCAAAGCCCAAACTACACCCAATACCGAGATGACCCTACTTGCAGATTGCGACCTCAATCTGCTCAATGAGTTGCACAATTACGGCAGTGTCAGGAACCTGAAGGACAGGAGGCTGGATCTCTATTCCCTTAAGTTGAACCCAAAACTGCCCTATTGATACATCAACAGTATTCTTTTATCTTTGCAAAAAAATAATTTACAAATATGTCAGATTGGAGTTCACTTCAGATGGTTCAGGTTTTTGAGAGAGCTATAGACGATTATCATTTAGAGGACGATGTAAACGTTCGCCCTGAAACCCCTTTTTCAAAAGAGGATAATAGAGCCACCCTTTACGACAAATGTATGATTGACACCGTCCAATGGCATCTGGAAGATATCGTTCGAGACCCGGGTATTAAATCTGATTTCGGAATGGAGATTAAACGTAAAATTGATGCCTCCAACCAGGTGAGGACAGAAACAGTAGAAAAACTGGACGACCAATTGTTGAGTCAAATTACTCCCGCCGATTTTGAGGCAGAAGCCAGAATCAATACGGAGAGCCCCGGTTGGGCCATTGACAGATTGTCCATCCTCTGCCTTAAAATTTATCACATGAATGTGGAAGCGAGCAGAGCAAATGCCGACAATGAACACAAAGCAGGGTGTATGCGTAAACTACATATCTTGAAAGAGCAACAGAAAGACCTGTGCCTGGCCATCGATCAATTGATTGAGGATATACAAGCTGGAAAACGCCTCGCCAAAGTCTACCATCAGATGAAGATGTACAACGACGAGACCCTTAATCCGGTTTTGTACGGGCAAAAAAAGTAACCTGTTTCTATTTTTTCTTTTCTGGGGCTGATAAAAATGTCTAATATAGCCATTATCTTTTCTTACCTTAGTGTTTGAAATAATCAGCAAACCATTGAATTAAATGCGCTTCCCTTGAAAATACTGGTGATTCGGTTTTCAGCAATGGGAGATGTAACCATGGCATCTCCGGTGATAAAAACGCTCTTGCGCGACCACTCCTCTGTGGAGGTTCATCTGTTGTCCAGACCATTTTTTGAACCCCTATTTGAAAAAGGGGATCGCTTTCGGTTTATTGGAGCGGACCTGAAAAGCAGACACAAGGGGGTAATGGGACTTCGTAGACTCTATCGGGAGCTCAGACCCAATCAATACGATGTGGTGGTGGACTTACACGACTCCCTGAGATCTAAAGTTCTCCGGACTTTTTTTCGTTTGGCAGGTGTGCCTGTCAGTAAAATAGATAAGGGGAGAAAAGAGAAGAAAAGACTTCTGAAATACGGAGCCTTGAAATCCAAACCGTTGATTCACTCTACTGAGAGATATGCAAGGGTTTTTCAAAAGGCAGGAATGAAGTGGAAAAGTGAGGATTGGGCACTGCCTGAATGGGGGGTGGCTACCGACCGTGTGAAAACACTGCTCGCCGAAAAGGAAAACAGAACGTGGGTAGGGATTGCCCCATTTGCTGCCCATCCCTCTAAAGAATGGCCTTTTGATAAAATGCGGGAATTGGCAATGAAGTTGAGACTTAAAGGCTATATAATACTGTGGTTCGGTGCGGGCAAAAGAGAACTTGAGGTAATAAATCAAAAATGGTTAAGTGAGGAGGATATCCTTTTGGTTGATCAATTCAAGCTGGAGGAAGAATTGTACATTATGAAGCAAATAGAGGTCATGGTGTGTATGGATTCTGCCAATATGCACATGGCAGCAGTAGGAGGGACGCGGGTCGTATCTATTTGGGGTCCCACGCATCCGCATGTCGGTTTTGGCCCACTGGGAAACGAAGAGGGAATGGTCCAGATTGATCTGAGCTGCAGGCCCTGCAGTATTTACGGAAAGTTGAAATCCAAATCCGATCAACATTGTGCCCGCAAAAGCATGGAACTCATCCAGGTCAAATATGTGGTGGATAAGATTGATCAATTACTGTCATCGCCAAATTAATCGAGTTCAGGTTATTAAAAATTGATCAACTTACTTGATGTATAAAATTTGCGGGTATCGCCCCACCATCAATTTTTAATAAAAGGCCGCACCTCAGTCGCTGAGTCGAACTCAAGCTGCAGAAAGTACAACCCGCTGCTCAATTCACTGATATCTATACGATTACTCGTCATAGGCAATTCCATGACCTGCCTTCCCTGAAGGTCAAAAATACCCACCCTTAACGACTCTACAGCAAGATCCCCGAACTCAAGATTCAAATAATTGGAAGCGGGATTGGGAAAAAGCTTGAATACTTGATCTCCCACTTTTAAATTGGTGGTCGGGGTGGGTGTTTCCAGAGGAAAACTGTACATATCCCCGAATAGTATTGCATTTCCGCGGTTGACACCTCCGAAGAAATAAACGTGATCTTTAAGGACAAAAGCGCCTGGTGCCCATCTGCCCACCCTTCCGTCCGGCGCACTGCCGGGGTGGTCTGGCAAACGAGTCCAACTGTCCTCCTCGTGTTCGTACCGCCAGAACTCACCTTCGGCCAGATTGGAATGTCCGCCACCATCACCGCTGATTATGTATCCGTAACCATTGTGACTAAATTCCTGACCGGCTACACGTCCTCCGGCAGGATGGTTGTTCATCTGTGTCCAATTGTTTTCTTCCAGGTCGTACCTGTACCAGTCAGAATAATAACTGGAACTACCGTGCCCAAAACCCGCATACACGTATTCTCCTGCAGCAAAGTGAAAGGGGTGGTGCCTGGGGGGTCCCGGCAGCGATGGCCGCTGTGTCCATTGATCTGTTTCAATATCGTACTCCCACCAATCGTTTAGGTCTTGTCCCGTGCCGCCAAGGCCAACAAAAATTTTCCCGCTGTGCGCGACAAAGGCTGGGTGTGCCCGGCCAGCACAAGGACAGGATGTGAGTTCGGTCCACTCTTGGGTCTCGTGATTGAATTCCCACAAATCGTTAAAAAAGTAAGTGAAATCATTGGAGCCAAAACCGAAATACGCTTTTCCTCCATAAGTCGCTGCATATGCATAGGAACGTGTTCCGCCGGGAAAATCTTCTAGTTGTGTCCAA
>JAGTVA010000087.1 GCA_018224445.1 Saprospiraceae bacterium
CATTAAATTTGATCGGATTGACCTTTTTCTAAAAAAATGATAGAATGATTTTTTATGGATGTTACTTTTTGGCATTGCCCTCTCGTTTTTCAACAAGACAGGCGCCAAGTAACCAAAATGGTCTAGCCCGGATTATTCATGAGGGGTTCGTTGTGAAAGGCTATAGACCAATAGAAAGGGGTGCTTGTGAAGGTTTTATACCGCAGTCGTAGCCCGGAGCTACGATGAGGACAGAAAAGCTAGCAAGTGCCTATTTATGAAGGTATATAGACTTGGAATAGAAGCATTCATGAAAAGTCCGGGTTACAGTAAGCGAGTTTTAAAGCCGACCTAGCAAAACCTTCAACAGTGGATCGAAAATTATCAACAGCCGTGATTTTTTGTTTCTTTTGCATCTAGGCAAAAGAAAAGAGAATTAAAATTTTAGAAAAAAATAAAATTACAGGGAATTAAATTGTATGAATAAAACAAATCGTTCGTTCTTCGCAATGAACTGAGAAACTTGAATATATAATAAAAGATAAACAAATAAATTAAATTTCTGTTTAATTCATTGTATCTTTACCATTATTGGTCGTACTGCAAGAAATTACAGCTCAGTAATATATGAATGACAATAAACGAGTCCTGATTAAATATGGAGGCAACGCCATGAAGGACTCCAATCTTCAGGAAAAAGTTGCAATCGAAATAAAAAAGCTATATCGAAGTGGATTTGAACTTGTCCTTGTTCACGGGGGTGGTCCGTTTATTGCCGAGGTACTGGAAAGAGCCGGGATAACTTCTGAGTTTATTGGTGGTCATAGAGCCACTTCAACAGAAGCCATGGTGCAGGTAGAGATGGCACTAAAGGGCATGGTCAATGGATCGCTGGTGAGGGTATTGCAATCCTTTGGCATAAAGGCGGTAGGACTCTCTGGCAAGGACGGGGGGTCGGTTATAGCCAAAAAGAGATGGCATCTCGAAGTGCAGGGCGATCTGGAAAAAAAAATCGACCTGGGTCAAGTTGGGGACGTCGCTGAAATAAATACCGACCTGGCCGAATTACTTTTAAAAAACCAATACCTTCCGGTCTTTACCTGCATTGCTTCAGATCACAACGGCAGCGATTTTAACATTAACGCCGATCTCTTCGCAGGCCATCTGGCCGGTGCTCTTCAGGTAGATCATTTTATCGTTCTTACAGACGTAGACGGTTTGTTCAGGGATATTTCCAAAGTGGATAGTCTGATCGATCACCTCTCTGTAAAAGACATAGAACCTCTGATGCACAAAGTAATCAAAGGGGGAATGATACCCAAAATAGAATCCTGTCAGGTAGCCTTGAAAACAGGAGCTAAAACAGCCCGAATTTTAAATGGTACTCAGCCACAGCAGCTGACAGATGTTTTGATCTCAGGAAAAAAATTAGGAACTACAATTACCAGTCATGCACAACACAACTAATGAATATTGGGTAAATCAGGATTTAGCCTCGTATTTACCAACTTATAAGAGAATTCCACTGGCCATCAGCCATGCCAAGGGCAGTTGGGTTTGGGATGTCGAGGGAAATAAATACCTCGACCTGTTGGCGGGAATAGCTGTAAACAATCTGGGACACTGTCATCCGGTAATCACCAAAGCCATCTGCAAACAGGCCGGTGAATTGATGCATATTTCCAATTTCTTTATCAGCAAACCACAGGTAAATTTAGCCAAACTCCTGACAGAATTGTCGGGTCTTTCACGTGTCTTTTTCACCAACAGTGGAGCAGAATCGGTGGAGGGAGCTATAAAGATTGCGAGAAAATACGCCCACCATCACGGTCGATCGGGTGAAATTGTCTTTATGGAAAATGCTTTTCACGGCAGAACCCTGGGGACGATAGCAGCGGGAAAAAAGAATTACCAAAAGGGTTTTAGCCCAATACCGACCGGATTTAAAGAAATCCCTTTCAACGATATAGATTCAGCTAAAAAACACATCAATTCACAGACTGCTGCGGTGATTCTGGAACCCATTCAGGGCGAGGGTGGAATTCATCCCGCGGACAAGAACTACCTGGCTGAATTGAGAGCGCATTGCGATTCCACAGACACCCTGCTTATTTTTGACGAAATTCAATGTGGAATAGGACGAACCGGGCACCTTTTTGCCAAAGACCACTTCGGGGTGGAACCCGATATTCTGACGCTGGCAAAAGGACTTGGCAGCGGTATGCCCGTCGGCGCTTTCCTCTGCAGCGAAAAAATAGCTGAGGTCATCGAGTTTGGAGATCACGGCACGACTTTCGGAGGAAATCCTCTTGCCTGTGCAGCGGCCTTGGCTACAGTCAATTTCATTCGGGATCAGAAAATTGAAGAAAACACCAATATTAAAGCGGAGTGGTTCAGAAAAAAACTCGATGAGGTTCGCGATAATTTTTCCGTCATTAAAGAAGTGCGTGGGGTGGGATTAATGATAGGTTTAGTTCTTACGGAAGAGTCCAAACCCTACGTACAAAAATTTTTAGATCGGGGTATTATCATCAACGCCACAGCGGGCAATGTCATCCGACTGGTTCCCCCTCTTACCATTACCCAGGAAGATTTATCAACTTTTTTATCTGCCCTGACTGAAATTCTCAAATCGGAATCCAAAGGCGACTAGCTCAATCTAAAGTAATTTAATAAAAACACAACTCATGACAAAAATTAAAACAGCCATTGTCGGTGCAACCGGTTTTACAGGCTCTGAACTCGCGAGGTTAATTGCACTCCACCCTTCCATGGATTTGGTAGCTATTACTTCTGAAAGTTCTGCCGGAGAAAAGTTTTCGAGTATTCACCCGCAATTTTTCGGCCTTGTAGATCAAATACTGATCAGGGCAGATGAAATCGAGGAGAAAAACATTGACCTTGTCTTTCTCGCAGTTCCACACGGCGTATCCATGCACTATATTGAACTGTGGAAAAATGCTGATTTTAAAATAGTAGATCTGTCCGGTGATTATCGTCTCAATGATCCGGAAACTTATGAATCGTGGTATGGCAAAAAGCACAGTTTTACAGAGGCCTTCGATTATGCTGTTTACGGGTTGCCCGAATTTTTTTCAAAAGAAATATCCAAAGCCAGATTGGTCGCCAATCCGGGCTGTTACCCCACCTCTTCCATTTTGGGAGTATATCCCTTGATCAAAGAAAACCTGGTAGACGCCAACCGGATTGTAATCGATTCAAAATCGGGTGCAACAGGAGCGGGAATTAAAGCCAAAAGCGGTACCTTGTATTCTCAGATCAACGAAAATTTCAACGCCTATGCCATTGGAAATCACCGGCACACCGTGGAAATAGAACAAATCCTGACCGGGAAAACCAAAAGCGCCACGAAGGTGCAATTCACTCCGCACTTACTGCCCGTGGATAGGGGTATACTTTCCACCATCTACGCACAAAAAACCGCTGAAATGGAATTGAATACCCAAAGACTGCACGAATTATACCGCGAAGTATACGCAGACCAGCCCTTTATTCGAATCCGTGAAGAAGTTCCAGGAATAAAAGAGGTAAGGGGTACCAATTTTTGTGACCTCTACCCCACTTACGACCCGAGAACGAACAACATTATTGTGATTTCTACTATTGACAACTTAATGAAAGGAGCCGCGGGGCAGGCCATCCACAACGCCAATTTGATGTTTGGATTAAAAGAAACTGCCGGGTTGGATTTAATCAGCTTAAAACCTTAAAATTTATGATGAACAAGAATATTACCGACGTGAAGGGTTTCAAGTGCTGGGGAGCACACACAGGAGTGAAGTCCATGAAGCGGGACCTCGCGATCATATACAGCGAAGTTCCCTGTGTAGCTGCGGCCACCTATACCCTCAATAAAGTGGTGGCTGAGCCTCTGAAACTCACAAAAAAACACTTGCTCAACCGCAGGGCTCAGGTTTTGATCTGCAATGCCGGAAACGCCAATGCCTGCACCGGAAAACAGGGAATGCGAGGTGCTGTGGCCATGGCCAAAACCGCTGCAAAAATGCTGAATTTGCCCGTTGAAGACGTCATCATAGCCTCTACCGGTTTGATAGGAGAGCCCTTCCCTACGGAGGATATCGTAGGTGGGATCAAAGAAAATATTCCGAAGCTCACTTCCAGGGGCGAGGCGGGAAGTTTCGTAGCCAACGCCATTTTAACCACAGATACTTTTGCCAAAGAGGGATTTGTCAATTTGACCCTGGATAAAAAAGACGTCAGTATGGCGGGAATAGCCAAGGGGTCGGGAATGATACACCCCAATATGGGTACCATGTTGGCTTTTATTGTCTCGGATGTAAATATAGAGGGTACACTCCTCGATGAAACAGTGCGGGAATGTGTCAGGGACTCCTTTAATCTGATCACTATCGATGGAGATACTTCCACCAATGATATGGCTGCAGTAATGTGCAACGGAATGGCCGGAAACGACAAAATAGACTCCAAAGACCACCCCTCCTATCAACCTTTTAAAGAAAAATTGTTGGAACTCATGCTGCATTTGGCCAAACTCATAGTTTCCGATGGAGAGGGGGCCTCCAAGTTTATTCAGTACACGGTAAAAAATGCCCGGAATGAAAAGACGGCGCGAAAGCTGGTGCGAGCTATTTCCAGTTCAATTCTGGTAAAGACCGCCATGTTTGGGCGGGATCCCAATTGGGGTCGGATAATCTGCGCCTGCGGAAACGCAGGGGTACATTTTAATTACAAAAAAGCAGACCTTTTTATTGGAGATCCCAACAATCAAGTGAAGGTATTGGAAAAGGGCAAGCCCCAGCCCTACGATCGAAATTTCATTAAAAAATTACTCCGGGAAGCCCATATTCATGTAGTTCTCGACCTCCATTCAGGAGATGCGGAGGTTATAGGTTACGGCAGCGACCTCACCACGGATTATGTATTGTTTAATTCGGTATATACCACCTAGCCCGGGTTGGCAATCCGATCTACTCGATAGGTAAATTTTCCACTATCTCCAGCCCATAGCCGAGAAGCCCCACTCTTCTTTTAGCTGCATTGGTGAGGAGAACCATTTTTGACACCTTCAGATCTCTGAGTATTTGCGCTCCGATTCCAAAATCGCGCTGTTCTGATTTGGGTGACATTTCTCCATTGACCACCTTCAAATACGAATCGATAGCCTGCAGAAAAGTATCGCCGTCGTCCTGCTGTCGCATCAACAACAAAAGACCTTTCCCATTTTTGGAAATCATGGCTGCTGCCTGCTCCAATTCCATTGTGGCCTCATCTCTCAATGGTCCTAATATATCTCTGATGTGAGAAGAAGAGTGCACCCTGACCATTACAGGATCGTCTTCCTCCCACTCCCCCATTTTTAAAGCAATGTGCATATCATCTGTGGTCAGTTGCCTGTAGACATTCAATTCAAAATTGCCGAATTTCGTCGGGTATTTTTTTTTCAATTCCCTTTTAATCAAAGATTCATTTTTTAGCCTGTAAGCTACCAGATCCTTAATGGTGATAATTTTCAAATCGTGCTTTTCAGCAATTTCCACCAATTGAGGTAACCTGGCCATCGAGCCGTCTTCATTGAGAATTTCCACCAATGCGCCTGCGGGGTAAAAACCAGCCAGCCGAGCCAAATCAATGGCCGCCTCGGTATGCCCTGTGCGCCTGAGCACTCCTCCCTTTTTGGCTTTAAGAGGAAAAATGTGCCCGGGCCTCGCAAAATCCCGGGGTTTAATATTGGGATCGACCAATGCCTTTAGGCACATGGCGCGGTCATAGGCAGAAATACCGGTTGTACATCCCTGTCCAATTAAATCTATAGAAACCGTAAATGCGGTGTTGTGCAGGGCAGTATTCTCCGGTACCATCATATTTAACTCCAACTCTTCTGCCCTGCTTTCCTCAATAGGAGCACAGATTAACCCCCTCCCGTGGGTAGCCATGAAATTTACGATATCCGGAGTAATGCACTCGGCCGCACATATAAAATCTCCCTCATTTTCACGGTCCTCGTCGTCAATTACGATGACTACTTTGCCCTTTTTTATATCCTCGAGCGCTTCTTCAATGGCGTTGATCTTATACTTTGTATCTCCCCTTACTTCTATGTAATTGTCCATTTTTAAATTTAATTCTTTAAAATATTTCTTCCCCCGCCGACTCCACCAGCAAGGTATCGAGTTTCCTTGAAAAAAAACTCCAATGAAATTTCTCTTTTATCAATTCGAGGCCATTTTTTGAAAGCTCAGACCTCTTTTCACTATCTTCCAACAAATCTACAACTTGTGAGACAAATTCCTCTTTGCCCGAAGCAATTAAATAGTGCTTCCCGGCTACCCCTCCCACAGAGGACCCTACCACTTCTGTGGTAATGCATGGAACTCCACAAGCCATGGCCTCCAACATTTTATTTTGCAGACCCGAGCCCGTAAAAATGGGCGCAATGTTAATCATTGAGTCCCAATAAGCTGATCTGATATCATCCATCCAACCACTTACCGTAATGCCGTAATGGCCGTTCATTTTTTTAATACTCGGATGGGGCCTGGCACCCGCAATCATTATCTTCAAGCCCGGAATTTTGCTTTTGAGTACCGGTGCCAATCTAAACAAAAAATGAGCAGCTTTGATGTTGGGTGCATACCCCATATTACCACAAAAAAGAAGGTGAAAAGTTGGATTGGCGTCGGATTTGGGGTAAAAAAACTCCTGATCCACTCCATTGGGGATTACCGCAATATTATCTCTTGACAAAATATCCAGGCTGTCTCGGTCCTGTTTTGAAATAATGCAATGTCTGTTAAAATCCTTGTAAATACTTCCTTCGTAACCCTTGAGCAACTTGCTCTCCAGGTAAAAAGCGGGTTTTAGGAGAAGTGAGGATTCTTTCGCTCTTCTATCAAAACCCAGGCTAAAGGAATCCATGTAATCAATGGTCTTGCTGAAGGGCAGTTTCCGAACGTAAGATGCCGTGCGTATCAGTTGGCAAAAAATGTGATCCGGATTGAGTCTC
>JAGTVA010000088.1 GCA_018224445.1 Saprospiraceae bacterium
AGCCTCACGTAGCTGTGGCTATGCTATGTTTTTCCGCCTTGAAAATGAATAAAATGCTGGCAACTTAACCGACCCAGTACACTTGACTTGACACTGGGTATTTTTTGATTAAAAAAGTTCATGCTCGTCTCATCTGTTTCACTTTGTTTGTGAACGATTAACTGCCGACGAGAATTTTGCCAACCCGCCCGCTTCGCGGTTCCTTCTCTTAAAGGTCCCCCGGACATTCACCTGCTATTAGCAGGATCATTCAGTCATCCTTTGTGACCGGCAGTAAAGCAAACCCACCCGCTATCGTGGTTCATTCTCTTAAAGGTCCCCCGGAGCAGTCCCGCCCGCTTTGCGGTTCTCTCTCTTAAAGGTCCCCCGGACCTTTACCCTTCGGGACCGTTCGTTTACCCTTCGGGTACGTTCGCTCATAGACCGTTTCATTGGTTAAATTTTTCAACAGCCCTAATACTGGAGACCAGAAATTTAAAGTAAAAACTTTGGGTCTCTCATTTTATATCACAGCAATGGACTGTTTCATTAATAATTGGATTTTTTATAAAAAAAATTTGCGGTAATCCGATGACTATCCCTGGTTATTTGTTTTATCCTACTGGTAAAATTTCCCGTGCAGATCGAATTTCCTGTCTGATTTATACAACGAATTTCAGCCGGTTTTCGCTTAGTGGTATAAGAAGATATTTTAATGATTTAAAAAATCCTTTACAAATACTGCCTGATAAAAGGGTTGTGATGTCGCTCGTGTCCAATGGAAGTAACCGGCCCGTGACCCGGATACACAGTAGTTTCATCGGGCAGCCGTAAAAACTCGTTTTGGATGGAGTTCATCAGGGTGTCAAAATCTCCTCCGGGAAGATCGGTGCGCCCAATACTCTCGTAAAAGAGTACATCTCCCGAAATGAGATAACTGCCCTTTTCGCTGTAAAAAGAGACACTGCCTTTGGAGTGACCTGGAGTAAACAATATTTTCAGTCGCTCCTCTCCAAACTCAATGTATTCACCCGGCGTCAACCACTGTGAAGGTTCGGGAGAAGATTCTGTAGGGATGCCATAACTCAATCCAATCCGTGGAGCTGCTTTCAACATTTCCTCCTCATCGGGGTGAATCTCCAAATCCAATTGGTATTTTTCAGCTATCAGGCCGTTGGAAAAAATATGATCCAGGTGACAGTGGGTATTGAGCAAGCGAACCACTTTTCCCGGGAGGCCTTCAAGAAATTGGATTAACTCCTTTTTTTCCTCCGGCGTATAGGATCCCGGATCAATCACCACACTCTCTCCGGCAGACTCTATTACGATGGTGTTCTCCTGAAAGGGATTGTAGGTAAGTACGTGTATCTGGGCCATTATTTCTCTTTTTTAAAAATGTTCGAACTGCAAAGATAGGTCAGAGAGTGGAAAAATAATAACCTCGGTAATTTACAGTCTCCAGTCCATATAAATTCGCGAAAAATCATTGATGTCTCCAGCCCTGGGCTACTATATTATGCAGGTTTCCGTTCACGGTCTGGAGCTTCACACCCTCGTTTTCGGGACGCATTTCACCAATAATATGGATGCCGGGCAAGGTTCTGATGATTGGTAAATCCTTTAGATCAGCCGTAAAGAGCAGTTCATAATCCTCGCCCCCGCTCAGGGCACAGGTAATAGGATCCAACTTGAATTTAAGGGCCATGAGTTGGGATTCGTCCTTCAGGGGGACTTTGGCCTCTTCCACCAGAGCTCCGGTACCCGATTGATTACAGAGGTGTTTGATCTCTGAAGCCAGTCCGTCTGAAATATCGATCATGCTCGTCGGGACAAATTTAGATTTTTCAAAAAGGCTCACCATGTCTGTTCTGGCTTCGGGTTTCAGTTGTCGGCCAATGAGGTAGGTCTGATCCTCGAGATCGGGTTGGACCTTCGGATTGGATTGCCAGATTTGCTTTTCCCGCTCCAGGATTTGCAATCCCAAATAGGCTGCTCCGAGATCGCCCGTCACACACAGTACATCTCCTGCTTTGGCGCCCTTGCGGTAAGTAATCTTGTCGAGCTCAGCTGTCCCCAGGGCCGTGATACTGATCACCAACCCCTTATTGCTGGAGTTGGTGTCACCGCCAACCAAATCCACATTGTAGTTCCGACAGGCAGTGTATATACCGTCGTAAAGCTCTTCCAGGGCCTCCACCGAAAATCGGTTGGAAATGCCTATTGACACCGTAATTTGTTTGGGAACTGCGTTCATGGCACAAATGTCGGATAAGTTGACCACCACCGATTTGTACCCCAGGTGTTTAAGCGGGGTGTACATGAGGTCGAAATGAATACCCTCCAGGAGCATATCGGTGGTAACAAAAACCGGGCCTCCACCAAAATCCAAGACAGCGGCATCATCCCCTATTCCGAGAAGGGTAGAGGGATTTTTACACTCGTATGCAGAGGTGAGGTGATCGATAAGCCCAAATTCACCCAACTGGTTTACATCGGTTCTTTTCTTGTTTTCTTTCATTAATTTAAATTTTTACTTAATTAAACTCACCATAAATACACCAAGCATGGAAAGATGGAGTTGACCAGGTAATAGGCGCGGCAAAGTTTTCTTTTCGACAAGCTAAATTGTTCAAGCTCAATACGACTCATTGCGCCTTCCCTGCGTGTACTTTGCATTCTTTGCACCATTGCGGTGAAATTACCTCTGGCCCCCTCCTTTTATCAGTTCCCGAAAAATTGATTCATTGTTTACGGGTAATGATTAGTTATAAATAATACAAGCATATAAGAAACAGAGTTCACACGTCTCACCAACTTCTTGGTGAAGAGCGATGTATTTAGTCTGTCGAATTTAATGCGTAAAAACTTTCAATTGGATTACTTGCATTAAATTGAAGTATCTGCACTGGTTTGGATTTCCATCATTCCTTGCAAATCCAAAATTTTAAAATTCGACCTTGTGCCTCCCATTAAATAAAGCCATCACAGGCTGTTTGGTTCTGCAAGTAACTATATGATCAAATTATTCTCATCATCTATGGCCGCTGTCAACTTACTTAGGTCAAAAGCGTTCCAAACTCCATCATTGGGCAGTGGCGCAATAATCTTTTCTGTGGTGTTTGAATTTTCATCATTAAAGGCCAACAGATAGGCATGAAGATGAATAGAGCGGTCGGTGTTTTTTCTTCGGGCACCGTATTTTACATCGCCTTTTGCCGGGCAGTTGATATAGCTCAGTTGAGCTCTCAATTGGTGGTGCCTGCCCGTTTCCAATTGCAGAGCCAGTAAAAAATAATTGTCGATTTGGTCAACGACTGAGTACAGGGCAGAGGCCTTTTTTCCATTTTTTACAGGAGTCTCACTAAAATAAGCTTTGCTTTTCTTGGCACTCGATTTGAGCCATCCCTCAATTTTTCCCTTTTGGGAGGAAGGCTTATCGGCAGTAGCAGCCAGATAGACTTTCTGAACTCTTCTCTCCTTGAATTCACTGCTGTAAAAAGCAGCAGCTTTTTTGGACTTTGCGAACATGACTGCCCCGGATACCGGACGGTCGATGCGATGTAAGGGATAGACTGAAATATTCAATTGTTTCTGAATTTTTTCAAGTAGAGAAACATCCTCCGTGAGATCTTTTACAGCGGGTTCTCCGCCCGTTTTATTGACGACAATTAACTCATCGGATTCAAACAGGATGCGCTCTTTCATGAAATAAATTTGATGGGTGTTTTAAAATAAACCGGGAAGGGGCCGCACAGAACTCTAATCCAGCTCCTCGTAATCGATGTAATCCCCCTGGTCTTTGTCTTTATCAATTTCGGGTTTATTCTTTTTGTTTCCCTGAAAAAGTGCTGCGATTTGATCGTAGCGAAATACGACAATGAGTATAAGGATAAGTAGTAGCCACTGCATAACATTAAATTAAGGCTACAAAGGTACAAATTTAGCTCAAAACCGGAGACCTAATTAAGGCAATACTTTTTTTTGAAATGAAATCGTTTTTTTAATTTCACGGCCGCGAAGTTCTCACTCACTTGCGATTATTTGTAAGTTTATGGTGTGAATTGTCTGAATAATTATAATTTTGGAGTCTCTAATCCAATTGACAAAAAATAACGAAATAAAAATTTCATGCTGAATTACACCAATGTCAAAAAATACGCGGGCTGGTTTGTCCTGGCATTTACTTTTTTTATTTTTTTCCTCACTGCCGAGCGCACCACCAGTTTATGGGATTGCGGAGAGTTTATTTTAGCTGCCTATAAGCTACAGGTAGTACACCCGCCAGGTGCTCCTCTATTCATTATTACCGGTAGAATGTTTGCACTTTTTGCCGATCTCGTTTCCTCCGATCCGGCCAACATTGCTTTTGCGATAAATTTGATGTCGGGCTTGTGTGCGGCACTCGCCGCCATGTTTACCTGCTGGATAGCGATGATTTTTGGAAGGTTTGCACTGACCGGAAGAACAGAAGAACCCCGTGGATCCGATTTAGTCGCCCTGGCATTTACAGGGATAGTCGCCGGCCTGGGAACGGCTTTTGCCACCTCGATTTGGTTTTCAGCAGTAGAGGGCGAGGTGTATGCCATGTCTACTTTTTTTACCGGATTGACCATTTGGGCCATGATGAAGTGGTACGAGTTACCGGATAGGCCCGATACCGATAGATGGATGTTTTTATCTATATTCGCCGCGGGATTATCCATTGGCGTTCACCTTTTGAGTCTCCTAACCTTTCCCGCGCTCGCTCTTCTATACTATTTTAAAAAATACGAAAAAAACAATTGGAAGGGGGTAGTCCTATCTTTGATAATTGGTAGTGCAATGATAATCCTGGTCCAAGCTCTTATCATTACCGGAATTCCAAATTTGTGGTTTTGGTTTGATTACTATATGGTCAACACCTTTGGCCTGCCTTTTAACTGGGGTTTAATTCCCACCGCACTGGTAGTAGTTGGAATTTTGTATTTCGGGTTTCGATGGGCGGAAAAAAACTCCAGTAAATTGGTTCATTACCTCACACTGGGCGCTACCCTCATGGTCATTTCCTTTAGTTTGTTCGGAGTGGTGATAATCAGGTCATTGGCCAATCCCCCGGTAAACATGAATGAGCCCACCGACCCGGTGCGTTTGTTGTCCTATCTGAATAGAGAACAATATGGAGAAAGACCGTTATTCAGAGGGCCACACTTTGAAGCCCAACCGGTAAATTACGTTTTTAATGACCGATACGGACAGGTAGACGGGAGATATGAAGTAGTGGATCAACGCATTTCCCTGGAATACGCCGATAACGACAAAATGCTCTTTCCCAGAATGGGTCACACAGAGCAGAGAAGGTTTTCAGAATACCGACATTGGATTGGCAAAGAAGTCGGAAAACCCAATATGGCCGACAACCTTAAATTTTTCTGGGATTACCAAATAAAGTGGATGTTTTGGCGGTATTTTATGTGGAACTTCAGCGGACGTCAAAATGGAGAACAGGGCTTCCGGGCCTCCAATCCGGCAGATGGCAACTGGTACACCGGAATAACGCCTTTGGATGAATGGAGATTACACAACGAGGAATACCTCCCTACCGACATGAGAGAACACAAAGCGCGTAACAAGTATTACATGCTTCCATTTTTATTTGGACTGTTGGGCCTTCTCTTCCATTATTCACGGCGGAAAAAAGAATTCGGGGCACTCATGATTCTCTTTCTCGCCACCGGTGTTGGAATAATTCTTTATACCAATCAACCCCCTCAGGAGCCTCGTGAGCGGGATTATGTATTGGCTGGTGGAATATTGACCTACTGCATTTGGATGGGAATGGGAATTCTGGCTCTATACCAGTATTTGAAGGAAAAAATAAAAGGCAAAGACATGCTGTTAGCCATAGGTGCGTCCGCTCTGGTAATGGTCGCACCGGTTTTAATGCTTACCGAAAATTACGGGGAGCACGACAGAAGCAAGATTACAGCCGCTCGAGATTACGCGAGTAATTTCCTTGAGAGCTGTGAGCCCAATGCCATTATATTTACCTATGGCGACAACGATACCTACCCCCTGTGGTACGCACAGGAAGTAGAGGGGATCAGGACAGATGTTCGGGTGGTAAATTTAAGCTTGATTGCTGTAGACTGGTACATCAATCAGATGAGGAGAAAAGTCAACGACTCTCCGGCTATAAAATTTACCATATCTCCTGAAGCTTACAGAGGTAGTAAACGGAATCAGGTCATGTACAATCCTCCCGGAGGCCAGGAAAGAGAAATGCCCCTTATGGAGGCTATTCAGTTTATAGGTGACAACAATCCCTTACAAACTTCGACCCGGGTACTCGAAAGTTATCTGCCCTCTCGCAGATTATACATTCCCATCGACCGCGAACGAGCTGTCGAATCTGGAATGGCAGACCGTTCTGAGGTGCGGAATCTGGTGGACAGAATAGAAGTCAACCTCGGAGACCGGCGATTTATCACAAAAGACGATTTGGCGGTACTCGATTTAATTGCTTCTAACTTCTACGACAGGCCCATATATTTCTCGGTAACCGCCAGACCCGAAAAATTGATGGGGATGAATGACTTTTTACAACTGGAAGGACTCGGATTGAGAATCGTCCCCATTAAATCTCAATCGGACCGATCGCTGGCCATCTACGGTTCGGGAAGGGTTAATGTAGATGCCAGTTACGAGAGGTTTACGGAAAAATTCAAATGGGGAAATTTTGACAAATACGACGTTTATGTAGATCGCTCCTATCTGGCCTCCGTTCAAGCGCATAGGATGACTATGATGCGAACCGGTCTGGCGTTGATGGATGAAGAGCGATACGACATGGCTGCTGATATTGGCAGAACCTATCTCGAGGCTTTTCCCAATATGAACTTCACCTACGATCCTTCCGTTATTCCTTTTATCCAGATGCTTTCTGGGGGAGGATATAAAGAAGAAGCCAAAGAACACTTGCGAACGCTCGCCGAAGTCACCCGGGAATACATGGTGTTTTTCAATTCCCTGGACAAGTCAACCTTGCAGGCGGGATTTGGAAGGGGTGTAAATTACTACCGCTCCGGTATTCAGCAAATGTTTATGATTATCGGTGATTTAGATGACCCTGAATTTGAAAGGGAAATACGGGATACAGTAGAAGAATTCATTCAATAAAAATAATAACTAATGAAGATTGCTATTGGAGGAGATCACGCCGGTTACGATTACAAAAAAAAGATAGTTGGAGAATTGCAATCGGAGGATTTTGAAGTCTTTGACCACGGGCCTTTTTCCGATGAGTCTGTGGACTATCCCGACTTTGTGAAACCCGTTGCCAAAGACCTGATTGACGGCAGGGCAGACTTCGGTATCGTCATATGCGGCAGTGGAAACGGAGTAGCCATGACGGCCAATAAATTTGCTGACATCCGGGCCGCACTCTGCTGGAATGTGGAATTGGCAAAATTGGCCAGACAGCACAACAATGCCAATGTGTTGGCCATACCCTCCAGATTTGTTTCAGAAGAAGTCGCCCTCAATATGGTATCCGCTTTTCTAAACACTGAATTCGAAGGGGGAAGACACTCGCGCAGGGTCGAAAAAATCAAGCCCTGAATTTTATCTATCACCGGTTTTTTTGCAATAACTATTTTCTATGATTCAATTACAGAGAATTCTCACCACCTTTGGTTTTTTATTGGCTTTTTTTCAATTGATGAGCCAAAGTACGGGCGAATTCCCATCCGATCCCCTTCCCATTCACTACAGTGAATTAATCCTTTCCGAAAACCTGAAACACCACGTGCATGCACTTGCAGCGGACAGTATGCAGGGTCGAGATACAGGCGAACCCGGAGGAATTATGGCGGGCAATTATATCGAAAACCATTTCATTGAATTGGGTATCCCTCCCGTAGGAGATACCACTTTTCGACAAACCATTAGCTTCACCTGGTTGAGATGGGATGAGAACGATTTATGGGTAAATGAAACTGCCAAACGCCATTTTTGGGATTATCTCGTTTTGCCCAGAGACAATAATTCTATGGAAGATATCCAAGTCAAAAAAGTGGTTTTTGTGGGATATGGAATTGATGATGAAAAATACCAGGACTTGCCGTATGGAGAATTTCGCGGAAAGGTAGCCCTTGTAATGGCCGGTGAGCCCAAAGACGAAAACGGAAATTACCTGCTGACAGGAACTGAAGAGCCCTCGGATTGGAGTACTTCAATTCAATTAAAATTAGAAGCCGCTGCGCAAAGAGGATTTGATTGTGTTTTGTTCGTAGAACCGGAATTGCGTCAGATAGTAAACAAAAACCGAAGGATTCTCTTCAGGCCTGTAGTGACGGGGGATCGAACCGAACCCGATGAGGGAATTCCCAACTCAATACACCTCTCAATGTCCACTGCTGAGGAGCTGTTGAAGGACTCCGCTGAGGAGCTCTTTGAATCCATTCAGGATGAGAATCAACTAAATGTTTCCAAATGGGTAGGAGAAGAACTGGAGGTCAACCTTGAATTAAACCTCCTTAAAAATTACCACACTTTAGAAGACGACAATATACTCGGTTACATCCAAGGGATTGATCCGGATAAAAAGGAGGAATTGATCATTCTTTCGGCACATTACGACCACATCGGATTCAGCGGAGACGAAATTTTTGCCGGAGCCAACGACAATGCCTCCGGCACATCGGCAGTTATGGAAATTGGCAGGGCTTTCTCTGCTGCTAAAAAGGCAGGTGACGGCCCGGAGCGTTCGGTGCTGTTGCTACTGTTGACCGGTGAAGAAAAAGGATTACTGGGTTCTGCCTACTATGCAGAAAACCCGATTTTCCCGCTGGAGAATACGGTGGCAAATGTCAATATTGATATGCTGGGACGTGCAGATGAAAAGCACCGCGAACTCGGAGTTGAAAATTATATATACCCCATCGGATCGAATCGCCTCAGTACCGAGTTGCACAAAATTCTATTGGAGGTAAATGAACAATACTCCGATATTAAGCTGGATTTCACCTACAACGACCCGGAAGACCCCAACCGGTATTACTTTCGGTCAGATCACTACAACTTTGCCAGAAAAGGGATTCCGGCGGTTTTTTATTTCAACGGTATGAATGAGGACTATCATCTGGCATCAGATACGCCGGATAAATTGAATTTTGAAAGTATGACTGCAGTAACGCGGCATATTTTTCATCTCGCCTGGGAACTGGCCAACAGAGAAGAGCGCATTGAGGCCGATTTGTGGGAGGAGTAAATTGGCTGTAGTTTTTGTACCTTTTTCTTTACTTTTGAGTTTTTCCACAGAAAATGGAATGCTCTCCTACCTCAGTTTCACCGGAGTTAAGTTCTTAAAAAGCTAGGGAGGTTTTTTGCCAGGCGTCTTTGCGAGAAATTTTCTACCCCACCACTCCACTGGTAAGCACGGCTCAGAAGAAAAACTTTTTACAATTACAAACAACCCATAACTATTTAATATTATCTGCGTTTGTATATTCGCTGTTTCTTTAGAAAATGGGGAGGCCGCCCTAAACAAAGACTATCTTTTTTTCCATGTTAAACCAGGAGTTATTTTCAGATGAAATATTACCGATTGCCATTTTTCTCATTATGATGGGGATTGGTACCGGTTTGAGATGGGAGAACTTCACCGCCATATTCCGTTACCCCAAAAGCATTTTTGTGGGTTTGGGTGGACAGATGATTTACCTGCCCATCGTGGCATTTATACTCGCTGCCTTTATACCAATTGATCCCGTATACAAAGTGGGGCTTGTAATTTTAGCGGCCTGTCCGGGTGGATCCGCCTCCAATCTTATCACCTACATTCTGAATGCAAAAGTGGCTCTTTCGGTTAGCCTGACTGCCTTGAACAGCATCCTTATTTTATTCACCATACCTCTATTTGTTGGATTGGGCCAGGCTATCTTTATGAGTCAGTTCCAACCCATTGAGCTACCTTTTTGGCCCACAGTCGGAGATATTTCAATGACGGTCATACTTCCCGTGGCAATTGGAGTTATGCTCAATCATCTGTTTCATAATTTTATGGATAAAATCCAATCGGTACTGAAATACGTAATGGTTACTATTTTGTTGGTTGTCTTTATAGGGGTGTTTTTGGCATCAGAAGACGGTGAGTCCGTCAGCTTGTTCTCACAGCCCTGGGTTTTGTTGGCTGCCTTTATTCTCAACCTGGCCGCTTTTTTTGGGGGAGTATTTATCGCCAATTTTTTTGATTTATCCTCAAAGGAAAAGGTGACCATAGGAATAGAAGTGGGATTACAAAACAGCGCGTTGGCCATTTTTGTAGGGGCCTCTCTTCTCGGGTCTCAGGAAATGGCACTTGTGGCCGTGATGTACAGTTTATTTTCCTTTTTTACTACCGCATTATACGCCTATTTCAGCTTGTACTGGATCAGATGGAAAGGAATCGCGAGCAGATTTAAAGGACCGCGAATTTAAATAAAGTCAAGCCCCCCACATCAACATCATCCAATTTGGTGTGAAATATCTTCTATTAAAAAGTAAACCTCAGTCCGCCGTTGGCGTAAAACATCGTTTTGTTGGAGCTGCTTTCCTGATCTTTACTGAAAAAGTCATCGACATCCCACTTATAGCCGATATCTACAAAAAACATAAACAAATCTACCCCGGCACCTGCATTCCAGGCGAGATTGAAATTTTTAATTTCGCTGCTACCGATACCCAATCCTCCTCCGTCGTCAAAATTGGCGAGAAATGAGGCCGACGGTCCCGTAAAAATCCGAACGTCAAAATACTTGTCTACATGATCTTTAAACAACTTTACTCCGACCATCACCGGAAGATTGATTCTGGAAATTTTAAGATCGGGAATGTCCTGTGCACTTACCACCCCGACCCTGGCAAATTCATAATTCAGTCCGGGTTGTAAAAACAACCTGCGACCAATCATCAGATCGACTCCGAACTGGTAGCCAATTCCACTTTTAAACTCTTCATCCTGAAGATTACTTGTCAAAGTGGAAGAATTAAGCCCAATATAGGGTTTTAGTGTAAATTGTGCGTGTGCTGTGCCCATACAAAATAAAATAACAAGGGCTGAGAAAAACCATTTCGTCTTCATAGAGTTTGATTTTAGTGTTTGAAGTATACATATTATAACGAATTTCCAGTACCAGAGTTTATAAATGAAAGAAAAAATGCATTTTACCTCCAGTCCATCGTATTGGAGCAATAGATATAAAGGCTCGGAAGCTCCCTGGGATTTAGAGTACATATCCAGGCCATTGAAAGAGTACTTCGACCAACTGCAAGACAAAAACTTAAAAATACTGGTGCCGGGCGCCGGACCCGGCCACGAGGTATCCTATTTATACAGTCGGGGATTTCAAAAGGTGTATTTTATGGATTTCTCAGACCTGGCCTGTCGTTTGTTTGAACAAAATAATCCCGATTTCCCCAAAAAAAATATACTGTCGGAAGACTTTTTTCACCACAGAGGAAAATACGATTTAATCGTGGAACAAACCTTTTTCTGTGCGTTTGAGCCCAGTGAAGCCATGCGGACCAAATACGCCGACCAGATGTACAATTTACTGAAGCCGGGAGGGAAACTTGTGGGCCTGTGGTGGAGTTTTCCACTGGACGCCAACCAAGAGGATCCGCCTTATGGAGGAAGTTATAAGGAATATAAAATTTACTTTTCAGAGAAGTTCGCTACGCTAATATTGGAAGCATGCTACAATTCAGAGCCGGATAGAATGGGAAAGGAGTTGTTTGGGATCTTTCAGGCCCGATAATTATAGGCCTCATTCCAGAGATACAAATTGAGGGGGGGTAAATAAATCAAAATGAGGATACCGGTCCACAAACCCGTATCCTCATTCGGTAATATTTTATCAAAAAAATGAGATGCTTTAATTCAACATCTCTTCTATGGTATTGGTAAACTGCTCAAAGGAAGAATTATAACCGGTTTTTCCAATAGCGTCTATCTCAAACTGATCGTTGGCACTGTTTTTGTTGAGGTTAAAAACCCATATGGTAGGGACACCTGTAACTTTAAAGGCCTGTTTCAAGGACTCATTTTGCTGTCTGATTTCATTGGGTACTGACTTTCTCTTCGGACTGTCCAATTCCAGTAATACCACTTTGTCTTTTGCCCAGGTGTTGAATTCAGGTTTGTTTATTACTGCCGCAGAAAATCTCTTACAAGGTGGACACCAATCGCTTCCGGTAAAAAAGGCCATTATTGGCTTTCCTGTTGCCTGTGATTCATTATAGGCATCTTCAATCTCGACCAACCAACCCTCGTGCGCAGGTTGGTAATTGTCCGTTTGGCCGTATACATTAAATGCCAAAAGGGTTACTACTATTAATAAACTTAGTTGTTTCATTGGTTTAAACTTTTTTTTAAAACAGTTGCCTCCCGATTGCCGGAGTTTTCATCATTTTCGATCCCACTCCCGAAATAAGTTTTCTTTAATTTTTCGGGAAGCGAGTCAGGTCGAAACTCAGGCAAACCCATGTCATGAACTGCTTCTTGATTAATTTAATTGTATTTTAAGACCTGTAACATTTGCAAACTAAATAATATTTATTTTAATGTGCAAATTTTTGGTACTCAATAATATTTATTTAAGGTTAAATAAATAGATTTCAACTTAAGAACGAAAAAAAATCCCCCGGCTTACATTTTTTCAACAGTTTTTATCTTTGTGCAAAAATAACTTTATGGCCAAGCGGAATAAGTTGGAGAAATTCAGGGATCTACTCACCTACGAACACGTCTATGAATCCTTTGAATTCAGAAGTCCGGAGCTGACCAGAACCCAGGAAGAAGAAAAGCCCATGAAGGACCGGTGGAATGCTCATCAATTCCAAAATGACAACCCCATTGTCCTTGAACTGGCTTGTGGCAGAGGAGAATACAGCCTCGAACTGGCGAGGAGATATCCGAAAAAAAATTTTATTGGAATTGACATCAAAGGGGCCAGGATATGGAAGGGAGCCACCATTGCTTTGCAGGAGAATCTTAATAATGCAGCTTTCCTGAGAAGCCGAATTGAACAACTCCCGCTTTTCTTTGCTCCCGGAGAAATTTCAGAAATGTGGATAATTTTTCCGGATCCCTTCAAAAGAGACGGTCAGGAAAACAGAAGACTGACCTCTCTGGTGTTTTTAAAAAAGTATGTCGAATTGCTTCCGGCGGGTGGTGTGGTCCATTTAAAAACAGATTCCGACCTGCTGTTCGATTACTCCCTGAAATCCGTAAGCGATTTTCCCTCAACCAGTATTCTCAATCAAAACCCCGACATTTATTCAGGGCCACTTCCCCATCCGGATTTAGATATACTCACCTTTTATGAAAAGCAGCACCTCGAGGAGGGCCGCACCATTAAGTACCTCAGTTTTATTGTAAATCAATAATATAGCCTAGGACAGATTCTGTAAATATTTGATCGCCGCCTATATTTTTACCAGTCGGTACTGCTCCCTGTTCCTCTCCTCGTACCCCAGTTCATAGCAGTAGCGGTGAACCGAGCCGGTCGGCACTTTCTTCTCATTGGTGTAATATCCGAAGGCGAATCCCTCCCTGATGAGGCGATCTCTGTCTATGGAAGTCTCTCCTTTGTCGTACAATCTGTAAAGTATTCGCCGGTTTCTTCTGAGGATGTTGTTGACCGTACGCATAAAGTTGTTCGCATCGCTGTTTCGGCGATTGTTGTAGGCCGATCTGCAGTCGTCGCTGCAAAATTTCTTGTCTGATCTCCCTGAAAACGGACTGTCGCATTCTTTGCAAGTTCTACTCATAACTTCATTATTTAATGGTTACGTTATAGAGTTTGTCGAAACAAAAAAATGTACCCAGGAAAAGGGAAATATTTTTAAACTTTATTGAAATTTCTGTTTTTACACCTCCGACTTAAAGGTGAATTCGATGTCCGGATGCGCTTCCTGCACGCGTTGAAGTGCCCAGGCTGATTCAGCCATAAATACCAATTTTCCCCTTTTGTCGTGGGCGAGACTGGATTTTCTCCTTTTTTCAAATTCACCAAGAACCTTTTTGTCTGTAGATTTCACCCAACAAGCCTTGTATAAATTTATGGGTTCGTAATCGCACTTCGCACCGTATTCGTGTTCCAGGCGGTACTGAATGACCTCAAATTGAAGGGCTCCCACCGTACCAATGATTTTCCGGTTGTTGTCCAACTTGGTAAACAACTGA
>JAGTVA010000089.1 GCA_018224445.1 Saprospiraceae bacterium
CTCTTTTGCCCGATCTCCAAAACAACAGGTGACCGCTCGCAAAAAAGAAAACGCAAAAAAGAAACAGCGCAACCAGTCCCCCCACCACTCCGAAATAAAAGAATTGCTGATTGGAATGCACCTGAAGTTTTACTCCCTTTCCCAGATATGAGGCCTCCATGGCGGGGACATAATCTCCCACTCCCACACCTAGAATGGGGTGTTCACCCATCAGCTTGAGGTTGTGTTCCCATGAAACCCACCGAAGTACCGAGCTGTGGTGGGTCATCTGTTGGAAATCCCGCGGATCCTCCAGATACTCTTCGATTTCCCACTCCAATTGTGAGAATCTTTCGGATTGGGTCGCGACCAGGTAAAATACCCCCGCCAGCAATACAACCTGAGCGGTCAAAAAACCACCCACAGCCCATCTTGAAACCCTCTCCCTATTCCCGATTAGGCGACGATATGTGCCTACCATAAATAGCACCCAACCGGCCAGCAAAAAAGCCAGTTGTGCTCCCCGTGCTCCAATCACCGCAAAGAGAGGAATTAACACCAGCAGACACCACCAGTAATAGCGGGGAGCCTGACCGTAAAATATTTTTAAAGCGAAAAACAAAAGGACTGTTCCGACCAAATACCCGTAATACAGTCTATCCAAAAAGGGACTGTAGGCACCAAACCGCAGGTAATCCCTGGGCGCAGACAATTCCTTTAACAAATAGTAATACCCCTCTCCTATGGGAATTCTTTCTGGAAATGCAAAAAAATAAAGCGCAACTACCCCCGCCACCGTACATCCCCATACCGCCGCCTGAAAAATGTACTCCCGGTATTTGTATATGAAATCTCTGGTGCCCAGGATCAACACCGGAACCAACAACAGTTCATCAAACCCTTTTAATCGATACCACGCCTCGGCGCCATCGGTACTCCACAGCGCAGAGAGCAAAAACCACAGAAGCAATAATCCATATACCAGCAAAACCTTGAGTATTACCTGTTTTTTGCCGCTGAAATCGAGAAGATCTTTTTGGATAAAAAAACGATAGATGGAAAGCACAAACAACGCCCCCATGCCAATGGAAATCGCCGGTTTAAAAAAAGGCAGAAAAAAAGCCAGGGCGACCCATAGAATCGGAATCAGTGAGTCGGGGCGATCCAACCGAATATTTTTTAAAAGATCCATGTATTCGATTCAATGGTCAAATAATTCAGGCGCAATCACAACAGAATGAACCCAAAGATGGGACAAAATTAAAATATCTTCTACCTTTGTCCCTCAAAGTAGTTAAAAATTCAATGCAAAACGATCTGAGAGTGTAAAATACAGCGAAAGATACCATGGAGTTAACCATAATCTCTGTGCTTTCACAGCATGATTTGTTTCGGCGCCTGTCTCGTAAAGTCGAAAGCGCTTGACGAGCTGGTGAATTTTTAAAAGCAAAAGAACATAACATGAAATTTCCACAAGCGGACCAAATACTGGTTGAAATACAAAATGCCAATCCTCAAAACAAAGAGGAACTGGAGGCTTTTAGAATTAAATACCTGGGATCCAAAAACATCGTAAAACCCCTTTTTGCTGAAATGGGAAAAATAGATCCCGCCCAGCGAAAAGACTACGGTCAACTTCTCAATGAAATCAAAAATACAGCCGAAGAAAAATACCGGAAACTGAAAAGCGAAATCGAACGCGAATCGGCCCGGCACTCCACCCAAAAACTGGATCTCACCGCTCCCCCACTGCCCCGGAAAAAAGGATCCAGACATCCCGTCGACATCGTGATGAACCGAGTCATCGATATTTTTAAAAAAATCGGCTTTTCCCTGGCCGAAGACCGGGAGATTGAAGACGACTGGCACAACTTTACAGCCATGAATACCCCGGAGGACCACCCGGCCAGAGATATGCAGGACACCTATTATCTCAGGGATATAGAGGGGATGTTGCTCCGGACCCACACCAGCAGCGTACAGGCCAGGGTGATGACGCACCAAAAACCACCCATCCGGATCATCGCCCCGGGCAGGGTGTACCGAAATGAAACTATTTCAGCCCGATCCCACTGCCAATTTCACCAGGTGGAGGGATTGTATATCGATAAGGAAGTCTCTTTTTCCGACCTCAAACAAACCCTGCTGTACTACGCCAGAGAGATGTACGGGCCGGATGCCAAAATCAGACTCCGCCCCTCTTACTTTCCCTTTACTGAACCCAGCGCAGAAGTGGATGTCTATTGGGGACTGGAAAGTGAAATCGATCACCGTATTACCAAAGGGACAGGGTGGCTGGAAATTATGGGCTGCGGGATGGTGGATCCGAAGGTGCTCACCAATTGCGGAATCGATCCGGAGGAGTACAGCGGCTTTGCTTTCGGTATGGGAATCGAACGTCAGGCGCTGCTCGCCTACCGCATTGAAGATATCCGTTGGTTATTTGAAAACGACATCCGATTTTTGAGGCAGTTTCACGCCGCCATATAAAAAAACTACGCACGCATGAAACCAGGTTTGCCCAAAGGAACGAGAGATTTTACTCCCGCGCAGGTGCGGAAGAGAAATTTTATATTCAATATACTCAGAGAAACTTTTGAGCTGTACGGATACCAACCCATAGAGACGCCCGCTATGGAAAATCTCCACACCCTCATGGGAAAATACGGGGACGAGGGCGACCAACTCCTTTTTAAAGTGCTCAACAACGGAGATTTTCTGGCCAAAGCAGATGCGGAGGCACTAGCGGAAAAAGACAGCAGGAAAGCCCTTCCGTCACTGAGCAAAAGGGGTCTCCGTTACGACCTGACCGTTCCCTTTGCCCGCTTTTTATCCATGAACCGAAACGAATTGGCAATGCCTTTTAAAAGGTATCAGATCCAACCCGTGTGGAGGGCAGACCGCCCCCAAAAAGGAAGGTTTCAGGAGTTTTACCAGTGCGATGCAGACGTGGCAGGGTCCACTTCTCTGGTATATGAAGCTGAGTTGATTGAAATATACGACCGGGTATTTGCCAAACTCCGACTGCCCGTAAAAATCCGCATCAATCACCGGAAACTCTTGCTGGCCATGGCCCAGTTCGCCGGTATTGAATCCCTCTTTTCGGAATTTACCACCGCACTGGACAAATGGGACAAAACTGGTGAACCCGGCTTTGTCAGGGATATGGAGAGTTTAAATACAGATGCCGACACCATACAATCCCTCCTTCAAATACTCAGGGATGGATTTGACCACCCCGACACCCGGGAAAAACTGAGTCGGTCCGAAGCGGGAAAACAGGGACTGGAAGAACTGAAAGAAATTCAATTGTTGGGGGGATGGGACGATTTGTACAATCCTGTGGCAGTAGACCTGACTCTTGCCCGGGGACTGAGTTATTATACCGGTTGCATACTCGAAGTAGAACCCACGGGTTTCGATATGGGCAGTCTCGGAGGAGGCGGGCGATACGACGACCTCACGGGTATTTTCGATTACAAGGGCATCAGTGGAGTGGGGATTTCCTTTGGGGCTGAGCGCATATACGACCTCATGGAGGAAGCCGGATTGTTTCCCCCGCTGTCCGCTGCCGCTACGCGAATCCTGTTTATGCCCTTCGACCGGGAGGATTTGATCTACGCTAGAAAATGGGTGAAGCAACTCATCGACCGCGGCATCCCCGCCGAGGTCTACCCCGAACCCACCAAATTAAAAAAGCAATTCAAATACGCAGAAAATCTCCAGCTTCCCTATGTAGCCCTGGTGGGTGAAAGAGAGCGCAAGGCGGAAGTGGTGGCCGTAAAAAATCAAAAAACCGGAGAGCAAAAAGACTACTCGACAGCGGAATTAATTCGACTTTTGAAGGATTAGGTACAAGCCCGTACCCCATCTTATTTATTCCATCACCACCATCTTCCCTCTGCTGATCTTAAAGCCATGCAATCCCTCTTAATTTTTTAGGTCCCACTGTTTGCACATTTACAAGCTCGACCGAAAATACCCTTTTCTCCAAAAGGTCAATTTGTCATATACCTCCCTGATAACGATGCCATTATGACTGTTTTTTATAGTTAAAACTGACATTTTGTGCACTAAAAATCAATCGGCACATCCTTTGAAGTGGAGTAGGGTGAAAACAAAAATTAATTATTAACCAAAAAATTTAAGCGCTATGTTGATGAGATATCAAAAAACACCGATTCAAAGTTCTCTTTCCAGAATGATGGATGAATTTTTCAACGGAGGACTGTCTGAGTTAGAAAATCAGAAATTGATGGCTACCCAGCCCTCGGTCAATGTGATCGAAAACGAGGATTCTTTTCTGGTCGAGGTGGCTGCACCCGGCTTGAAAAAAGACGACTTCAACCTCACCGTGGAGGATGAGATGTTGATCATTAGCGGGGAGCGAAAAGAAGAGAGTGAAAATAAAGAAGGTAGCTTTACCAAGCGGGAGTTTAACTACTCCAGTTTTACCAGGTCTTTCCAACTCCCTGAGATTTGCAAGAGTGAAGACATATCCGCTTCCTACAATGAAGGGGTTCTCACTCTTACCATACCGAAAAAGGAAGAAGCCAAAAAGCAGGCGCCCAAGAAGATCAGTATTAAGTAATGGACCACCCTTTTACAGAAAAAGCCCGGCAAATTTGCCGGGCTTTTTTTTATTTCTTAAGCTTCTATGTTGTTAAATTACTCCATACAAGTACTTTTCAAATTAAATAACAAGGAATTACAACACACTATTTTGAACGTAATCAAATAATTACGAAGGTATTTCCTTGATACCAATAATTCTTTTTCTTTTTTTACTTGCCGATTGTCTGAGAACTGGGACACTGACTCCGGGGACATTTAGGTGAAGGCACTGCAAAACTTAAGATATTTTATCGCCGCTGTCGTTCCTATTATCAATGCACCGTTTCCCCTGCAAAGGCAGCTTTCCACTCAGTGGAGCGCTGGCCCTGAAAGGATTCCATTCTCTTCACATCGCTCAGGGACTGGCCTCTACCTTGTACGTTTCGGACATTGACCATTTTTCTCAACCGATTGCTCGAGTGATGAGCATCCGTAGCCTGGAGGACGGAAGAGGGAAGGATGGGGAAGCCAGAATTAAACGGTGATTCTATTTTAGCTATAGGACGGGATTCCAATGGGTTTACTTCGCCCACCATAATCACCATCTCTTTTTCGTTTACCGCAGCCATGACCTGACCGGAGAATCTGGGAAAAACAAATTTCACTTGTTTGCCGGGAGGTACCAGGTCGTAGTTAATATGGCTATTCAGGTATTTCAGTTGATAGGGGTTGACGTAAAGCCGGTCTCCGAGTTGAGACCATTTGGCGTAATCCTCCACCTCGTAGATGGAAGTGACATAGTTCGAAAATACCCTTTTGAACTGAATCTCGCTGTGATGTACCTCCTTGTTCTCTTCAACCATGGGCTGCACTTCGAGCAGTTGAATAGCCCAAGTGGGTAGAATGATATTGTATCCCTTTGAACTCGCAGGGATGTAATTTCTCAAAATGGAGGGATTCAATTTTCGTATGACCGCAATATCCAATCCAGTCTTATCAGCCAGCTCACTAAGTCCGGTGGACTCATATACCCTCATCGAACTGGTCAACACCAGATCGTAATCCACTATCTCTACATTCACTCCGTGCAGGTGGTGAAAGCTACCAAAGTAAACCGCAGCCAAAAAGGAGGGAACGTATTGTCTCGTCTCAATGGGAAGAAATCGCTTTACAGCATTGAAATCCCGGGAATTGGCTCGTCGTATGGCCTGATCAACCCGCCCGGGGCCACAGTTATAGGCCGCCAGGGCCAGTTCCCAATTTCCGAATTTGGCGTACATAGCCTCGAGATAATCCAGTGCGGCATCGGTAGAAGCTATCGGATCTCTTCTCTCATCAACAGCAGAACCAATCCGAAGGCCCAGATACCGGGCTGTTCCCGACATGATTTGCCACAACCCTACAGCCCCGGCTCTTGATCGTGCCAAAGGATTTACTCCGGATTCTGTAATAGTTAAATATTTTAATTCGGGAGGCAGGCCTCGCTGTTCGAGTTGTTCGTCTATATAGGGAAAATACATCGCAATGCGGGCGAGTAACCGATTGGAATATTCACTGCCCTGTACCAAATAGGACTTTACCTGGCGGTGAAAAACCGCACCCGGCATTGCGTCAATAGATAAATTGAGCTCATTTAAATACACACTCGCGCGATCCTCCGAAAACTCTACAAAGTGGTCTCCCACAGGCTTTTCTTTCGCCTCGGCCTTATGGGCCAGGGAAGAAATTCCAATTGAAATCAGAAATGGACAGACAAGCGCGGTCAGCATTTTCATGCCTCTTGATTTAATTTTCATGTTCATGGTCAATACCGAAATGCAAAGATAAACTATTTGTTCCCCGCATTCCACAATTTAAATAAATATATGGGATTTCTACTCTTTATTCGTCTACTATTGGTGTCACTAATATTATCAAAAAAACAAATGTATAATTTATTTAATATCAAATATCGTGCCAATCAATGATCTGCGAATACTCTTAAGTAAATATTCTCTTATAATTTTTAAATTACCATCGTTCTTACCCGAATGATTTCGGTTATTCAGAAAAAGTATGTGTTGTTAGGTGTCCCATCAAGGGAAAAAAGTGTTTGTCGTTCTTTAGGTAGCCCGTAAAGGGTTAGCTTTGAAAATACCTCAGTTCAAACGGCTCGAATTTCCATCTATTGTATCTGATACAAAATTCATGGGGGGTTACAACATACAAAGAGCCTTATTGGGGCTCAATAAGCTGAGGGTGGTTATTTTTCACGTGATTGACTTCAGCAGAGACCGGGTAATAATCGCTAAAGGGAATGGAAGTGTCTTCCATAAAGTCCGCCCAGTTTTCGGGATTAAAGTCACCGGTGAGCCACAATTGATGGTAGTCTTTGAGGATGGCATAGGGCATTCTATGATGCAGACCTGACATCTTTACGTTGGCGGATCTGGTAATCATGGTAAAGGTATCGATTGATTTTCCTTCAGGATTTTTCCACTCTTCCCACAATCCGGCTACGGCAAAGGGTTGTCCGCCTTTATAAGTGACTCGGAACGGCAATTTTTTTCCATCGGATTTCCTCCATTCGTAATAGCCGTCTATCAGCACTAGGCATCTTCTCTTTTTAAACGCGTTTCGAAAGGAGGCTTTAATGCCCACTGTTTCAGCCCTTGCGTTGATGAGTTTACTCCCTATTTTAGAGTCTTTGGCCCAAAACGGAATCAAGCCCCAACGTTTAAAAGACAGCGCATCGGAATTATTCGAAGTGACTACAGGCAGGAGATGAGTAGGCGCCACATTGTAATTGGGCAGGTGTCTGTTGTACTCTTCTATTTCCTCTGCGTCTAACTGGCGGGACAGGAGGCCCTCCACCTGTTTATAATCGCTGACCAGAGTAGCTCTTCCACACATGTTGCAATTTTTTTATAAAATATAAAAAACTCCCCAAAAGTACCTGATATTTCAGTAATTTCCATGGAGATTACTCTAAAAATGAGGTTTTATAACGGCTTTGAGGGGCAATCCGGATATTTTTTAGTCTTCTGTTGGGTTGGTTTTAACAAAAAATATTATCTTGGTATCAATAAGTTTCGCTCAAAAGTAAAATCACTGGGTACATTTCGGCGATTCGATACACCTAAGAATACAACGGATGGACAACTCGAGCTTACTGGAAATTATCAAAAAGTTGCAGGAGGGAGGGACTGCAAAGGAGGAAGCCTCCAGGGAGTTGTATTTATATTTAAAGGCCGAGGGCTGTGAAAAAGTAATTTACAATTGCATAAAATCCGGAATCGGGAATCCGGAAGATGCCAAAGATTTGTTTCACGAGGCCTTTATGGTATTGATTGACAAATTAAAAAAGGGCGAACACAAAGACAATTTCAACATCTCCAATTACCTGATCGGAATTGCCAAATATATATGGCTCAACGAGATACAGAAAAAACAACGCGTACTACACACCCCTGATTATTCCGACTTTGACCAAGTGAGTGAAGTCAATTGCGAACGAGAATATATTGAAAAGGAAAAAAGAGTTCTCATTCAAAACCTGCTGTCCGGCTTGGGTGATCAATGTAGGAAAATACTGAGTTTATGGATGAGCTCCTTCAGCATGAAAGAAATAGCGAAAAGGGTCCCTCTGAGTTCGGAGAGAATGGCCATAAAATACAAATACAGGTGTCACAAAAAACTGTTACTCCACCTGAAAAATCGACCGGAATTGGTACAGATGCTAATCAATTGAACTATGGGACAAAAGGAGTTTAACTATATCGAAAGGTTCCTGGAAGGAGAGTTGACCGGTGCAAAACTCGAAGAATTTATGACGAGGTACCGGGAAGATTCCTCTTTTCAGGATGAGGTACACGCCCACCAAGCCTCCAGGAAAGTTCTTCAGGGATTGGAGAAGGATGAATTTCGCCGACAACTCCACCAGTGGGACCAGGGGGATGCCGGAGAATCATCCGGACCAAAGGCCGGGGGAAAGGTGGTAAAAATGAGGAGAAATTTATTGCGCTACGGGGTGGCTGCTACCCTACTCATTTTGATTTTGGGAGCCACTTATGTGTTTTTTGAGTCGCCCAAATACGCCAGTGGCCTGTACGCCGACCTCAACCAGGCAGAGCCCGTTTTGATTGAAAGAGACGCCATTGCCGTAACTGAGGGGGATTTATTGAATGTCTACAACCTGTATCAGCGGGAAGAATATTCCGAAGCGCTCATTCAGGCGGAGCAACTGCTCGATAAGGGGGGTGAACTCAATATGGACTTGATTTTTTTGCAGGCCGACTTGTACTATCGATTAGGGGACGACGGTGAAGCGCTTCAAATCTACCAAAATATAATGCACCTGGATGAAGTCAACCAATGGTACACCCACAGAGCAGAGTGGAATCACCTACTCATTTTACTTGAAAAAAGGCCCTTTGACCCCCTCCTTCTCCGCCAGTTGGAAAAAATTTCAGAACAGGGGGATCACCTTTATAGAGGAAAAGCTCAAAAAGCACTCGAGCAAACACAGAAACCCCTCTATCGAATCGGAAAATTTTTGTTTAAAAGCTGAAAGAAATCTGTCTTAGTCCAATGTTCCTTTGCATCTAAGTCAATTGCGATTATCGGCTCGTACTGATGAATCCAGATCTCAGCGTATTTTTACATATGCCGCGATAAATAATTTGTTAAAATATCGTTAATCGCTCCGGAATTAAAGCAATAAAAGCGCTAATGCTTGTTTTGTATACGAACCAAAAAAAACAGAAAATCATGAAACAACTTACAGGGTTTATCTTATCGGGAATTTTTGGAGGATTAATCGCACTGGGTGGTTTTCAATATTTTCAGCAAGAGGATATACGTCCCGGCGATCTTCAGTGGGATAGTCCCCGGGTTCAGCAAGTTGCTGACAGGTCAGAAATCACTTCCCTCAGAATGCCGGTTTCCTTTGCAGATGCCGCCGAAAAAGCCACCCCGGCTGTGGTCCACATCAGAGCCGCAGAGAGTGCAGAAAAGGCACAGGAACGAATGCGACAGCAGCAACAAAATCACCCTTTTTATCGGTTTTTTAGATTTGAGGACATGATCCCCAGAGACTTCTTCGGTGACGAGCCATTGAGCAGAAGTCCCAGAAACCCGGAATTCTATCAGAGGAGAGGATCGGGCTCCGGAGTAATCATTTCTCCCGAGGGGTATGTGGTTACCAACAACCACGTGCTGCAATTCGCCGATGAAATCACGGTTACCCTCAACGACAACCGCATGTTTTCTGCAGAATTGATAGGCAGGGACGAAACCACAGATCTGGCTGTTTTAAAAATTGAAGCGACCGATCTCCCCACCCTTGAATTTGCCGATTCAGACAAAAGCAGAGTGGGTGACTGGGTATTGGCCGTGGGAAATCCATTCGACTACCTAACTTCTACCGTTACTGCGGGTATCGTATCTGCCAAAGGCAGAAATCTGAACATCATAGATTCAGAGGGAAGTATTGAGGCATTTATCCAAACTGATGCCGCAGTCAATCCCGGAAATAGTGGAGGTGCCCTGGTGGACGATCAGGGGAGACTGTTGGGAATCAATACGGCCATAGCTACACCCACCGGCTTGTACGCGGGATATTCCTTTGCCATACCTATTAATTTAGCGGCCAAGATCGTCGACGACATCATAGAACACGGGTATTACCGCCGGGCAATTCTCGGGGTAACCATTTCGGAAATGGATGCCTCACTGGCCGATGAAATCGGCTCCAATATCACTACCGGAGCCTTAATTATCGATGTATTGGATCAGAGTTCCGCCTCAAAAGCAGGCCTCTTGCCCAACGATATCATTTTAGCAGTGGACGGAAAAGATATCAATAGTGCAGGCGATCTACAGGCTATGATCGGTGCTTCCAGAGCGGGAGATACTTTCATGGTGAGCATCTCCAGAAATGGCAATATTAAGAATGTTCCGGTAACCCTTATAGAATAACTATCCATTTAAGGGAGTAGCAGTCCCGATGGGCACCATATAGAAATCAGAGACATTCCAGTTGTGGATTGGCCTCTGATTTTTTTTTAATACCTAAATCCATGGGTACATTATGTGGGAGTTACCACACCTAATAATAGAAAAACATCTAAAAGTGGCACTCCTCAGTCAAATAAAAAAAATATCCGGAATAATCGACCTGATTTACCCCGAGCTCTGTCCTTCCTGCTGCATGGATCAGCCCGTAAGGAACCATTTTTTATGTCTCAAGTGTCTCTCAGATCTCCCACTCACCAATCACCACCGAAATCCACAGCACAACGAAGTGGCGGCCATTTTTTGGGGCAGAATTCCCATTCGGGCTGCAGCGGCCATTTACTATTTCAGTTCTTCGGGAGGGATTCGCGGAATTCTACACCGCATTAAATACGAAGGGAGAAGTGATATAGCAGTAAAAATGGGTGAAATAATGGGGTACTACCTCGCCCAATCCCCCGCTTTTAAAAGAGTGGATGCGATTGTTCCTATCCCCCTTCACCCCGCCAAAAAAGCGATTCGGGGGTTTAATCAATGCGACCACCTGGCCATTGGCTTGTCGGAAAGTCTGGATGTGAATTGGTTGCCCGGGGCAGTAATACGCACGCGAAACAACCCTTCCCAAACCAAGCTCACACGAGACAAAAGGATACAGAACAGCCAATCCCTGTTTGAAGTGTGTCAACCGGAAGAACTAAAAGGTAAGAATATACTGCTTATCGACGACCTGGTCACTACCGGTGCAACACTGGAGAGTTGTGGCCTCGAATTACTTGAAGCCGGTGTAGAAAATTTATTCATCGCCACTCTGGGCTGTGGGGAATAACGGCCGGAGTTAAAGCGGCCTGTTAACCTGAGTTCGATTATTCCATCTCGCATAAATAATTGCAATTCAATGTTTAATAAAATCAGTAATACTAAACCTGTTGGTGTTATCGCTATTATTTATTATTTCAGTAGTTTCAAAGAATAGTATTCATAGAATTCCTCCCCATACGTCGTTCCTTTTTCTTGATTTAGCCCGCTAAATCTTCAAAAAAGAGCCTAGCCTGGGGAGTTTTCAATGAATTATGCTTCGGAATAATAATAGAACTCAAGTCATTAAATTTCGACCAGGGTACCGATTGCCTCTCCGGATACAATTTTAAGCATATTGCCCGGTATCCCCACATCGAAAACCACGATACTCAGATCGTTTTCCTTGCAGAGAGTAAAGGCAGTCATATCCATTACATTGAGTCCTGAATTAATCACCTTCGAAAAGGAAACTTTATCAAATCTGGTGGCTTCGGGAAATTTTTCGGGATCGGCGGTATAAATGCCATCTACCCTGGTTCCCTTGAGGATTACGTCCACATTCATTTCATTGGCGCGCAGTGCGGCGGCAGAATCGGTGGTAAAGTAAGGGCTACCGGTACCGGCAGAAAAAATAACCACCCGACCTTTCTCGAGGTGCCTTATGGCTCTCCTTCGGATATAGGGTTCGGCGATTTGCCTCATTTCTATAGCGGATATCAGGCGGGTAAACAGTCCGATTTGTTCAAAATGGGATTGCAGTGCCATCCCGTTAATCACCGTCGCCAACATCCCCATATAATCACCCTGAACCCGTTCAATTCCAGACTTTTCAGCCTGAAGGCCCCGAAAAATATTCCCTCCACCTATGACAATAGCAACCTCTACTCCGGCATCTATCAGGCTTTTCACTTCAGTTCCGTAATGAGAGAGCATATCGGCATCGATGCCAAAACCATTTTTTCCCATCAGGCTCTCGCCGGACAGTTTAAGCAATACACGCTTGTATTTTAAATTCATGTTTTAAATTTTTGGGCGGCATACATAATGCACAAATTTTCAATACTTACAACATCTTCAACAGCACACCTCTCCATATTCCCCGGGGCACTCCCAAAGAAGAAAGGTTTTTAACAGCTGCTCCTTCCAGGTAAATATCTCGTTTACAGCTGGTGCCTTTTTGTGTTCCGGGCAAAAAAAAAGCGAATGAAAATCATTCGCTTTTTTTTTCCTATTTATCCGTTTTCGGTGTGACAGAACCCTGTCACGGTCAATTCTTTATCTACACTTTGTAGATATTGCTTTACCGATATTTTCTGGTCGCTTATGAAGGCCTGATTGAGTAAAGTCGATTCCTGGTAAAACTTATTGAGTTTGCCCAGGGCAATTTTTTCCAGTATTGCTTCGGGCTTACCTTCGGCTCTGGCCTGTTCTTTTCCAATTTCAATTTCTTTTTCGATGACCTCAGCGGAGATGTCGTCTTTATCTACTGCAATGGGGCGCATAGCGGCAATTTGCATAGCCACCATTTTACCCGCTTCCTCTATCTTCTCTCCGGTTTTATTCAAGCCTACGACAACACCGGCTCTGTTTCCAAAGTGAATATACGAAACTACGAGGGGGGCTTCCAATCTCATATATTCAGCCAATTCAATTTTTTCCCCAATTTTACCGACTTGTTCTACAATGGCTTCTCCAACTGTAATACTTCCATAATTCAGGGCCAATATCTCTTCTTTACCCCCTGGTTTCTTATCTAGAGCCAATTGAGTAACTTTCTCTGTAAATTTTACAAAATCCTCATTTTTGGCTACGAAGTCGGTTTCACAGCTCAGTCTGATCACGACACCTCTGCTCTTAGCATCGTCCACAAGAGCGACCACCACCCCTTCTTTAGCTTCTCTTTCAGCTCTTTTGGCGGAAAGTTTTTGTCCTTTTTTACGAAGTATATCCACAGCGGCATCGAAATCGCCTTCTGCTTCGGTAAGAGCCTGTTTGCAATCCATCATACCGGCTCCCGTCATATCTCTCAATTTTTTTACATCTTGAGCTGTAATTTTCACTGTACTCATTTAGTATATTGTTAGAATTTAAAAAATTAGTTTTAGCTGGCTGTTACTTCTTCCTTGGCCTTGCTTCTCTCGTTCAATCCCTCTTTGATGGCCTCTGTCAGATAATTGGTAATAATTTCAATTGATCTGGAGGAGTCGTCGTTGGCGGGAATGGGATAGTCAATAATTCGGGGATCAGAATTGGTGTCCGCCAACCCAAAAGTAGTTATACCTAGTTTTGTCGCTTCGGCAACGGAGAGGTGTTCGTGAACAATATCCACGATATAAAGAGCCCCGGGCAATCGGTTGAGGTCTTCCACTCCCCCGAGTACTTTTCTAATTTTATCCCTTTCTCTTCCCAGCGTCAGTTTCTCCTTTTTAGTGATATTAGTGTAAGAGCCATCGGAAAGCATGCGATCGATATTCTGCATTTTTTTCACAGAGCGTCTAACGGTAGCGAAATTGGTCATCATTCCACCCAACCAACGGTCGGTGACATAGGGCATATTAACGCTTTTAGCAGCGTTGGCAACGATGTCTCTGGCCTGCTTTTTAGTGGCTACGAACATAATTTTCTTACCGGAGCGCGCCAGATTTCTCATATTCTCAGCCGCTTCTTCCATAGCTTCCAGGGTGCGGTTGAGGTCGATGATATGAATCCCTTTGCGCTCCATAAATATATAAGGCCTCATTTTGGGGTTCCACTTCTTCTTCATGTGCCCAAAATGTACACCTGCATTTAAAAGTTCTTCGTTATTTGGTATATTCATGATTGATGAATTTTTCAAGATATAAATTACAGAAAAAATTAACGCTTACTGAACTGGAAGGCTTTTCTCGCTTTCGGTCTTCCGTACTTCTTCCTCTCCACCACTCTGGCGTCTCTGGTCAGTAATTTTTTGTCCTTGAGCGGCTTTTTAAAATCCTCATTGATTTTCACCAGCGCTCTGGATATGGCCAATCGGATAGCTTCAGCCTGTCCTTTAAAACCACCGCCTTTGACATTGATAGCAATATCAAAAGAATTTTCAATATTAGCGACCTCAAAGGGTTCAGTAACCCTACTTTGTATATGGATTTGCGGAAAGTATTCGGCAACCGATTTGCCATTGATTTTAATTTTCCCCTCTCCATTGCGTAAAAAAACCCTCGCTACGGAGGCTTTTCTTCTGCCTAATGCATTGATCATTTCCATAATTTATTAAAATTTAAAGGGTTCAGGCTTCTGAGCTTGATGCGGGTGCTCCGTGCCGGTATAGACAAATAATTTTTTATACATACTTCTTCCAAGGCTGTTCTTGGGCAACATTCCCTTGATCGCCTTTTCAATGACGCGCTCGGGGTGCTTAGCGAGTAATTCCTTTGCAGTAATGCTTCGCTGGCCTCCCGGATACCCCGTATAACTAAGGTATTCCTTGACGTTTATTTTATTTCCGGTAAAGCGAATTTTATCGGCATTCAGGACGATCACACAGTCGCCACAGTCCACATGTGGGGTGTAACAGGCTTTGTGTTTTCCCCTCAATACATGTGCGATTCTGGAAGACAACCGACCTACGGTCTCTCCCTCTGCGTCGACGACAAACCAGTTGTGGTTTACGTCTTCTTTTCGCATCGATTTGGTCTTGTAACTCAATTTAGTCACGGCTTATTTGTTTATTGTTAAATACTATTGTTTTCCGGATTATTCGTGAAGCCTTCTATTACAAGGCTATATACCTTCATAAATGTGTACTTGCTCGATTTTCTGTCCTCTCCGTAGCGAAGGCTACGACTGCGGAAAAAAATACTCACAAAGCCCCCATTTCTATTGGCCTCTAGCCTTTCACAACAAACCCCTCATGAATAATCCGGGTTAAGCGAGTGCAAAGGTAATTCTATTAACCTTATAATACAAGCATAGTTTACTAATTTTTTTACACCCCACTACACAACTCCTTGAAAAACAGGGCAAATTTCGCACATTTTTTTTCACACTGGTGTAAAAATACCTGTAAAACAGTAATCATTTCCGCTCCTCTTATACCTAACTTGCCATTTTATAGGACTTTTAGTAAGGTTGTAAAGTGGTCAATTAGCAAATAATTAAACTAAAAAAAAAACACTGTGACTTTTGTCACAACTGAAAAAAAAAAGTTAACGGACCTTTGTATTGTTATATGATTAAATCATAAAATCTCATTTACCATGAAAATAGAACAAATTTATACGGGCTGTCTCGCACACGGAGCATACTACATTGAAAGCCGCGGTGAAGCAGTGGTTATCGACCCTTTGAGGGACTACACTCCCTATGTCAAAAAAGCTGAAATGAACGGCGCAAAAATTAAATACATTCTGGAAACTCATTTCCACGCAGATTTTGTTTCCGGACATCTCGATCTGGCACGGGCAACCGGTGCTCCCATTGTTTTTGGTCCCACCGCCGAACCGGGTTTTGAAGCGCATATCGCCCGCGATGGGGAGGAGTTGAAAGTGGGGGATATCACTCTGGTGGTCCTCCATACCCCGGGTCATACCATGGAGTCAACGACTTACCTACTGAGAGATGAAAAAGGAAAAGACCGCGCCATTTTTTCCGGGGACACCCTGTTTATAGGAGATGTGGGCAGACCCGACCTGGCGGTGAAGACCGACCTTTCCATGGAAGACCTGGCAGGACACCTTTACGACTCGCTGAGAAATAAAATAATGACTCTTCCCGAGGAGGTTATCATTTACCCGGGTCACGGAGCGGGCTCTGCCTGTGGAAAAAATCTATCAGAAGAAAGGTGGGATACTTTGGGAAATCAAAAGAAACTAAACTACGCATTGAGACCCAATATGAGCAGGGAGGACTTTGTAAAAGAAGTTACAGAGGGCTTACTCGCCCCGCCCCAGTATTTCCCAAAAAATGCCATGCTCAATAAAATGGGGTACGAAAGCATCGACACCGCTTTTGAAAGTGGACTTCAATCGCTGAGTCCCGAGAAGTTCGAAGCTGCCGCCAATGAGTTTGGCGCCCTGGTGCTCGACACCAGAAATCCGGAGGATTTCGCCGCGGGTCACATTCCCAATTCAATAAATATAGGGCTCGACGGCGACTTCGCCCCCTGGGTAGGCGCACTGATAAAAGACCTCAGTCAACCCATCCTCATTGTTTCGGAAAAAGGGAGAGAAGAAGAGGCGGTGACCAGGTTGGCGCGTGTAGGTTACGACCATTCCATTGGATTTTTAGAAAATGGGTTCTCTGCCTGGAAGGAAAGTGGGAGTGAATACACCACCATTGAAACCCTCTCACCTCAAAGGCTAGCTGAGGATTATGTGCCCGGAAAAATCAAATTGGTAGATGTGCGAAAACCGGGAGAATATCAAGCAGAACACGTGGATGGTGCTGTCAATGTCCCGCTCGATTTTTTAAATGAGGAGATGGACACTTTGTCGTCCAACGAAAAAATGTACCTTCACTGTGCCGGAGGATATCGGTCTATGATCGCTGCCTCCATACTCAAAGCCAGGGGGTTTGATCAGTTGGTTAACGTGGATGGGGGATTTGATCAAATCAAATTGACCTCCATACCCAAAACGGAATACGTATGCCCGAGTACGCTGGTTTAATTTATTCCCATAGGAAGCACCCCAGGTTTGACCGCGTGCCAAATCTGAGGGCTTCCGTTCTTTTCACAATAAAAACAAATGACGTGTTAAACTTATTTAAATCGACCAAATCCTTTGATGAACTCAGTGCCGGGGATTTTGCAGAAAAAATCAGAGGAAAAGAAAGCGGGCTTATAGATGTCAGAACACCTGCAGAATACAAAGGAGGGCACCTGCCGGGGTCTCAAAATATCGACCTGACGTCAGCGGAATTCCTAAAGCAAATGGAAAAACTTAAAAAATCAGACCCTGTTTTTTTGTATTGCAGAAGTGGTGCGAGAAGTGCAACGGCAGCAAATATTCTCACAAAAAGGGGATTCACTTCCGTTTCTCATTTAAAGGGAGGAATTGTAAGCTGGAAAGGGCCCATCATACAATAACTTATTTTTTTAACAAAACATCAAAAAATGCGAATTCTAATTCCAACGGATTTTACAGAACTCTCTGATTTTGCCACCATCATGGCAGACAAACTCAAAAGCACGGGCGAAACCGAGGTTCATTTTCTCCACATAGTGGAATGGGGGTACACTGAGGAAGACGCATCGGGATCTATTCAGGTAGCTGAAGGAGACGACACCCAGTTTTTGGTAAAAAAACTGGTGGAAGCCAAAACCAAAATGGATTCCCTGAAAAGCCGGCGTCCAGGAGATACTTTTCATATTCTTTTTGGACCCCGGACCCAAACCCTGGTGGAATACGCCGAGAGCAATCATTTTGACCTGATTATCATGGGTACAAAAGGGGCGACAGGACTTACCCGCTGGCTCTCGGGATCGGAAACTCAGCACATCGCCAGAATCAGCAAAGTCCCGGTAATGTCACTCATGTGCAATCGCTCAGACCTGGTCATAAAAAACATCCTGATCGTCCACGATTTTCTGGACAAACCACCGGTCCAAATGCCCCTCTTAAAGCTTTTGGAAAGCAGTTTAGGCGCGACCTCTCACCTGTTGTACGTCAGTACGGAAAAAAATATTTACCGGGAGGATGTAGAGAAAAGAATGAACACCTTTGCGGAATTAAATGGGTTATCTAAAACTGAATTCCACCTTCATGCAGACCGGGATATTGCGAGCGGAGTCACCCATTTCAACCAGATGAACAATATGGATCTCCTGTTTATTGGAACGGAGGGAAGAAGAGGCCTCGGACGGTTGTTGAAGTCGTCGGTAGCGGAAAAACTTATAAACAATTTATACAAACCGATCATTACTTTTCATATATAAAAATACGTCAAAAATAAATCGCATGGAATGGATATTACAGCCCTGGCCCTGGCATATATCGGGCTTTTTAATAGTCGTCATTATGATGTTCTTGATATTTTTGGGAAAGAGTTTCGGATTCTCATCGAATCTGAGGACCATTTGCTCTGCTTGTGGTGCGGGAAAAACGGCTAAATTCTTTGATTTCAATTGGAAGTCTCAGGTCTGGAACCTGTTGTTTCTGGTGGGGAGTATTATAGGGGGCTTCATCAGTTACCAGTTTTTGAGTACAGGCGAACCGGTGCAGATTTCTGAGCGAACGGTAGAAGACCTCGGCCAATTGGGGATAGCTCCGCCGGAAGGCCTGCAGCCTTTGGAGGTATATGGAATGGAGAGCGCCTTTTCCCTCAGTGGGTTTCTGATACTATTGATTGGGGGGCTGCTGATCGGCTTTGGAGCTCGCTATGCGGGCGGATGTACTTCCGGGCACGCCATCAGCGGATTGAGTAATCTTCAGTTGCCGTCGCTGGTAGCCGTCATCGGATTTTTCATCGGCGGATTGGCTATGACTCATTTGTTATTCCCCTTAATTTTTAATTAAAATCATAATCGAAACTCAATGAAAGCAATAGTATATATCATAGCGGGAACAGCCTTTGGGATTGTGATGGCCAAATCCGAAGCCATCAGCTGGTTTCGCATACAGGAAATGTTTCGGTTTCAGGATTTTCACATGTACGGAATTATCGGAACTGCGGTAATTCTGGGGGCGCTGGGCGTTTGGCTGATCAAAAAGTACCAGCTCCGGGATTTTTCCGGCAATCCCATTGTTTTTAACCCCAAGGAAAAAACGTGGACCCGGTATTTGCTCGGAGGCACTTTTTTCGGATTGGGCTGGGCGCTTACCGGAGCCTGTCCTGGACCGCTCTTTGTCAACCTGGGATACGGCTACTACGCCATTTTAATCGCCATACTGGGTGCTGTATTGGGCACCTGGCTGTACGGCCTTTTGCGCGATAAGCTTCCCCATTGACCGCAGGACAAAAGGGGAACAACCCTGAATACATCAATTCACTTTGAAAAAAGAAAATTCCAGGGGTTGGTTGCAGGCCTCCACGCTCAGTATATAGGTTCCGGCAGGCAGTGCTCCCACCTCTATTCGGTAATGATGCCCGTTGGAGGCCATTCTCCCAATCGAATATGATTTTCCCGACAAATCGAATATTCTAAAGTTTTTCAAAGCGGTGCAATTCCCGGTGGGATGCAACTCCAATACAGAGGCCGTTGGGTTGTGAAACAACAAAAATTCTCCGGTGAATCCACCGATGGGAGTCCTCGTCTCTGTAGTGGTAGTGTCGTAATCCACCGTAAAAGAAATTCTCTCCGATTCACAATCCATCCCCAGGCCCTTGACTTCCCAATCGTAAAAATAATAGTAAAACTGCGTGCCAAGTGTGGAAGTATTTATGCTTATCTTTTCATTCAACTCATAGGGAAAAGCGGTGTTTTTATCCGACCTGAACAGC